>NZ_CP085256.1:0-311469 GCF_044790185.1 Oceanobacillus kapialis
TTGGAAAATATAGAGGAACTTTGGGTCGCAACCCTGGAAAAAATCGAAGAAAAGATTAGTAAGCCTAGCTTCGATACTTGGTTGAAAAATACAAATGCTGAATTTCTTGAAGGCAATACCCTTGTTATTTCTGCACCAAATGAATTTGCCAGAGATTGGCTCGAAAACCAGTACACCGCACTTATATCCGATATTTTATTAGAAATTACTGGTTCAAGACTGGCTACGAAATTTATCATTCCAGACTCTGCTCCTCCTGTTGAAGACACGGAGCTGGCACCCAAACCGAATGTGGGAAATGACGGCGGTCTTGAGTCACCAAAGTCTATGTTAAATGCAAAGTACACCTTTGATTCGTTTGTTATTGGTGCAGGGAACAGATTTGCTCACGCAGCATCTCTTGCTGTGGCAGAAGCACCGGCAAAAGCCTATAACCCGCTATTTATTTATGGTGGTGTTGGACTTGGTAAAACCCATTTAATGCATGCGATCGGCCATTATGTAAGAGACCATGACCCAGATGCAAAGGTTGTTTACCTTTCATCAGAGAAATTTACGAATGAATTCATTAACGCCATTATGGACAACAAAACCGTTAACTTTCGTAATAAATACCGTAATGTAGATGTGCTCTTAATTGATGATATTCAATTTATTGCTGGAAAAGAATCCACACAGGAGGAATTTTTCCATACCTTTAACACTTTACATGAAGAAAGCAAGCAAATAATCATTTCCAGTGACCGTCCACCTAAGGAAATTCCAACACTGGAAGATCGTTTACGCTCTCGTTTTGAGTGGGGACTAATCACAGATATTACCCCACCAGATTTAGAAACACGGATTGCGATATTAACGAAGAAGGCCAAAGCAGAAGGGCTCGATATTCCGAATGAAGTGATGCTTTATATTGCCAATCAGATTGATACCAACATTCGTGAATTAGAAGGGGCTTTAATTCGCGTCGTTGCCTATTCTTCTTTAGTTAACAAAGATATAGACGCGTCCTTAGCTGCAGATGCTTTAAAAGATATTATTCCAAGCAGCAAACCTAAGATCATTAGTATTCAACGGATCCAGGAGGCAGTTGGAGAAAAATACAACATCCGGCTAGAGGATTTCCTTGCGAAGAAACGGACAAAATCTATTGCCTTCCCGCGACAGATTGCAATGTATTTATCAAGGGAAATGACGGACTCCTCTTTGCCTAAAATTGGCGAGGAATTTGGAGGACGTGACCATACAACCGTTATCCATGCACACGAAAAAATTGCACGCTTAATGGAAAATGACACACAGCTAACACGTGAAATAGAAGAAATTAAAGAAAATCTAAAATCGTTTTAGTTTTAGACCCACTTTTTTAAGAAATACTGGACTTCATCTCGTTTTTTGGCATGAACCCAGTAACGATAACCTGTGCACAGTGTGAATAGCGATGCAAACTTACAAACAGTTTATCCACATGTGTATAACTTTTAATAATCTGGCTTAAACTCGCTTATCCACATACCAACAAGCCTTATTACTATTAAGACTGTATTTTTATAATAAAAATAAATATAAAAGAACTTCCATTAGGAGGATTTATTCATGAAATTTATTATCCAACGGGATCAGTTAATCTCCAGTGTTCAAGATGTTATGAAGGCTATCTCATCCCGTACCGTTATACCGATATTGACAGGAATGAAAATTGAAGCAAAAGAAAGTGGTATTACATTAACAGGTAGTGATTCAGATATTTCGATTGAATCGTTTATTCCTGCTGAGGAAAATGGGAATGTAAATGTAGAACAGATTGAAGAGGGAAGCATTGTACTGCAAGCAAAATATTTCCCAGATATTGTTCGGAAATTACCAGAGAAAACAGTTGAAATTGAGTCTGATGAAAATCTTAAAGTGACCATACGCTCCGGTAAAGCGGAATTCAACTTGAATGGGCAAGATGCAGAAGAATATCCACAGCTGCCAAAACTTCAAACAAATGATAGTTTTGAGCTGCCGATCGATTTGTTAAAAAGCTTAATCAAACAAACTGTATTTGCTGTTTCTACCATGGAGACTCGTCCTATTCTTACAGGGGTAAACATTAAGCTTGATGGTGGAAACCTAACCTTTACAGCTACGGACAGCCATCGTTTAGCATCAAGAGAAATCCCTGTTAATGATGCGCCTGGCCAATTACCAACTGTAGTTGTTCCCGGTAAAAGTTTAAACGAACTAAACAAAATTTTAGATGATACAGAAGAAACTGTGGAAATAAGCGTTACAAACAATCAAATTTTGTTTAGAACAAAGAATCTCAATTTCCTATCAAGATTGCTTGATGGAAACTATCCAGAGACTTCTCGCTTAATTCCAGATCAAAGCAAAACAGTCCTTCATGTAAAAACAAAAGAATTGTTAAGCACAATTGATCGTGCTTCCCTATTAGCGAAAGAAGAACGAAATAATGTCGTGCGTTTAAGCACAAAAGGAAATGGATTAATTGAAATTACTAGTAATTCTCCTGAGGTTGGAACGGTAGCAGAGGAAATTACGGTACCTTCGATAAGTGGAGAGGAACTTAAGATCTCTTTTAGCTCCAAATATATGATTGATGCATTGAAAGCAATCGAATACGAGGAAGTAAAAGTAGAATTCACAGGAGCAATGCGCCCGTTCATCATTCGCCCTGCAAACGACGATCCAATTCTGCAACTCATTCTGCCCGTCAGAACGTATTAAATAATAGAAAACGACGTGTGTAATAAGGCCCTTATCTTTTAAAGATAGAGGGCCTTGTTATATTCTGGAGAGACTATAATAATTACTGAAGAACATTTTAGAAGCAATTTTAAGCCTAAATAAGCGTTTCTGATGTAAATATGGGGTCATACCTTTCCATAATGACAAATCTTTAGTAAAATAGGTATACAAGACGTTTACAAGTTAAAACTAAAGAATAGCAATATCTATTGAAAATTTACATTTGTTCATCTATTCGCAACGATGTAGGTTTTCCTATGCCCGAAACAGAATGAAGAAAGCTTTTTACAAGTAAAATGTTTTTCTAAATAAAGTAGGAAACTTGGTGATATCATGCATGAAGAAATTGAGATAACGACGGAGTATATTGCTTTAGGGCAATTTATAAAGCTAGCCAATGTACTTGAATCTGGCGGAATGGTGAAGGCGTTTTTGCAGGAGGAAGGCGTATTAGTTAATCAAGAGCGGGAGCATCGCCGTGGTCGTAAGCTATATCCAGGAGACATTGTAGATGTGGAAGGCATTGGATCCTATAAAGTGATAAAAGCTTGAAAAATGTCAGAGACCTCCTAGTAAAAGTTCCTGAACTGAAGCGAAAAAAAGAGGATTCGTCATGCATATAGAAGAACTTAATTTACGAAATTTCCGCAATTATGACAAGCTGGAAATGGAATTTAATAATAAAATCAATGTAATTATTGGGGAAAACGCACAAGGTAAAACAAATTTGATGGAGGCAATCTATTTACTTGCCTTCACGAAATCGCATCGTACTCCTAGAGAAAAAGAATTGATTCAATGGGAGAAGGAGTATGCTAAAATAGAGGGTAGGATTACCAAACGGAATCAAACCTTTCCCCTTGAAATTATTCTTTCCGCAAAAGGAAAAAAGGCAAAGCTGAATCGCCTTGAACAGAAGCGTTTGAGTGACTATATTGGTGCTCTAAATGTCGTGATGTTTGCCCCTGAAGACTTAACACTGGTAAAGGGTGCTCCACAAATACGCAGGCGGTTTATCGATATGGAGCTAGGTCAGATCCAGCCAAGGTATATCTACCATTTAGGACAATACCAAAAAATATTAAAGCAACGAAATCATCTGTTAAAGCAGCTGCAACGTGGTCATGCGCGTGATAAAACGATGTTGCAAGTACTGACAGACCAACTAGTAGAACATGCCGCAACCTTGTTGGAAAGACGGTTTGTTTTTTTAGATTTATTACGAAAATGGGCTAGTCCAATTCATCATGGCATAAGCCGTGAGCTGGAAAGGCTTGAAATAAAGTATTCTCCGACAATCGAAGTATCAGAAGATGATAATAAGGAGAAAATAGAGAGTATCTATTTAAATAAATTTCAGCAAATACAAGAAAAAGAGATTGAGCGGGGAACAAGTTTAGTTGGCCCACATCGTGATGATCTCCTCTTTTATGTAAACGGCAAGGACGTGCAAACCTTTGGATCCCAAGGGCAGCAACGAACAACTGCCTTGTCGGTGAAACTTGCAGAAATTGAACTTATATACAATGAGGTTGGGGAGTATCCGATCCTCCTGCTTGATGATGTGTTGAGTGAATTGGATGATTACCGACAATCACACTTACTTCATACCATTCAAGGTAAGGTACAAACCTTTGTTTCTACTACTAGTGTTGATGGAATAAATCATGAAACCCTGAATAAAGCGGAACTCTTTCGTGTCCGAAATGGTGTAGTGGAAAAATAGATTAGGGGGGAAGAAAGCATGTTTATTCATATCGGTAATGATAATGTCATTCGCTCGAAAGACGTTATTGCAATCATTGATTATAATTTAATCTCATCCTCTTCTATTATGGAGGAAATGATGGAGAACGCCGCCAAGGAAAAGAAAGTGTTAGGCCCAACAGTAGATGCAAAGTCTGTGATGATCACAAAGGAAGTGATCTATTATAGTACGCTTTCCGTATCTACGTTGAAGAAGCGGGCCAGTATGATATCCACAATCAGTAAGCTGGATGATTTCTCTGATGAAATTAAAGAAGAAATAGAAGAAGCTTAGTCTACTGTTTTAATTCGATACATTTTAAGTACAGGAAATGGAAGTGAGAGCATGGCAATGGAAGAAAATATTAAAAACGAATCCGAATATGGTGCTGATCAGATTCAGGTGCTTGAAGGCCTTGAAGCGGTGCGCAAAAGACCCGGCATGTATATTGGATCAACAAGTGAGAAAGGCTTACATCATCTTGTATGGGAAATTGTTGATAACAGTATCGATGAAGCATTAGCTGGATATTGTGACAGGATTGACGTAACAATTGAAGCCGATAACAGTATTACGGTAAAAGATAACGGCCGCGGTATCCCGGTAGGTATTCAGAAAAAGACTGGTCGCCCTGCATTAGAAGTTATCATGACGGTACTGCATGCCGGCGGGAAATTTGGCGGCGGTGGCTACAAAGTATCAGGTGGTTTGCACGGTGTAGGTGCATCAGTGGTAAACGCCTTGTCTACAAGCCTTGATGTCCATGTTCATTTAGATAATAAGGTTCACTATTTGGGCTTTAAAAAAGGTGTACCTCAAGGAGAAATTGAAGTTGTCGGGGAAACAGATGTAACAGGTACCATCACCCATTTTGTTCCAGATCCTGAAATCTTTGAAACCACCGAGTACAATTATGATACGTTAACCCAGCGTTTACGTGAATTAGCTTTTCTTAATAAAGGAATTACCATCACCGTAGAAGATAAGCGTACAGACCAAGAGCCTGTTAGCTATTTCTACGAAGGCGGAATTAAATCCTATGTAGAGTACATTAACCGTACGAAAGAAGTCTTACACGAGCCTTTTTATGCAGAAGGAGAAGACCAGGGGATTTCCGTTGAGGTCGCCATTCAATATAACGAAGGATTTGCAAGCAGCTTATATTCCTTTGCCAACAATATTCACACCTATGAAGGTGGTAGTCACGAGTCTGGATTCCGCACAGGTCTTACACGCGTGATTAATGATTATGCAAGGAAAAATAATTTATTCAGGGAGAATGACCCGAACCTTACCGGTGATGATGTTCGCGAAGGCATGACCGCCATCGTTTCGGTGAAACACCCCGACCCGCAATTTGAGGGGCAGACAAAGACAAAGCTCGGCAACAGTGAAGCACGTACGATAACAGACGCTGTTTTCAGTGAAATGTTCTCTAAGTTTCTTTATGAAAATCCTTCCGTTGCAAAAATTATTGTTGAAAAAGGACTTATGGCTTCTCGTGCCCGTATGGCAGCGAAAAAAGCCAGAGAGCTAACAAGAAGAAAAAGTGCGCTGGAAGTTTCAAATCTCCCAGGTAAGCTTGCAGATTGCTCATCAAAAGACGCAAAAATAAGTGAGCTTTATATTGTAGAGGGTGACTCTGCAGGCGGATCAGCGAAATCCGGCCGTGACCGTCATTTTCAGGCAATCCTGCCATTACGCGGTAAAATTCTCAATGTAGAGAAAGCCCGTCTTGATAAAATTTTATCCAATAATGAAGTACGTGCCATGATTACAGCGCTTGGCACAGGTATTGGTGAGGACTTTGATATCTCTAAAGCCCGTTACCATAAAGTTGTTATTATGACAGATGCCGATGTCGATGGTGCACATATACGTACATTACTATTAACCTTTTTCTATCGTTATATGCGCCCATTAATTGAACATGGCTATATTTATATCGCACAACCACCGTTGTACCAGATTAAACAAGGTAAAGCTATTCATTATGTGTACAATGAAAAAGCACTTGATCAATTGCTTCAAGAGCTTCCACAAGCACCTAAACCAGGGATTCAGCGTTATAAAGGGCTTGGAGAAATGAATGCGACCCAGCTTTGGGATACAACGATGGATCCAGAGACACGTACCTTGCTACAGGTTGACCTGGCTGATGCCATTGATGCAGATCAAGTATTTGATATGCTGATGGGTGATAAAGTAGAACCGAGAAGGCACTTTATTGAGGAAAATGCGCAGTACGTTAAAAACCTAGATATCTAAAATTAATATAAAAACATGTAATATTTGAGGCAAATCACTATTGTCGTTAGATAAATAGTGATAGGAGGTATAGGAATGGCAGAGGAAAAACGTCCAAACGTTCAGGAAATAAATATAAGTAATGAGATGCGCACATCCTTCCTTGATTACGCAATGAGTGTTATCGTTTCACGTGCATTGCCAGATGTCCGTGACGGAATGAAGCCTGTGCATCGAAGAATTTTGTACGCAATGAATGATCTGGGGATGCACTCAGATAAAGCATATAAAAAATCCGCCCGTATTGTTGGGGAAGTTATCGGGAAATACCATCCTCATGGTGATTCAGCCGTTTATGAAACAATGGTACGTATGGCACAGGATTTCAGTTATCGCTATATGCTTGTAGATGGCCACGGGAACTTCGGTTCAGTGGACGGCGACTCCGCAGCGGCAATGCGTTATACAGAGGCGAGAATGTCTAAAATATCGATGGAGCTGTTGCGCGATATTAACAAAGATACGATTGATTACACTGATAACTATGATGGCTCTGAACGGGAACCAGTCGTTTTTCCAGCACGTTTCCCTAATTTATTGGTAAACGGAACATCAGGAATTGCGGTTGGGATGGCAACCAATATCCCGCCACATCATCTAGGGGAAACCATTGACGCAGTATTAGCGATTAGTAGAAATCCGGATATTACGATTAGTGAGTTAATGGACGATTATATCCATGGTCCTGATTTCCCAACAGCCGGGCAAATTTTAGGTAAAAGTGGAATAAGAAAAGCCTATGAAACAGGTAAAGGTTCAATTACTGTGCGGGCTAAAGCGAATATAGAAGAACATGCAAATGGGAAAGCAACCATTATCGTGACCGAGCTTCCATACCAAGTTAATAAAGCAAAACTGATTGAACGAATTGCTGAACATGTGCGTGATAAACGAATTGAAGGAATTACGGATTTACGTGATGAATCAGATCGTAATGGTATGCGTATCGTCATGGAACTACGCCGTGATGTAAATGCGAATGTTGTACTTAATAACTTATATAAACATACGGCGTTGCAGACAACCTTTGGGATTAACACATTGGCACTGGTTGATGGTCAGCCGAAAGTATTAACAATTAAGCAATGTCTTGAGCATTATCTTGAGCACCAAAAGGTGATTATTCGCCGACGTACAGCGTTTGAATTGCGTAAAGCAGAAGCAAGAGCGCATATTTTGGAAGGATTACGAATTGCACTTGATCATTTGGATGAAGTGATTGCACTTATCCGTAACTCGAAAACAACCGATATTGCAAGAGATGGCTTAATGGAGCGATTCCAGCTTTCCGAGAAACAAGCCCAGGCCATCTTGGATATGCGTTTACAGCGACTAACTGGGTTAGAGCGCGAAAAAATCGAAAATGAGTACAAAGAGCTTCTCGACTTAATTGAAGAGTTAAAAGCAATTTTAGCTGATGAAGAAAAGGTACTTGAAATTATCCGGGAAGAGTTAACCGAAGTGAAAGAACGTTTTAACGATGAACGCCGTACAGAAATTGTACTAGGAGGCGTAGACTTCTTTGAAGATGAGGATTTAATCCCAGAGGAGAATATTGTTATTACGCTTACCCATCAAGGTTATATCAAACGTCTGCCTTCTTCTACTTATCGGACTCAAAAACGTGGAGGCCGTGGTATTCAAGGAATGGGAACCAATGAGGACGATTTTGTAGAACATCTCGTCTCGACTTCTACGCATGACACGATCCTGTTCTTTACGAATAAAGGGAAGGTATACAAGGCGAAGGGGTATGAAGTTCCAGAATTCAGCAGAACAGCTAAGGGTATCCCAATTATTAACCTTCTCCAAGTAGAGAAAGGCGAATGGGTTAATGCTGTAATTTCTGTAAACGAATTTAGTGACACGGATTACTTGTTCTTCACCACCAAGCACGGTATTTCCAAGCGGACTACACTATCCCAATTTGCTAACATCCGAAAAGGTGGCTTAATTGCATTAGGACTTCGCGATGAGGATGAATTGATTTCCGTACGCCTGACAGATGGAAATAAGGATATGATGATCGCAACGAAAAATGGTTATCTCATTCGATTCCCTGAGGACCAAATCCGTTCCATGGGCAGAACTGCTGCCGGTGTGAAAGGTATATCCCTTAGAGAAGATGATGAGGTTGTATCCATGGAAATTCTTCAGGAAGATTCCAAAATCTTGCACGTTACAAGTAAAGGTTACGGAAAACAAACACCTGAAGCAGAGTATCGTGTAACAAACCGTGGCGGAAAAGGTATCTTCACCTGTAATCTAACTGATAAAACAGGCCATGTTGTTGCGGTTAAAGCCGTATCAGGAGAAGAAGACCTCATGCTCATCACTGTTGCAGGTGTACTTATTCGAATTCCAGTCCAGGATATTTCCGAAACAGGTCGGAATACAATGGGTGTACGTCTAATTAGACTGCAGGAAGAAGAGGAAGTAGCAACAGTAGCACGTGTAGACCGTGACGAAGAGGAAGAAGAGGAAACTGTTGAAGAAACAGTTACTTCTGAAACGGAAGAGGATACAGAAGAATAATAAATTGGCAGGAAGGGGCTCAAGCTCCTTCCTGATTAATATGGTACAGGGGGAAATAATTATGAGGGTAAAAGCCTCGCAACTTGTCCCAGGATGTGTGTTGCTTAGAGATATCAAAGGAAAAACAAATAGAGCCATTATCCCGAAAAACACAGTATTAACAGAAGAACATATCACAGTTATTAAGAAGTTTCTAGTGGATTCAGTAGAGGTTGCTTCGAAACTAGCTAAAGGGGCAGCGTTCACCCCAGAGCAAGTGGAGGAAGCTAAACAGGTGCAACATCCTGTACCAGAGCCTCAGGAAGAAGAACTTCCGACCTTCGAAGTACAATACGAACAGACTGTACAAGCATACAAGAAAATGTTTGAAAACTGGAAAAATGGTACACCAATTGATATGCCCTATGTGCGTAAGCAAATGATTCCGTTGCTAAAAAGGATGGAGGATATCTCTTCGTTTGTATATACGCTCCATCACTATGCAACAAAGCGAGACTACTTTTACTATCATAGTGTTGCAGTTGGCATCTTATCGGCATTCCTTGCGAAGAAGATGGGATATCCTTCTGGGGAATGGCTACAAATTGGCCTAGCTGGATTGCTTTCAGATGCAGGTATGTCCAAAGTTGATCATAACCTTCTTTCGCAAACAGATCCCTTAAGTGCTGAACAAATGGCCGAGCTAAAAAAGCACCCTACTTATTCCTATCGAATGGTAGAGCATATCCCCACCATCAAGCAGTCTGTAAAGCTCGCCATTTTGCAACACCATGAAAGAATGGATGGAAGCGGCTATCCACTTGGACTAACGAGCAGTAAAGTACATAAATTTGCTAAAATTATTGCTGTCTGTGACATGTATCATGCGATGACTTGTGAAAGAGCCTATAAACAAAAGCAATCGCCTTTTCTAGTTATTGAGGAGTTACAAAAGGAGCAATTTTCTACCTTGGACCCAGATGTTGTTGCAAGCTTTGTAGAAAGCATGACCCACTTTTCCATTGGTACAAAAATCCGCCTTTCTAATAGCCAGCTAGGTGAAATTGTTTTTATTGATACTAAACATCCTACAAGACCAATGGTGCGTATGGAAGATAAAGATGAAATTGTCTCCCTGCAGCAGACAGAGATGTATATTGAAGAAATTGTCGGTATCCCTTCGTAGGGCATGCCGGCTTTTTGTTTGGGTTTTGGTTAGATGAGTGGTGTGTAATGGATTATGGGAGTGGAGTAATCGGCATGTGCGCATAGTTTAATTAACCAGCGTTGTGCAATCAACCAGTGGCGTTGTGCAATCAACCAATGGTGGTGTTTAATCAACCAATGGTGGTGTTCAATCAACCAGTGGAGCAGTGCAATCAACCAATGGTGGTGTTCAATCAACCAGTGGAGCAGTGCAATCAACCAATGGTGGTGTGCAATCAACCAAGGGAGCAGCGCAATCAACCAATGGTGGTGTTCAATCAACCAGTGGTGCAGCGCAATCAACCAATGGTGGTGTTCAATCAACCAGTGGAGCAGTGCAATCAACTAATGGTGGTGTTCAATCAACCAGTGGTGCAGCGCAATCAACCAATGGTGGTGTTCAATCAACCAGTGGAGCAGTGCAATCAACCAATGGTGGTGTTCAATCAACCAGTGGAGCAGTGCAATCAACCAAGAGCAGTGTCCAATCAACCAAGCGCGCCGCCCAATCAACCAAAAAAGCCACCACCACGTTTTTTATAAAGCTCCAAACCAAGCAAAAATGGAACCTTAGCTGCTGATTCTTTAAGGAATTGGGTGATAAACGGATAGTCTACTTCTGGCTTGGATGTAAAGAGATCGCCCCACCACTCCGTCTCATAGCGACAAAGCATGCTCAGGTTATAAAGAAGTAGATAATGGATCATCACTTCAGAGAATGGCAGGTATACCTCCTTGCTTGCAGGGAAGTAGATAGAGGTCTGGGAGGTATCTGTATAAAACGGTCCTTTTATATCCCTCAACTGCTGGATAAGTTCCACTCGGATATACGCGTTGTCTACTTCTACATGCTTAATTTCTGGAATATAGGGAGTGATTTTCTTTAAGAAGCTGTCTTTTGTAGTATGGTAGTCATCTAAAATTGCATGAGGGAATTCTAACCATGTGCCGTTCTTTTTCCCTACTCTATATAACCCCTCGTCTCCGTTGAAATGGAATATATGCTTCATTTCTGGGATAAGGGATAAGAGCTGCTTCATTGTGATTTTTTCGAAAGGGTAACGTTTTATTTGAAAGAGATGCTCGGAAAAGTAAGGAAACAACCCATTATGCTGAAGCTTTATTTCATCGTTCAGAAAAGAATAATCCTTCTTTTTTCGCTTCCTCGCTGTTACTCCGTGTGCAAGCAGGCTTGTTGATTCAGGGTAATCAGGTCGAACAGTTAGAAGGCAGGCCTTTATAAGATGTGCCATCCCATAAAAATAGAGGACAGGCTGAAGAATCGGAGAGGCATTGTCTCCACTTTTGTAAAACAGCTTCCCGTGTTCTAGGTAAGACATAAATGTTGTGCAGTTTTCGTAGCTTTTCTTTTCAGCGTCTATTCCATCTATTTCTTTATAACAGTTGAGCAGGTAATGCTGTGCTGTTTGCTGTGACATTAAGTAGGTATAAAACACCTCTATTTCCTGCATATAACATCCTCCCCCAACTATTTAAAAATTTTGAATCTACTTTCTTTAATTTTGTTTAAAGTTCTGGTTGAAAAAGCAAATAGGTTGGCGTATTGTATATAAAAATAGTATTACTTGCATAGCTTGTGCAAGGATAGCACGTTGCATACATATTACAAATCAGGAGGAGGATCTATCATGCGTGAAGACAAGTTCGCAAAAGAAGGACTGACATTTGATGACGTTTTACTGATGCCGGCAAAATCAGAAGTATTGCCGAAGGATGTGCAGGTAAAAACGAAGTTGACAGAGAACCTGCAATTGAATAATCCATTTATTAGTGCAGGGATGGATACCGTAACAGAAGCTGAAATGGCGATTGCGATGGCTCGCCAGGGTGGCTTAGGAATCATTCATAAAAACATGTCCATTGAAGATCAAGCGGAACAGGTAGACCGTGTGAAGCGTTCGGAAAGTGGTGTTATTACGAACCCATTTTTCTTAACTCCTGAACATCAAGTTTACGATGCGGAACATCTCATGGGAAAATTTCGGATTTCCGGTGTACCGATTGTTAACTCGATCGAAGAACAAAAGCTTGTTGGCATTTTAACGAATCGTGACCTTCGTTTTATTCAAGATTACTCTATCTCTATTGCGGAAGTTATGACAAGTGAGGATCTTGTCACAGCGCCTGTGGGCACGACATTAGAAGAAGCCGAACAGCTTCTACAGCGTTATAAAATTGAAAAACTCCCATTAGTCGATGATCAAAAAACGCTAAAGGGATTAATTACCATTAAGGACATTGAAAAGGTAATCGAATTCCCGAATGCTGCTAAGGATAAGCAAGGGAGATTACTTGCAGGTGCTGCTGTTGGTGTTACAGGAGATGCGATGAAACGTATTGAGAAATTGGTTGAAGCAGGTGTTGATGTAATTGTTATTGATACAGCGCATGGCCATTCAGAAGGTGTAATAAACCAAGTAAAAGTAGTCCGTGAAAAATATCCTGAGTTAGATATTATAGCAGGAAATGTAGCTACTGCAGAAGCGACCAGAGATTTAATTGAAGCTGGAGCTTCTATTGTGAAGGTAGGTATTGGCCCTGGCTCTATTTGTACGACACGCGTCGTAGCTGGTGTGGGCGTACCGCAAATTACAGCGGTGCATGATTGTGCGCTTGCAGCAGGAGAATACAATGTGCCTGTTATTGCCGATGGCGGGATTAAATACTCTGGGGACATTGCAAAAGCATTAGCAGCAGGTGCACATGCAGTTATGCTTGGTAGTATGTTTGCTGGTGTTAATGAGAGTCCTGGTGAAACGGAAATCTATCAGGGTAGACAATATAAAGTTTATCGTGGCATGGGATCGGTTGGTGCCATGAAAGCAGGCTCAAAAGATCGCTATTTCCAGGAAGGAAATGAAGCTAAAAAGCTGGTACCAGAAGGAATTGAAGGAAGAGTTGCCTACAAAGGGGCGCTTGCTGATACTGTTCATCAACTAATAGGTGGGCTCCGTTCAGGTATGGGATACTGTGGTACTGCAACGATCGACGAACTAAGAGAAGATGCGCGGTTTATTAAAATTACGAATGCAGGTCTTCGCGAAAGCCATCCACACGATGTGCAAATAACGAAAGAATCACCGAATTACTCATTACAATAGGAAGTCGAGTATAAAACTGAAAATTTAGTGGACGGGGCGATTCCCCGTCTATTTTTTTAGCGTTTTCTATGGTAAAATAACAAAGTGCACGCGTACACCATAAGAAGGTTAAACTACATGTTGGAGGTAAGAAAGTTGAAACACATAATGAAAAAGCGTCTATCATTATTACTAGCTGTTTTAGTAGTGATGACATCGGTATTTGTACAGCCGTTTTCGGCAAAAGCTCAAAGCACGTTAGATATTGAAGCTGAATCGGCTATTTTAGTTGATGCAGCAACAGGGAAAATTGTCTTTGCAAAGAATGCAGATGAAGCCCTGCCTCCAGCAAGTATGACAAAAATGATGACAGAATATCTTGTATGGGAAGCCATCGAAGAAGGTCAAATCAGCTGGGACACTACAACACAGATTAGCGACTATCCTTACAGTATTTCTGCCAATAACTCTTTTTCAGGTGTTGGTTTAAGACAGAACAAAGATTATACTGTTAGATCGTTGTATGAAGCGATGGCAATTAATTCAGATAATGCCACCACCATTGCACTTGCTGAACTGATTGCTGGTTCAGAAGGTGAGTTTGTAAAAATGATGAATGAAAAGGGAGAAGAAATGGGGCTCCCTGACTATAAATTTGTTAATTCAACAGGATTGGATAATTCCTCATTAGGTGACAACTATCCAGAAGGCACGGAACCAGATGAAACGAATCTATTATCTGCGGAATCATCTGCTTTACTTGCTTACCATCTCATAAAGGATTATCCGGAAGCACTAGAAATTTCTAGTATTCCAGCCACTGAATTTGATGGTCAACAAATTCGTAACTGGAACCATATGCTGGCCCATGACACCACTTTCTTAAAGCAATTCTATTATGAAGGAGTGGACGGGCTAAAAACAGGTTACACAGATAAAGCGGGTTATAGCTTTACTGGTACTGCTGAGCGTGATGGCCAACGCTATATTTCCGTAGTAATGAAAACAGCTAGTGAAGAAGAGCGTTTTGCTCAAACTGCAAAATTACTAGATTACGGTTTTGATAACTTTGAAACAACCGAATTATTCCCGGCCGGTTATCAGTTAGAGGATCAATCGAGTATTTCTGTAGCTAAGGGGAAAGAAGATGTGGTTTCTGTTTCAACTGGACAAGCTGTCTCCTTCCCTATTCAAAAAGATGAAGCGAACCAATATAGTATTAACTATACCCTTGATGAAGAGAAGTTAAACGCTGAAGGAGAACTGACCGCACCTGTTAAAAAAGGGGATGTTGTTGGGAGTGCCGAGGTTGTATATGAAGGCGAAAATGATTATGGTTATATTATGACAGGATCTGATGGGCCAATTGAGATCGTTGCGGATGAGTCAGTAGAGAAGTCAAACTGGTTTATGTTAACGCTTGGAGCAGTTGGTGATTTCTTTGCAGATCTATTCACAACTGCTGCAGATTGGGTTAAAGGATTATTTAGCTAATACGAACGATAAAAATTAGGGGGAATTCTACATGTCAAATACAGGTACAGAACGTGTAAAACGCGGTATGGCGGAAATGCAAAAAGGCGGCGTCATTATGGATGTTGTGAACGCCGAGCAAGCTAAAATAGCGGAAGCATCAGGTGCAGTTGCTGTAATGGCACTTGAGCGCGTACCATCTGATATTCGCGCAGCAGGCGGTGTAGCTCGTATGGCTGACCCGACTATTACGGAAGAAGTATTAAATGCAGTATCTATTCCCGTTATGGCGAAGGCGCGTATTGGTCACATCGTGGAAGCGCGTGTGCTCGAAGCAATGGGTGTCGACTATATTGATGAGAGTGAAGTATTGACTCCAGCCGATGATATTTATCACCTAAACAAATCTGATTACACAGTGCCATTTGTATGTGGATGCCGTAATCTTGGCGAAGCAGCTCGTCGTATTGGAGAAGGAGCTTCTATGCTACGTACAAAGGGAGAGCCGGGTACAGGAAATATCGTAGAAGCTGTTCGTCATATGCGTGAAGTACAATCTGAGATCCGCAAGCTTTCTGCAATGTCTAAAGACGAAGTGATGACATTTGCTAAAGTAATCGGCGCACCTTATGAGTTATTGCTACAAATCCGTGAAGAAGGCCGTCTACCTGTTGTTAACTTTGCGGCTGGTGGTATTGCAACACCTTCTGATGCGGCACTTATGATGGAACTAGGAGCAGATGGCGTATTTGTTGGGTCTGGTATTTTTAAATCAGATAACCCGGAAAAATTCGCAAAAGCCATTGTGGAAGCAACAACTCATTATAAAGATTACGCATTAATCAGTGAGCTATCCAAAGGGTTAGGTACAGCAATGAAAGGTCTTGAAATGAGCACGATTGCTGCCCATGACCGTATGCAGGATCGTAGCGAATAGAAAGAAGGAATGTTTTATGATAACGATTGGTGTTCTTGCGCTTCAAGGAGCGGTACGTGAGCATATTCGTTCGATAGAAGCATGTGGAGCAAAGGCTGTTGAAGTAAAGCGAGTAGAACAGCTAGAAGAGATTAATGGCCTGATTCTTCCTGGTGGAGAAAGCACCACCATGCGCCGTTTAATTGATAGCTATGGATTCTTTACTGCTATTCAGGAATTTGGCCGTCAAGGCAAACCAGTTTTCGGTACCTGTGCGGGTCTCATTCTTATGGCAAGTGAGATTGACGGCCAGGATAATGCCCATCTTGGCTTAATGAACATGAAAGTAGCCCGGAATGCATTTGGCCGTCAGGTAGCAAGTTTTGAAGCAGAGCTTGATATGAAGCATATAGGTGATGCGTTTAATGCGGTATTTATTCGTGCACCATATGTTTTAGAATCTGGGCCGGAAGTGGAAGTACTAGCAACATATCAAGATAGAATCGTTGCAGCACAGCAAGGGCATTATCTATGCACTGCCTTCCACCCGGAACTAACCGACGACAACCGCGTCATCGCCCATTTCGTCACAATGGTCGAAGCATCCATCAAAGCAACTGCTTAATGGTTTAAAAAATTATAAGTGAGTGCTTTACCCAGCGCTACGGAAAATACTTCGCTTTCCTGGGGCGGCTGGTAAGCCTCCGTGTGCTACGCACTACGGGGTCTTACCGATGCCTTTCCTCCCCAAGGAGTCTGCGTATTTTCCTCCGCTAGATATTGCGTCACAACTTTTTACACAGAGCGATATATATAAAGATTACTTAAGACCAGGGTTGCATTCGATGTATAAATTGTATATGATATGCTATAATTAGTAATAGAATATAAAAGTTATGATAGGAATTAGTAACAGTATAGCTTTCTAAAGAGAGTCGATGGTTGGTGTGAATCGACGTGAGTATGCTGTGAATCCATCCTTGAACTGGTTAGTTGAACCCGGGCACCCCGGTAGTAAATCAACCCGGTAGTACCGTTAACACGATAAGCCGGAAGAGGTTATACTCTTCAACAAGGGTGGCAACGCGGGAATCATACTCTCGTCCCTATTTTTATTAGGGACGGGAGTTTTTTGTATTTTAAAAGATAATCAAAGGAGGAAAACAACATGCTGGATATGAAGTATTTACGTAACAACTTCACAGAAGTAAAAGAAAAGCTAGCCCACCGAGGGGAAGATTTATCCGAATTAGACAAATTTGGTGAATTAGATGAAAGACGTAGAGAGCTTATTGCCGAAACAGAGCAATTAAAAGCAAAACGTAATGAGGCTTCTAAGCAGATTTCCGTTCTGAAAAAAGAAAAGAAAGATGCAGACCAAGCCATTAAAGAAATGCGTGAGGTTGGGGAGCGCATCTCTGAACTAGATAAAGAATTAAAAGAGATTAAAGAAACACTTAATATGATCATGTTATCCATCCCTAATATTCCACATGAAAGCGTGCCTGTTGGGGAGGATGAAGAGGATAATCAAGAAGTGCGCAATTGGGGAGAACGTAAAGACTTTAGCTTTGATGTTCAGGCGCATTGGGATATTGCCACAAACCTTGATATCCTAGATTTTGAACGAGCAGCGAAAGTAACAGGGAGCCGTTTCGTTTTCTATAAAGGCCTTGGTGCAAGATTAGAGCGAGCTTTACTGAACTTTATGATGGATCTACATGCAGATGAACATGGGTATGAAGAAATGCTTCCACCATATATTGTTAATCGCACAAGCATGACTGGTACTGGCCAGCTTCCTAAATTTGAAGAGGATGCTTTTAAGTTAGAAGAGTGGGATTATTTCATGGCACCTACAGCTGAAGTGCCTGTTACGAACTATCACCGTGATGAAATTTTAACGGTAGATGATTTGCCGAAAAAGTACGTTGCTTTCAGTGGTTGCTTCCGTTCTGAAGCAGGATCTGCGGGGCGTGATACGCGTGGACTAATTCGCCAGCATCAGTTCAACAAAGTAGAACTTGTTCACTTTGCGAAACCAGAGGATTCTTATGACACATTGGAGAACCTGACTGGCCATGCAGAGAAAGTATTACAGCTTCTGCAGTTACCATATCGGGTTATGAGCATGTGTACAGGAGATCTTGGATTTACGGCAGCGAAGAAATACGATATTGAAGTATGGATTCCAAGCCAAAACACGTACCGGGAAATTTCTTCTTGTTCTAATTTTGAAGATTTCCAGGCGAGACGTGCAGGCATCCGTTTCCGTAGAGAAGCAAATGGCAAGCCGGAATTCGTTCATACGTTGAATGGTAGCGGATTGGCACTTGGCCGTACCGTTGCAGCGATCTTAGAGAATTATCAACAAGAGGATGGTTCTGTCATTGTTCCATCTGTGCTTCGTGCATATATGGGTGGTAAGGAAGTTATTAAATAATTAAATTTGATAATAAAAGGCTGGTTTTCGTTCATTCGAAAATCAGCCTTTTTTTAAGAGAAAAAAATATAATTTTTGGCGATATACTTTCTTTGATCGCAACAGTCACCTCCAGAGTGTGCGCATCTTTACATTTCTTCAATTACTTTACTCATTAGTTTATATGCCGATTAAATCAGATTTGTAAGAATCATGCGATATAGAGAGAAAAACAAAGCAAAGCTAACATTCCTTATAGAAATTGTTGTTTAATTATAATTTTATAAACAATTTGTACAGAAATAACTGTATACAACGTTTGTAACAAGCTACCAATAAGTATAACATTATGTTTGTGTGTCGAATTCGACAAACTTTGAGTCCTTGTGTAAAAAATAGTCGAATAATAGTACAGGAAGATGGAGGTTTTTTTCTTATGATGAAGTTTAAATGGAGGAAACTGGGGGTAATTGCTGGTTTGTCCTTATCTATTATTGTTGCAGGGTGTGGATCCGAAGACGGAGATGCACAAGCTGACACCAGTGTTAGTGAAGAACTAAGTTACACAATTACCGGAACGGAGCCTGGTGCTGGACAAACGAAAAAGAATGAAGAAGTTTTAGATGCGTACGAGAATCTTGCAGGGTGGGAACAGCAACTTTCTTCAGCTGGTGCGATGTTAACGAAGTTAAGTGAAGCAATTGATAATGAAGAACCAATTGTTTTTAGTGCATGGTCTCCTCATTATAAGTTTGCTAAGTGGGATTTGAAATATTTAGAGGACCCCAAAGGTATTCATGGAGATGAAGAAAAGATTACGACTATTGCTAGAAAAGGGTTAAAAGAGGAGATGCCTGAAGCATATACAATTATTGATCGTATACAGTTGGAGCTATCGGCTGTAGAAGAGGCATTATTAGAGGCTCAAGAAAAGGATTATGAGGAAGTAACAGAGGAATGGGCAAATGCCAACCAAGAAATTATTGCAGAGTGGACGGAAGGCGTAGATTCTGTTGATGGCACTTCCATTGAATTGGCTCTTTTACCTTGGGATGATGCTATTTTCACAGCAAATGTTGCTAAAGTTGCATTAGAGCAAAAAGGGTTTAATGTGACACTTACACAAGTTGACCCAGCTATTATGTTTGAGGCCGTAGCAACTGGTAATGCTGATGCATCTTTAGCAGTATGGATGCCAATAACACACGCCGATCTATATGAAGAGTACAAAAGGGATTTTGATGATTTGGGACCAAACTTAGAGGGCGCTAAGACCGGGTTAGCTGTACCAGCTTATATGGATATTAATTCTCTTGAAGATCTGGAACCTAAGGAATAATAATATCATAACCATGTTTAGCTTAATCAGAAGAGGGGGGACTTCATGTCTCGCCCTTTTCTTTTCTTCTGAGTCTCTTCCAGGTATAAAATGAATTAACAATAATTATTAAAAATATATTGACAGATTGGAAAGCTGGTAGTATTGTAAATAGCAACAACAAATTAAATATGCATTACTTCTTATTCAGAGAGATGGAGGGACTTGGCCCATTGATATCTCGGCAGCGGACTTTAACTAGTACTGTGCTAAATCCAACAGGCGCGAATGCCTGAAAAATAAGAAGAGGATGATCGTACATAGCTGATCCCTTCTTATTTTTATAAGAAGGGATTTTTTCGTTTAGTAAACGAAAACTCTTCTTCAACCAAAATTAAATAAAAACTTCTTATCCAGAGAGGTGGAGGGACTGGCCCATTGAAACCTCGGCAACGTGCTTTTAGCAACGTGCCAATTCCAGCAGATGTATTTCTGTAAAGATAAGAAGAGGAACGCTTTCTATAACCTCTTCTTATTTTTAAGAAGAGGTTTTTTAATTCATTTAGAAATAACAGACGATCGGAGGAAGCAAATGATTACATTTGATCACGTATCAAAAGTTTATGGTGAAAAGGGAGAAGGTGTAAAAGCGCTAGATGAGGTGAACCTTCATGTAGAAGAGGGGGAGATTTACGGTGTCATTGGGTTTAGTGGAGCAGGCAAAAGCTCACTTATTCGCTGTGTAAACCTGTTGGAGCAACCAACTTCTGGCACGGTTACCGTCAATGGCCAAAACCTTCAAGAATTATCGGCCAAAGAGCTTCGGGAAGCAAAGCGGAATATTGGAATGATTTTTCAACATTTTAATTTACTTAATTCTAAAACCGTCTTTACCAATGTGGCGATGCCATTATTGCTAAGTAAAACACCAAAAAAGGAAGTGGAGCGCCGCGTTCATGAATTGCTTGATTTTGTAGGCTTGCGGGATAAAGCAGATAGCTATCCGGACCAACTTTCCGGCGGACAGAAGCAGCGTGTCGGGATTGCTCGTTCTCTAGCAACACAGCCATCCATCCTGTTATGTGATGAGGCAACATCAGCACTTGACCCAGACACGACAAACGCTATTTTAAAGCTATTGAAGCGAATTAATCAGGAATACAATATTACCATTTTGATTATTACTCACGAGATGGGTGTCATTAGAGAAATTTGCGACAAGGTTGCGGTATTGGAAGATGGGAAAGTGGTGGAAGCCGGTTCCGTGTTTGATGTCTTCTCCCAACCCAAAACGACTACAGCCCATAATTTTGTTAGTACCGTCATGCATGATCAAATACCAGACTCTGTGTATGACTTAATCCAAAAACAGGACACACATAAACAAATTTATCGGATTGTCTTTGTTGGGGAATCTACTGGAACACCACTATTATCGCAAATTTCCAAGCAGTATCAGGTGGAGGTAAATGTGCTATTTGGCAGTATCACAGAGTTACAGGGCACACCGTTTGGTAATCTCATCGTCCAATTTAAAGGAGAAGAAAAGGAGATTAACCGAGTCATTATGCATATTCATCAGCAAAAAGTAAGGATAAAGGAAGTGTTAGCAGATGTTGGTTGATTGGCAACAGATTACAGAGGCATTATGGCAAACGATAGTGATGGTTGCAGTTTCACTGCTTTTCTCCATGCTCATAGGGTTGGTTTTAGGAATTATTCTTGTCGTAACACGAAAAGGGCACTTATGGGAGAATAAATATATTTTCACAGTACTAAATGCAGTCGTAAACATATTTCGTTCTATTCCGTTTATCATCCTAATGGTGGCGGTGATTCCATTCACCAGACTAGTGGTTGGAACCTCGATAGGAACGGCAGCTGCGATCGTACCAATGGTATTATTTGCAGGGCCATACATTGCAAGATTAATAGAAAATTCCTTATTGGAAGTAGACCCCGGCGTAATGGAAGCAGCGCAGTCGATGGGCGCCACACCTTGGCAAATAATCATCCGTTTCCTCATCCCGGAAGCACTTAGTTCCCTTGTGCTAGGTGCAACCATTGCCACGATTGGATTAGTTGGTGCATCAGCCATGGCAGGAGCAGTCGGTGGTGGTGGCTTAGGAGACTTAGCCATTACATATGGCTACCAGCGGTTTGACACGATAGTGATGATCATTACAGTAGGTATTCTCGTCGTCATGGTTCAAGGCTTACAATCCACCGGAAATATATTATCTAAAAAAATTAGAAGAAGGTAAAAAGGAGAAGATACAACATGAAAAAATTAAGTTTACTAGTTTTAATTGGAATAACATTGTTAATTAGCGCTTGCTCTAGCGGAGAGGCTGCTGACACGGTGAAAGTTGGAATTAGTGGTTCTGATACGACCATTTGGGATTATGTAGCTGAAAAGGCTAAGGAGGAAGGAATTAATGTAGAAATTGTTCGATTCTCTGACTATGTGCAGCCTAACTTAGCTTTGGCGGAAGGAGAAATTGATGCGAATGCCTTCCAGACCGTATCTTATTTTGATGCCTTTATAAAAGAGCATGACCTTGATTTAACACCAATTGCTACGACGGTTATTGCACCAATGGGCCTTTACTCTGAAAAGCATGATTCCGTGGAAGCTATCCCAGAGGGTGGTACGATTGCCTTGCCAAAGGAAGCAACGAATATGGGACGCGGACTTCTTCTCCTGCAAGAAGCTGGATTAATTAAGCTGGAAGAAGGCTTTGATGGAAATGGTTCGGTTGATAAAATCGTGGAAAATCCGAAAAACCTAAAGTTTGAACCAATTGTGGCAGGCCAGACTCCTCGTGTTTTGCCTGATGTCGATGCTTCTATCATTAACAACGGAATCGCAGTAGATGCCGGGTACAGCCCACTGGACGATTCTATCTATCATGAGGATGAAACAGCGACCCCATATATCAACATTATTGCAGTACAAGACAAAGACAAGGACAATGAAACATTAAATAAACTTGCGGAAATTTATCAGTCTGATGATGTAGCAGACTTCATTATTGAAGAACGTAATGGTAATTCCATTCCAACATTTGTGCCATTAAGTGAAATTGGCCACTAAGCTAAATCAATTTTAAAAAGAGGTGAAGAAAATGAGTGTTGTTGCTAAAAGTGTAAATGAAGTGAAAAAGATCATCCTGGATAATGTAGAGGAAAATAAACAGAAATACATTCAAGTAAGTCATGATATTCATGATAACCCGGAGATTGGCAACCAAGAGTATTACGCATCAGGTCGCTTAATTGAACTGCTAGTTGAGGAAGGATTTTTGATAGAAAAAGGCGTAGCAGGTCATGAAACAGCCTTTCTGGCGAAAAAGAAAAGTGAAAAAGAGGGTCTGACGATTGGTTTCCTGGCAGAATATGATGCCCTACCGGAAATCGGCCATGCATGCGGCCATAACCTGATTGGTACGACAAGTGCAGCAGCTGCAATAGCGTTAAGTAAAGTATTGGATGAAGTAGGCGGGGAGCTTGTTGTATTAGGCACACCTGCAGAAGAAGGCGGACCAAACGGAAGTGCAAAGGGGAGCTTTGTAAAGCATGGCCTGCTAGAGAATGTAGATGCAGCAATCATGATTCATCCAGGGGCGCAAACGAATCTAACAGGTCCAAGTCTAGCGGTAGATCCACTTGATTTCTCTTTTTACGGCAAGCCAGCACATGCCTCCGCACATCCGGAAAAAGGAATTAATGCTTTGGACGGCGTGATTCAACTTTTTAATGGCATTAACGCATTACGTCAACATCTTCCGTCAGATGTTCGTATTCATGGAATTATCACAGATGGCGGTGATGCACCAAATGTAGTACCAGAATACGCTAACGCAAGGTTTTATATTCGTGCAAACTCCAGAGAACTATTGAACGAGGTTACGGCTAAAGTGAAGGCTATTGCCGAAGGTGCTGCATTAGCAACAGGAGCAGAGGTTAAAGTAATTGCCTTCCAAAATGAAGTAGATAATTTCATTGTCAATAAACGGTTTGACCAGGTTTTTAAAGAAGTAGCAGAAGAACTGGGAGAGGAAGTTATCACAAAAGAAAGAAAGGCACTCGGCTCTACAGATGCAGGAAATGTCAGCCAAGTGGTTCCAACCATTCATCCACATATCAAAATCGGCTCCAGCGATTTGGTTGGCCATACGGTAGCATTTCGAGAGGCAGCACGATCTGAGAAAGGTGATCAAGCACTTATAAAAGGAGCGAAAGCATCAGCTCTAACAGCTCTTCAGCTTTTAACAAATCCTGCATTATTTGAAGAGATTAAACAAGAGTTTTCGGAGCGGACAGGGAAGTAAAGTAGCGCGTAAAAATTTCCTATCAAAAGTAGCATCTTTCTTATACGGATGCTACTTTTGTTTTTTGCTTTAAATAGAAGCTTTGTCTGGGAAAATTTACTCTTTGAATAGGGTGTTGTATACTATTCTGTGTATTTTGACTTATAAAGGTTGGTTAATGAAGCGTATGACTATACTTTTCCCCATAAAGGAGCTAGTTTCTTTGAAGCGAACGATATTCTTATCATTTATGATTTATACAGAGCATGATCCAGAGGGAAGTAAAAAGCATTTTGACCCCCTTGTTATAACCAAAAAGTTAAGCATGATTCCAATCCATACACAATCTTATCAACCTTACTACCATTATAGTCCAACACCTACTCGTCCAAGAATGCCAGGAAGTCCTTATACAGCATCTTGGATCTACCGGATAGGCGATCTTGAAAGCGGAGAGGAAATAAATGATTACCCAGAAGCACATACCCAAAAACTATTAGAAGAGTTTGTGGAACAGTTCAGCAACGCATTAAAGAAAGTCGCTATTAAAGAAATTCTAGCTGAATATGATGCACATTGCCTGTTGGAGGTATATACATTTGGGGCGGAAAATATGATTCATACAATAGATATACCCTCTGAGATATTACTATTTTTAACGGAGTTGAAAGTAGATCTATCAATTAATACTCATAGCCAGCCTCTACATTATTATTCAGATAAGGCATATAAATATAAGCGATTATTTCAGTAGTAGGATTGATCTCAAGTGCAACCTTTCAGAAATGGAATACGAAACGATTACATAAAACGCCAGCTTTCTCGATTGTTTTTACTTTATAAAATTTATGTAAAAAAATAATTGACATCTTTTTTTCAGCATGATATATTATATTCTGTTGCCACACGGAGGTATACCCAAGTCTGGCTGAAGGGATCGGTCTTGAAAACCGACAGGCGGGTCAAACCGCGCGGGGGTTCGAATCCCTCTACCTCCTCCATGAATAAAGTTAGCGCATAAAAATTGGAGATAAAAAAAACCGTTACTTCGTAGCGGTTTTTTTCTTTGTAAATACGTCTTGACTTTTTAGCGTGTAAGACATATAGTAATAAAAATTAATAATTCGACGTTGATCAGACTAGTAGTATATTAGCACCTGAAAGAGATTGGAATTCACCGGCTGAAAAATTCCATCGGGGCCAGCGTATATGAACCTGCCTGGGAGTCGTTAGTGAAGAAGCTAACCGCAGTGATACTGTGTTGACAATAAAAGCTGGGCATGAATATGCCAATTTAGGTGGTACCGCGGAAACTCACTCCGTCCTGAGAAGATTCAGGATGGCGTGAGTTTTTTTAGTTATACGCATGAAAATTTAAAGGAGGAATGGAAAATGAAGAAGATTGCATTTATCGGAGCAGGTTCGATGGCTGAATCCATTATTTCTGGTATTGTTCAGGCAAACGTATTGGATAAAGATGATATTATTGTAACGAATAAAAGTAATAAAGAACGTGTAGAGCGTCTTGAGGAAAAATATTTAATAACCAGCATGCAAGATAAGGCGGATGTCGTGAAGGACGCAGATGTGATTGTACTAGCAACAAAGCCGTATGACCTGGAAGCAGCAGTTCAATCGATTAAGGAACATATCAAACCAGATCAACTGCTTGTTTCTGTCATTGCTGGAATTTCTACGGAATATATTGCCTCCCTCACTGGACAGGATATAGCTGTCATT
Organism: Oceanobacillus kapialis; assembly: GCF_044790185.1. Classification (GTDB taxonomy): domain Bacteria; phylum Bacillota; class Bacilli; order Bacillales; family Amphibacillaceae; genus Oceanobacillus_B; species Oceanobacillus_B kapialis. The sequence continues at coordinate 25,809 of NZ_CP085256.1, forward strand.
CGAGCCATGCCAAATACATCAGCTTCTATCGGTTATTCTGCAACAGCCATCTCAGCAGGTGCCTTTGCAAAAGAAGAGCATATAGTTACGGCCCAGGAGTTGTTCGATACAATCGGTACAACGGTCATTGTGGAAGAAGAGGATATGCATATTGTGACAGGGATTTCTGGTAGTGGGCCTGCATATATCTACTATATGGTAGAAGCAATGGAAAAGGCTGCCGTTGATTCAGGGCTTGATCAGGAAATAGCAAAGGCTTTGATTACCCAAACCGTTCGTGGTGCAGGGGAAATGCTGAAGCGATCAGGTGATGCAGCAGACGTGTTGCGAGAAAAAATAACAAGTCCTGCAGGAACCACGCAAGCTGGTATCGAAACTTTAAAAGAGAACGATTTCCAGCGTATAGTGATGAGCTGTGTAGAAAGTGCAAGGGACCGCTCTATTGAGCTTGGTAAAAAGAACGACTAAGCGAATGGAGTACAACTTTTAGGAGGCTGACTTGGTGGGAAATTCGAACAGAGGACTTAACAAGCAGGTTTTCTTCTGGGCTATACTGGCCATTGTCTTGGTGGCTATTTGGATTCTCTTGTAAGCTAGAAACACCCTATTGTGTGGAAAGTTTCACTACACAATAGGGTGTTTTTTGTTGCTATTTTTACTTCACTACTTCTCTTGATTTCCAACGTCTGGACTGTTGAATGAAATGACCGATTTTTTCTAGAATTGGTTCTATGGAGTTCTCATTTTTCATTAAATCATAATCCGAGATATTAATGCGTAAAATCGGGCATGCATTAAAGTTATCAATCCAATTTGAATAACGAGTGTACATTTCTTCCCAATAAGATACTGGAGTGCTCTTTTCCATCTCTCGCCCACGTTCCTGAATGCGATCCACTACTTCGTCAAACGAGCCTTCCAAATAAATTAGTAGATCGGGATGTGGGAAGTATGGAGTCATGACCATTGCTTCAAAAAGGTTTGTATACGTCTCATAGTCCGTCTTGGACATGGTGCCATTTTCATAATGCATCTTAGCAAAAATGCCTGTATCCTCATAGATGGAACGATCCTGAATAAAGCCACCGCCGTATTCAAAGATCTTCTTTTGTTCCTTGAAACGTTCAGCTAGAAAATATACTTGCAGGTGGAAGCTCCAGCGTTCGAAGTCTGCATAGAATTTTTCCAAGTATGGGTTGGTGTCCACTTTTTCAAAGGATGTTTTAAATTGTAGTGCATTTGCCAAGGCCTTTGTCATCGTTGATTTCCCGACACCAACAGTTCCAGCGATCGTAATGATGCTATCATTCGGTATAAGATATTTTTCTCTTAAGTTCATTGGTAGTTCTCCTTTTTTAATCTATCATTTCATTGCACGAAAGCTTTGCAGCTGTTTGTCGACTTGGGCTATAATTCCTTCAAGATCATCCTGATGTTTTACAAAATCTATCTTGTCGCCGTCGATTCGGATCACTGGAATGTTTGGATGTAACAATTCGAACTCATTCATATAATCCTCATAGTCCTGTGCAAGCTGGGCGAGATAGGATGCTTTAATGTTCTGTTCAATATCACGGCCACGCATGCGAATTCGTTCCATAATGGTATCAAGACTAGCATGTAGATAAATCATCATGTTCGGAACAGGCATATCATTTGTGAGAATATGATAAATTTGCTCGTATTTATCAAACTTATCTGCCTGTAAGGTGCGCTTTGCGAAAATCATGTTTTTCGATATATGATAATCAGCCATTACGGCTTTGTTTTCATTTAGATATTTTTTCTCGATATCCTCGAGTTGTTTAAATCGATTGCATAAAAAAAACATCTCCGTTTGAAAGCTCCACTCATCAATATCCTCGTAGAATTTGCCGAGAAAAGGATTTTCCTCCACAATTTCTTTTAACAAGTGAAAGTCATAATGAACAGAAAGTTTTTTAGCTAGGGACGTCTTTCCAATCCCGATCGGTCCTTCTATTGCGATAAAAGGAACTCCTGCCATGGCTATTCCTCCAATCTATAATCCATTGAACAAGATGTATTATATTTTACCACACAACTGTACCCCATACCATGTGAAAAAAATGTTACGCTTTTCAAATGGTATTCGTTTTTGTATAATGATTTGTACCGTGTAAAAAAGCTTAGCGCCCATTCTAAGGGACGTCGAATTATAAAACCCTTGCTAGGGCAACATCGGCGTGATCACTGTTTTTTTCGGGCCCTCGTAGCTCAGGGGATAGAGCATCGGTTTCCTAAACCGTGTGTCGCAGGTTCGAATCCTGCCGGGGGCATCAAAAGTTATACTGACTGAAGTTGTAAACGTTGATAGTGACTCACTCCTTAACGTTCGTCCCACGGTTTAAAACATACATTGTCGAATAGTAGAGGCATTATTTTACGCCCTCTTTCCGTTTTTAAAGGGAAGGGGGTTTTTGCGTTGGCTTAAAAAGTTATGTCATAACTTAAACAACAGCTAAAAAAGAAACAATGATAAGAACATGCTGAGAAAGTAGCAATTATAATTTTCCTTATACTGAAAAATTAACCATTTTATACATTGTTTTACGGTATAATATTTATGGATTTTTAAATTTAAAAAAGGGTTGAGTAATATATGAATTTATTATGTAATTGCAAAGCATTAACTAACATAAAAGTCGCAGCTGATGTGGGTGCTGATCCGTTATGGTGTGCGATTTGTGGGTATAATTTAGATATGGATAAAGTAGAGGTCTCAGATTCTCTAAAGGAAACGTTAAGATTATGGATAGATGAATATGGAAATTGGGTAGATTGGGAGTCTGATATTTTGATAGATAGGGCTGTACACATAGAAAAACAACATAATGAGTTAGGCTTAAAGATAACAGAGAAAGTTAAGGACGAATTAAATGGAAAATATAATATTGTGTTCGCCCCTTCTTTGATGACTAAATAAAAGTACTAAAGTTAATAATAATCGTTCAACTGAGAGTACCATTTCCTTATTATAGCTAGCTACTTATTAAGCTAGCAAGAATTACTTGAACAACGAAACTGGGATTATATTACCATTTTCGGTTGGAGAAAAACATGGTAAAATATAATATACTGGTAGTCTATACCTTGTACAGTTTGTACATTCCTGCTTGGATACGCCAAATCCATTATCATTTCAAACTTTCTTCCACATACACCAAAACATTCCATGTAACTAAAGAAAAACACATAGAAGGGAATTAAGGCTATGAGTCTAACAAAAAAAATAATTATTGGACTTGTCCTTGGTGTCATTACAGGGATTGGTCTAAGTTTTGCACCGTCATCTTTATATAGCCCGCTAGATACTTACTTATTAGGTCCTGTTGGGCAGATTTTCTTAAACCTAATCATGATGATTGTTGTTCCGATTGTATTCGTGTCCATTGTACTTGGAACAGCGGGGCTGGGAGATCCAGCCAAATTAGGTAAAATTGGTGTTCAAACACTACTGTTTTATATGGTTACAACAGCGATTGCTCTTGTGATAGGGCTGGGAGTCGCTTATGTTTTGGAACCAGGAAAAGCAGGATCGTTTGATACAAGTAATGTCGAGTATGAGTCACAGGAAGCTCCACCAATTATGGATACACTAATAAATATAATCCCTGAGAATCCAATTGAAGCGTTGTCGTCAGGGAACATGTTGCAAATTATTGCATTTGCTATATTCATAGGTGTTGGTCTAGCTATACTAGGGGAGAAAACGGTTGGTATTTATCGATTGTTTGAACAAGCGAATGATCTCTTAATCTTTCTAGTTAATGCGATTATGAAACTGGCACCATACGGGGCATTTGCTCTAATTGCCTCAGCTATTGGGGATGCAGGTCTGGATGCCATTGGTCCAATGGTGATGTATATGGTTGCTGTTATCCTTACCCTTGTATTACACGGAGCGATCACGTATAGTCTCGCCATTTGGGGAATCGGTAAGGCAAGTCCGATAAAGTTTTTCAAGGGCTTCTTCCCTGCGATGTCATTAGGTTTTAGTACCTCAAGTTCTAGTGCTACACTACCTGTTTCGATGAAGGTTGCACAGGAAAACTTAGGGGTTCGCAAGTCTATTAGCAGCTTTGTTCAGCCATTAGGTGCGACCATCAACATGGATGGTACAGCAATTATGCAGGCAGTTGCTACCGTGTTTATTGCACAGGTCTATGCTACATCACTAGGTGTAAGTGATATTGTGATGATTATCCTAACTGCTACACTTGCAAGCATTGGTACTGCAGGGGTTCCGGGTGTGGGATTGATTATGCTCGCCATGGTATTAAATCAAGTCAACCTTCCAGTAGAAGGTATCGCCCTTATTATTGGGGTCGATCGTTTGCTTGATATGCTGCGGACCTCTCTTAATATTACTGGTGACGCTGTGTGTGCCTATATCATTTCAGAGAGTGATAGAAGAAAAGAAGAAAAGGCAAAAGCTACTTGATGTAAGAAGCACCTGTCGTGTTGACGATAGGTGCTTTTGCTTTTTCAATGGCTTATCTGTACCTATTATAAGGGCTCTCTCCGACTAATGGGCTAATTCACCGAAACTTTTATCTAATCACTTTAAAAAATTCTGTGAATGTTCTAAAATAAGGGTTAGTTACCTAAATCTTTTAACAATTCGAATCGTTAAATGCAATCGTTTACAAAAAACTGAATGCTGGGGTGATTGGATGGATATGCAGAAAGTACCGTCAAGAGAAGGGGATCATAATTTAAAGGATTATGAGCAAGTGAAGCAAAATTTTTCTTGGGATAAAGTAAAAGGTAACTTTTCTTGGCATGAAACAGGAAAGGTGAATGCAGCTTATGAAGCGATTGACCGCCATGCTGAGGACCCGCAAAAGCAAAATAAGACAGCCCTCTTATATACTGCTCCGGGCAGAGAGGAGAGATTAACCTTTGGGGAGCTGCGCAATCTAAGTAATAGGTTTGCTAATGTGTTAAAAAAGCATGACGTCAATAAGGGCGATCGCGTGTTTCTCTTTATGCCGCGCAGTCCGGAATTTTATGCTGCATTTTTCGGTATTTTAAAGGTTGGGGCAATTGCTGGTCCTTTGTTTGAGGCATTTATGGAGCAAGCTGTACGTGATAGATTACAGGATAGTGAGGCAAAGGTGTTAATTACAACGCCTGACTTGCTAGAGCGTGTCCCACAGGATGATTTACCGAGTCTTGAAAAGATTGTCTTAGTCGGTGAAGGTGAGAAAAGCGCGCCTGTATATGTGGATTATGAAAAAGAAATGGAGCAGGCATCTGATGCTTTTTCCATTGAGTGGGTAGATCTGGAAGACGGCATGCTCTTGCATTACACTTCTGGTTCAACTGGTAAGCCAAAAGGTGTTTACCATGTCCATAATGCGATGATTCAGCATTATGCTACAGCAGAGTGGGTGCTTGATCTGAAACAGGATGACATTTATTGGTGTACGGCTGATCCTGGCTGGGTAACAGGCACAAGCTATGGAATTTTTGCGCCATGGTTGCATGGTATAACCAATGTTATAAGAGGAGGAAGATTCTCTCCTGAGGATTGGTACGGCACAATTGAGAAGCATGAAGTGAGTGTATGGTATACTGCTCCTACAGCTTTACGTATGCTCGTAAGTGCTGGTGCTGATGTTGCAAATAAGTTTGCATTATCCTCCTTGCGTCACATCTTAAGTGTTGGAGAGCCACTAAATCCTGAAGTGGTTACATGGGGATTAAAAGCATTTGATCTGCGGATTCACGATACGTGGTGGATGACAGAAACAGGGGCCATTTTAATTGCGAATATTCCTTCAGAAGAGATTCGGCCAGGGTCTATGGGGAAACCTGTCCCAGGGATTGAAGCTGCGATCATCGATAACGAAGGAAACGAAGTACCGGCAAAGCAAATGGGGAATCTTGCCATTAAGGAAGGCTGGCCATCAATGATGCGGGCAGTCTGGAACAATCCAAGCAAATTTGAAAGTTATTTCATCAACGGCTGGTATGTTTCCGGTGACAGTGCCTATAAGGATGAGGACGGTTATTTCTGGTTCCAGGGGCGTTTGGATGATGTCATTAATACCTCTGGTGAACGTGTTGGCCCGTTTGAGGTAGAGAGTAAGCTTATTGAGCATGAGGCAATAGCTGAAGCAGGTGTCATAGGAAAACCGCATCCGGAACGCGGAGAGATTATAAAAGCCTTCATTACCTTAAATGATGGATATAAGGAATCTGAAGAATTGCTTGAAGATATTCGCCAATTTGTAAAAACAGGTTTAAGTGCACATGCGGCACCAAGAGAAATAGAAGTAAAGGATGCTATTCCTAAAACGCGAAGTGGTAAGATTATGCGTAGGCTTCTAAAATCATGGGAGCTTGGCCTGCCGACAGGCGATACATCAACATTAGAAGAATAATCAATGAAAACACGAGGTGTGTGTACCTCGTGTTTTTTGCGGTAATTACCCATGCAGAATGTTTTATTTTCAACAAAATGGGAACATCTATTTATGTAATACTACTAAAAGGAGCGGATAATTCATGGGTAAAAAAATCGCAACAGTGCTTACAAACATGTTTGAAGATGTAGAATACACGGATCCAGCTAAAGCATTTAAAGATGCTGGCCATGAAGTAGTTACCATTGAAAAGGAAAAAGGTGCTAAAGTTACAGGGAAAAATAATGAAGAAACTGTAACAGTGGATTATGGCATTGATGATGTAAATCCAAGCGATTTCGATGCATTATTCATCCCAGGTGGTTTTTCACCAGACCAATTACGTGCAGATGATCGTTTTGTGAAGTTTGCTAAACACTTTATGGATGAAAAGAAACCGGTATTCGCAATCTGCCACGGTCCACAGCTACTCATTACAGCAAAAACATTAGAAGGACGCAAAGCAACAGGCTTTAAGTCCATTCAGGTTGATATGGAGTATGCTGGTGCAACAGTGGTGGATGAGGAAGTAGCAGTATGCCAGAATCAGCTGGTTACAAGCCGTCAGCCAGATGATATCCCGGCATTTAACCGCGAATCCCTAAACCTTTTAAAATAATAGAAGTTAACTAAGATGGGCTGGAACGTTACGTTCCAGCCCTTTTAAGTATGCAATCACTAAAAAAGTAAGGAGATCTCAGGTCATATTCTAACTTTCCCCATAATCGTTCGAAAAGCCATGCGGTTAACCCTTCTCGTACATCTATTTTTGGACAGGAAACTATACTATTTTTTCTATATCAAATTGATCGTTGAGTAAGAGCCAATTTTGCGGGAAGGACAGGCCTAGCTTCCAATAGGCGATGCCTCGTAAATCTAGTTCTTTAATTAAATTAAACTTTGCCTGAATCGATCTGGCATCCTCAAACCATACTTCATGCTGATTTCCTTCATTATCTGTATAGATGAAAAAGGGTGCTTGTGATCCCGGATCAAATTGTATTTCTGCATTATTCTCTCTGGCAATTGTAATAGCTTGCTGGGGGCTTACTGCACGTGCTGCCTCTCCGCCTTCTTCATATGGAAGTGTCCAATCATACCCATACAAATTCTGTCCAAGCATAATTTTTTCAGCAGGCATTTCAGTTAGCGCATATTCCACTACACGTCTTACTTCATCCAAAGGAGAAACTGCTAGAGGCGGTCCGTAGCTATAGCCCCACTCATAGGTCATCAGGACAACAAAGTCTGCAATTTCGCCATGTGCAGCGTAATCATGTGCTTCGTACCATTGTCCGGATTGTGTTCCACTTGTTTTGGGAGCAAGTGCAGTAGACATCATTAAACCCGCTTGAGAAAAGCGCTCCTTTGCCCTCCGTAAAAATGTATTATAGGCTTCCCTATCCTCCGCACGAAGAAATTCAAAATCAAAGTGAACATCTGTGTATCCGACTTCCTCTGCTACATTTACGATGCTGTCCAGCAAGGTATTTTGAACTGCCTGCACGGTTAATATAATACGGCCGAGCTCTGCGCTAAAAGCTCCTTCTTCAAGATTCGTTACCACAAGCATTAGGGCGGTATTATTTTCTGCAGCAATATCTGTTAAGCCATTAAGTGGTGGAGGTGTTAAGGTACCATCTCGGTTTACGTTGTAACTGAAAATAGAAAGATACGTTAAATAGGGTGAATTTTTTCTTGCAGCGGTTTCTAATGTTTGTGAGACTGTGTCGCCCATCGGCTCAATGTATGCGGCGGATTGAATACTTCTCTGTGGCTGCTGAGGGATGTATAGGCGGAATCCTACTGGAAGAACATTCCCAATAGGAAATTGGTTGATTTGGGCCAGCTCCTCTGGTGTTGTATTAAATCGTTGAGCAATTGAAAACAGGCTGTCACCTGGTTGAACGAAGTAAAAGCGGCCAATTATTGGGATTACTAACGCCTGCCCTACAACAAGGTTATTTGGTGCATCCAGTTCATTTGCTTCTGTTATGGCAGCGATTGAAGTGCTATATGTATTTGCTATTTCATACAAGGTCTGTCCTTGTTCGACCACGTGAATTTGCATAAAAATCCCCTCCTTCATAGATGTCCTACTGACAAAATATGAAGAAGGGGGTTCTTTTATGCTATTAGAATGGTTCGATATCTGCTTTCATTACAGATTCCATTAGATACAGGGCATAATCGTTTGTTTGCTTGTCTTCAGAAGCCATGCAGTTCTTAGGAATTTGTAAATCAAATTTATACATATGCGCATCCTTAGCTGTAAACAAGATACAAATGTCACCGGCAAAACCGGAAATAATTAAGTGGTTTTTACCAAGTTCTGTTAACAGCGCCTGAAGAGGAGTCTGGAAAAACCCGGAATGCTGTGGTTTAATAAGAAAATAATCATCCTCGTCTGGTCCAATCGCGTCGATTATTTCTTGGCTTTTTTCATTCTGACAGAAGTCTGTTATTTTCTTGAAATCTGCCTGCCAAAAACCGTAATGATCGTTTATATAAATAATTGGTAGATCATTCTCTTTGGCATATTGACGCAGTCTTTTCATATTCGGTAAAACTTCTTTTGTATTGGCGAGTAGATCGTCGCCACCATCAAAGTCGAAGTGGTTTATAATATCTACAAATAATACAGCTGTATTATCAAGTGACGCTTTCATAAAATAGCAGCTCCTTTTTACGACATATTTTATGTATTGCCTATTTGAATTATTTCAAACTTAAGAAGGTGTTATGTATGAACATGGATGAAAAGTATATGTATGAGGCAATGAAACAAGCAAAAAAGGCAGGAGCTAAAAGGGAGGTACCCATTGGTGCTGTCATTGTTTTTCAAGATGAGGTCATAGCTACTGGTTTTAACGAACGCGAGGCCTCTCAAACTACGTTGTCACATGCAGAGCTCATTGCAATAGAGGAAGCAAATAAAAAAATTGGAAGTTGGCGCTTAGAAGACTGCACCCTCTATGTGACACTGGAGCCATGTCCTATGTGCGCTGGAGCCATTGTGCAGTCACGGATTAAACGGGTTGTATATGGTGCGCCTGATCCAAAAGCAGGCTGTGCAGGTACGTTGATGAATTTATTAGAGGAGGAACGCTTTAACCATCAGGTTGAGGTGACTAGTGGTGTGTTGGAAGAGGAATGTGGTTCTCTGTTGCGTGATTTCTTTCGTGGGCTAAGAAAACAAAAGAGAAATGAGAAGGATTAATTGATTTTGATCTATTCCCATATTTTTGCATAGGACAAGCATTGCATTCTATTAAGAAAGTCGTTATAATAAGTAATGTCGTGCTAAGCGGGGAGGTAGCGGTGCCCTGTACTCGCAATCCGCTATAGCGAGGCCGAATTCCCATCCTAGGTTTGGCGACTTTATGGTCTGCCCTAAGGGATTGGTGTTGACGTCCAGGTCCTGCGCAACAGGGACCCACGAACCCTGTCAGGTCCGGAAGGAAGCAGCAGTAAGTGGTTATCTCTGTGTGCCGCGGGGACGCCTGGGCTGAGCCATGAACTTAGGTAACGCATAGGGTTGTCAAATCAACGATGGGTGCACGGCATACATAAATAAGAAAGCCTTCAATCCATTATGGATTGAAGGCTTTCTTTATGTTCACCTTTCGTTCTATGCTTTTCATCTTACTCAGCTTTGTATCCATCGACAACAAGATCTAGTTTTCCTGTGTCTGGGTTAATGACTAGTCCATGCACCGGGACATCGGTTGGTAATAATGGATGATTGTTAACGGTGGAAACACTATGTTTTACACTTTCTTCCACATCATCAAAACCTTTTAGAAATTCTTCAAAATCTATACCGGAATACTGGAGTGTATCTAGTTTTTCCTCTGTTATGCCACGATCCTTCATTTTCTGAAGGGTTTTATCTACTTGAATTCCAGCCATGCCACAGTCATGGTGTCCGACGACGCAAATTTCGTCAATGCCTAGCTCGTAAACACCAACCAAAATACTACGCATGATACTGCCAAAAGGATGGGAAACAAGGGCCCCTGCTGTTTTCAAAATTTTAACATCGCCATTCCTAACATTCATTGCCTTTGGCAAAAGCTCAACTAATCTGGTATCCATACAGGCTAGAATTAATAAACGTTTATTAGGAACTTTGCCACGCTGATAGGCTTCATATTCTTTATTAGCTACAAATTCTTCATTATAGGATAAAATATCTTGTAAAATAGTCATTATTAGTCTCCTTCAAGCAAGTTTGTATATATTATATAGGAAAATAGGAAGCAGGCAAAACAGAATTAACTAGAAGAAAAATAGAGATGACTATAGTGAGTCAGGCACGAGTTCATTTATTAATTTACCATGGTTCAAAATTTGAACCATGGCAGGCAGTCTTCCAATTAACCATAGACCCCTTTTCCTGTAAAAATAAGCACCCCTACCTTTTGTTCGTAATTCTTCGCTCGCTATGGTTCACATTCACCCTGTAAATAGAGTATAATTAAAAAGAGATCATAGAGGGGATTTTTATTATGAGCTATCAGGCATTGTATCGCGTTTGGCGTCCCAGAAAATTTCAGGACGTCGTCGGACAAACACATATTACACGTACACTTCAAAATGCGATTGTGCAGGAGAAGTTTTCGCATGCTTATGTATTCTCTGGGCCACGTGGGACAGGGAAAACAAGTGCTGCAAAGATTTTTGCCAAAACAATAAACTGTGAACAGGCGCCTGTAAAGGAACCCTGTAATGAATGCGCGGCATGTCGCGGGATTCAGGATGGGTCTATCTCAGATGTTATTGAAATTGACGCTGCCTCCAACACAAGTGTGGAGGATATCCGTGATATAAGGGATAAGGTAAAGTACGCGTCCAGCTCTGTTCCTTATAAAGTATATATAATCGATGAAGTGCATATGATCTCTACGAATGCTTTTAATGCCCTCTTAAAAACACTTGAAGAGCCACCAAAGCATGTAGTCTTTATTCTTGCAACAACAGAGCCACACAAGATTCCGCTAACCATTCTCTCAAGATGCCAAAGGTTTGATTTTAAGCCAATTACGAATACAGCGATTGTGGAACGTATGCAATCAATTGTAGAAGCGGAAGGGATTGCTGTTTCTCAGGAAGCATTGGATACCGTCGCCCTCGCTGCAGAAGGCGGAATGCGTGATGCCTTAAGCATCCTTGATCAAGCCATTTCCTATAGTGAGGAGAAGGTAGAACTGGAGGATGTCCTTGCTGTTACAGGCGGAGTGTCTCAACAGATCATGACCGATATAGTGCAATCCATGTATCAACAAGATGTACAGCATGCATTGAAGCAGTTGGACGAATTAATTAGCCGAGGGAAGGACCCAGGCCGTTTTGTCTATGACATGATTTACTTCCTGCGTGATCTTCTGTTGTTCAAAAGCGCCCCAGCCCTTGAGGGATTGTTAGAGCGAGCAAGAACAGATGAAAGTTTTACTTCTCTGGCAGAAGCTGTTTCCATTCAGTGGGTACGGCAGGCGATTATGGAAATGAATCAATGCCAGCAAGAAATGAAGTGGACGAACAGTCCGAAAGTATTTATTGAAATCGCTATTCTATCACTCACAAATGCCCCGCAACAGGTAGAGGGTCCCGTTGGGGAAAAGCAGGCTGACTCTGAGGCGGTTATGAAACTGACGAGTAAGCTCGCGACTTTAGAGAAGGAAGTAGCTGCATTAAAACAAAACCCTCCAGCTGCTGCGCAGGCTGCTGCTCCTAGAGAACAGCGGAGACCGCAAGCCAGGGCTACGAAAAACAGCTATAAAATTCCGAATGAGCGTATTCGAGATGTATTAAAGCAGGCTGAAAAAGCAGCTTTAAAAAATGTGCACGGTCAATGGGCCAATTTCCTTTCCAGACTTAAATCATCAAATGCTCCAGCTCATGCTACCATACAGGATAGCAAGCCAGTCGCAGCTTCAGATCAGGCGATTGTTGTTGCGTTTAAGTACGAGATTCACTGCTCTTTATTCCTTGATAACAGAGAAACGGTGGAATCCGTGCTGGCAAGTGTGCTGAGCAAGCAGCTGACTATCATTCCGATACCAGAGATGAACTGGCAGGAAATTAGAGCAGATTATTTAAGTAAGCAAGAAAAGAGTAATGATTCAGAGGAACCCCAGGTTGATCCACTTGTAGAGGAAGCCAGAAAGCTCGTTGGAGATGATCTGATTGAAATACATGATTAGCTTTACTAAAGTTTGGTAAGATAATGCTAGCAAGTTTAAATTAAAGGAGGCGTTTTTCCATGAAAGGTATGGGAAATATGGGCGGAATGATGAAACAAATGCAAAAGATGCAAAAGAAAATGATGCAGGCACAGGATGAGCTGCATGAAATGACGTTTGAAGCGTCAGCAGGTGGTGGAATGGTTACTGTTTTTGCAAATGGTAAAAAAGAAATCACAGACGTGCAGATTAAGGAAGAAGTTGTAGATCCAGATGATATTGAAATGCTTCAGGATTTAATTCTTACTGCAACAAATGATGTGCTTAAACAAATTGAAGATAAAACGAATGACACGATGGGACAATTTACTAAAGGATTAAATATGCCTGGAATGTTCTAGTTTTAACCAGAACTGCCACCTTTGAAGCGAGGTGGCAGCATGCTGGCCAACTGGTAAGGAATGGATAAGCATCTATTAATCCAAGTCCTTGCTTGTGTGTCGCTTCTAGGAGGAAAATGATGTATTATCCAGAACCAATTTCTAAACTAATTGACAGTTTTACAAAATTGCCGGGGATTGGACCGAAGACAGCTGTCCGACTGGCATTTTTTGTTTTGAATATGAAAGAAGATGACGTGATGGATTTTGCCAAGGCTCTCGTAAATGCCAAACGTGAATTAACGCATTGTTCGGTATGTGGCCACATTACGGACCAGGATCCATGCTCCATCTGTCAGGATACATCAAGAGACGGATCGATTATTTGCGTGGTTCAGGACCCTAAGGATGTTATCGCAATGGAAAAGATGAAGGAATTCCATGGTAAATATCATGTTTTACATGGGGCAATTTCTCCAATGGACGGAATTGGCCCAGAAGATATTAATGTACCAGACTTGATCAACCGTCTTAAAGATGAAGAGGTGAAAGAGCTTATACTTGCGACAAACCCTAATATTGAGGGAGAGGCAACCGCAATGTATATCTCCCGCCTTGTTAAACCATCAGGAGTGCGTACAACACGTATTGCCCATGGGTTGCCAGTCGGAGGCGATCTAGAATATGCGGATGAAGTAACCTTATCGAAGGCACTGGAAGGCAGAAGAGATTTGTAGGGGATTAGGTGGGACACATGGCAAAAAAGATTAAAAAGAGCGATATAGATGAGCAATTATTGAATTCAATTTTCAGGTTGGAAAGCGAATGGAAGCATATTTCTTCATTGCTTGACCAAAGCATTGAAAGACCGGCACATGCAGTAAACAGAGAAGCCCTTGCCCAGGCAAACTATTTATTCTTACTCCGAGAGGCAAGGCATCGAAAAATCAGTGCCATGAGCTACCGCTAACCACAAAGAGTCTCACAGAATAGCAAATTAATATTTTGTATAGGCAAGGGAATCCGTCAGGAACCTTGTCTTTTTATTTAGTCAGAGCTTTGGGTCGTGATTGCATAGAAAAGGCTTCGACTCTAATAATAAGGTTCTTTTTTGCCCTCTTTTTTCATATGTACTAAAGAGTGGACAAGGAGGGAATTAGGTTGAGTTCTACAATTGTTATATCAATCATGGTTGCACTTATTATCGTTTTGTTACTAGTGGGAGCCCCTATCAAACCAATGCGTTTTTTGGCACAGGGGACAGTAAAACTGGGAATTGGGATTTTATTTTTGTTCTTTTTCAATGTATTTGGTGGCGCCATTGGCCTGCACATTCCAATTAATGCATTTACCGTAATGGTGTCTGGGTTTTTAGGTTTGTTTGGACTAGGCTCATTAGCGGCCATTCATTTGTTCATTCTTCCGTAAATGTAATAGTGAAAGTTACAGAGCTGTCCTTGGTTAAAGCATTATTTAGCTAGGGCAGCTTTTCTATTTAACTAAAAGGCTTGACGCTACTCCACTTTCCAGACTATTATATGAATATAAAATAATATTATTCATATATTCAAATTGGGGTGGTAAGATGCCGAAGTTCAGGCAAAAGGAAAAGGAGTGGATCAATCAAGAGCTCCTGCAAAAGGGGAGAGACTTGTTTGCCAAAAGGGGCCTTAAGAAAACGAGTATCTCTGACATAACGAAGGCAGTAGGGATTGCCCAAGGTTCCTTTTACAACTTCTATGCAAGTAAGGAAGAACTTTACCTTGATATTCTAGAACAAGAAGAAGAGAAGATAAGAGAACAGCTTATCCTGCCTTTTTTCCAGTCTAGTCCAATTACCAGAAAAAGCTTTAAAGCATTTTTATTGCAAGCATTCTCGGTCATGGAAACCAATGAATTTATTCGTCAGTTATTTGCGGAAGGTGTTATGGAGTCTTTAATAAGGAAATTACCGCAGGAAAAAGTTGCACATCTTACAAGCAGTGATATGGATTTCTTCACCCCACTGATTAAAAAAATACAAATGCAGGGAGCAATCATAGAAGAAGACACTGAGGTGATCATTCAATTATTACGTATGGTCTTCTTACTATTTTTGCAAAAAGAGCACATCGGGGAGCAACGTTTTGAGGAAACAATGGAGTTACTCGTTACATTTATTTCGAATGGCTTAATAAAGGAGCAGGAGAAATGATAGATGTGAAGGATTTGTGTTTTACCTATCCAGGGCGTAAGGAACCAACATTAAAAGGGATGGACTTCTCCATAGAACAAGGAGAGATATTTGGATTCCTGGGGCCCTCTGGTGCTGGGAAAAGTACTGCCCAGAAGATTCTAATTGGGATGTTAAAAAACTATCAAGGAACCGTGCGTATTTTTGAGCAGGAGGTGAACGAGGTAAAACGCTCCTATTATGAAAAAATTGGGGTTGCTTTTGAGTTTCCTAATTTCTATCAGCGACTTACGGCAATGGAGAACCTCTCTTTATTCCGTAACCTCTACACAGGCGAAACCTGTGAACCAGAGCAATTGCTTACAGAGATGGAGCTAATGGAAGCCGCTAAGGTGAAGGTGTCCGCTTATTCTAAGGGAATGAAAATGAGGCTGAATTTATGTAGAGCATTATTAAATAAACCGGATATTCTTTTCCTTGATGAGCCAACATCAGGCTTGGATCCCCTTAATGCTAAAAAGGTTAAAGACAAAATTAGGAGCTTAAACAAAGAAGGGAAGACAATTCTCATTACCACACACAATATGAGTACGGCTGATGAGATTTGTGACAGAGTGGCTTTTATAGTGGATGGGAGAATTGCATTAATTGATTCACCAAGAAACCTAAAAGTGCTGCATAACACGAAGAAAGTACGCGTGGAGTATCGTGAAAAAGATCAAAGCTTAGAAACAAATGAATTTGACTTACATAAAATTGGCACAAATAATGAGTTTTTATCCATACTACAAACAAATAATGTAGAGACCATCCATACCCAGGAGGCAACACTTGAAGATATATTTATTCGTGTGACTGGCAGGGGGCTAAAATGAGATTCCATGCTGCTTTTCTCTACGACATTAAAATACAGCATCGCCATGGGCTTTACGCTACCTATATACTTGTTAGTATGTTTTATATTATCGCCCTCCATCAGATTCCGGAACAATTTAGAGAGATAGCTGGGCTTTTGATTACCTTTTCCGATCCGGGCGTGTTAGGTTTTTTCTTTATTGGTGGACTCGTACTTTTGGAGCGGAACCAAAATATTTTAGACAATCTTTTCATAACACCCTACAAAGTGGAAGAATATATTCTTTCCAAAGCATTATCCCTAACCGTATTGTCGGTTCTAACAAGCTTTATCATTCATATAAGTGTCTTTGGGCTTTCTCAACATTTAATCCTGTTCCTGCTAGGGGTATTTATGACCTCGATGTTTTTTACCATTCTTGGACTTGGGGTGGCGGTTCGCTGTCATACATTAAACGGCTTCTTTCTCATGTCCTCCAGTTATAGCCTGATTTTTTTACTCCCATTACTAGAATTGGTGGGTAGCGATACTATATTCTTTATGCTTTTGCCAACCAAAGGGGCCTTACTTTTAATGGGGTCTGTGTTTTTTCCAATCCATGCAATCGAGGCACTTTATGCTATAGGTATTTTGATAGGATGGAATATCGTAGCTTTTCTATGGGCGAGAAAGTCTTTTTATAAACTGATTATGTATAAAGCTGGTGGAGGCAAAACATTATGAGTGCTCTCTATTATTTAATAAAATCCGATATGAAGCAAATATACAGGGACCCGATGTTATTGATTTCGCTTGTAGGACCTTTCTTGTTAATTCTATTTGTTCGATTCATGATACCTTTTGCTGTGGTGGAATATGATTTATCAGCCTATAACGAACTTCTGGCAAGCTTCTTTATTCTTTTAATTCCTTTAATAGTTGGCATTATGGCTGGGTTTATGATGTTAGATGAGCGGGATGAGAGCATGATTGATTTTTTTGCCGTGACTCCTTTACGTAAACAGGGCTACCTCTGTTACCGCTTGTTGCTACCTGGCGTGTTAACGGTGCTGTATGGAGTTTTGTATTTAGAGTGGGCAAGTCCAGTATCTCTATCTGTATCGGCAACTTCCTTGGTAATACCGTTGATTGCGATGGGGGCTCCCATTATAAGTCTATGTCTTGTGGCCATGGCTGCAAATAAAATTGAAGGCTTAGCGTTATCTAAAGGTGTTGGGTTGCTCGTATTCATTCCAATTGTAATTTATTTTGTACCAGGGCCCTTGCACTTTGTGGGAGGGATCCTCCCTACCTTTTGGGCAGCCAAGCTGTTTTTTGTAGAGGCTAGTAATTTGAGTGTTGTCCTTTTAATTGGATGTTTGGGAGTTCTAATAAACGTTTTATGTATCCTCTTCCTAACCAAGCGATTTCTTAGAAAAACAGATTAATAGCATTTCATTTTTTCAAAGATTTCTTGTATATCTTTCGTTAGATTCGGAGATACTAGTTTCTAACGGAGGTGGGGAGATGGAACAAGCGACATATTTACAGCGCTGTGGAATTTGTGAAGAAGAAAAGGCAAGAGGTATCCATTTATACACGACGTTCATTTGTACCGAATGCGAGCATAATATGATACACACAGAACCGCGGGAAGAGAAATATAACTATTATGTAAAGAAACTAAAAAACGCAACCAAACCAAAACTATATTCATAGATACATAAGTCTTTGCTTCGGGCAAAGGCTTTTTTGTTTGTGGTAATATTAAATAAAAGCCAGGACGTAACGTATAAAAAAGGAGCTTTCTACCATGAATCAGCGATTAACCCCTTTATATCAAACCCTACAACAATTTAGCCAACATGATCCCATCTCGTTCCATGTGCCAGGGCACAAAAACGGGGTTGTTTTTCCGGAAACAGCAAGAAGCTTCTACAATGCTATTTTAAAATTAGATATGACTGAGTTACCTGGACTGGATGATTTGCATGCACCTGAAGGGCCGATCGCAGAGGCACAAAACCTTGCAGCAGAATATTTTCAGGCAGACCATACGTATTTTCTTGTAGGTGGAAGTACAGCAGGGAATTTGGCCATGATTATGGCTGCTTGTTCAACTGGAGATAAAGTGATTGTGCAGCGTAATAGCCATAAATCGATTATGAATGCGCTGGAATTGAGGGGCGCTGACCCTGTTTTCATTTCTCCGCAATACGAGAAGGAGGTAGACCGTTTTACGAATCCAAACGAAACTACCCTCGTGGCGGCACTTCAGAAACACCCAGATGCAAAGGCTTTGATCCTGACTTATCCGGATTATTTCGGGAAAACCTATCCCCTCAAGGAAATGATTGAACTTGCGCATGATTACCATATTCCTGTACTGGTCGACGAGGCACACGGTGTGCATTTCTCACTGGGAGAACCGTTCCCCGCAAGTGCTTTAACGTTAGGAGCGGATGTGGTCGTACAATCTGCACACAAAATGGCACCTGCTATGACGATGGCATCTTTTCTTCATCATAAATCTTCTATCGTATCAAAGGAGAGATTGTCCCATTATTTGCAGCTATTACAATCCAGTAGTCCTTCGTATCCATTGATGGCCTCCTTGGATATTGCCAGATCATTTCTGGCAACGATATCCTCTGAGAATAGGGTGGCTATCATGAAAAGTGTAGAGAAGGTAAAGGCTCTTTTCCAAGAGGCGGATAGTTGGACAATTGTTCCTGCCGAGGACCCGTTAAAAATGACGTTACACGTGAAACATTCTGCCAGAAAAGTTGCAAAATTGTTCGAACAACAGAACATCTATCCAGAATTTCATACAGATAACCAACTTTTGTTTATTCACGGTTTAGCACCATTTCAACAGATTGAAACATTGAAAAAAGCTATAAAAACAGTTGATGAGCAATTAAAAAAAAGTCGAATGCATGATACAATAGATATAGTGCCGTTTTTAGCGGGGCTTGAATCAATAACTGAGCTGGCAATTCCTTATACAAAAATGGAACGGTTGGAAACAAGGCATGTGTCTTTTCAGGAGGCACCGGGACATATAGCGGCAGAAGCTGTTATTCCGTATCCGCCGGGAATACCGCTTATACTTAAGGGAGAGCGTATTACAAAAAAACAGCTTGAACATATAACAGAGCTCCAGAAAAATGGGGTGCGATTGCAGCAAAGGGATGCTGAAAGGATAGTCATTTTCTCAACATCAGCAGAAGGAGAAGTTTAACGTGGACGGAATTTTTATAACCTTTGAAGGCGGTGAAGGGGCTGGTAAAACCTCTCTTCTTCAACGTATAAGCAAGCATTTACGTAACCAAGGGTATGACGTATTGGCAACAAGGGAGCCTGGTGGGATCGAAATTGCCGAACAAATTAGGCAGGTTATCCTCAATCCGACTAACACGGAAATGGAGGAGCGGACAGAGGCCTTATTATATGCCGCATCCCGACGTCAACATTTGGTGGAAAAAGTATTACCCGCATTGAAAGCGGGGAAAGTAGTATTATGTGATCGTTTCATTGACAGCAGCTTGGCTTATCAGGGACATGCTAGAGGGCTGGGGATGGACGAAGTGTTCTCCATTAATCAATTTGCCATTGGCGATTGTATGCCTGATTTGACATTATTTTTTGATATCGAGCCAAACAAGGGATTGGCACGGATTGCGGCGAATAAAGATAGAGAACGGAATCGCTTGGATTTGGAAACGATTCAATTTCACGAACAAGTTTATGAAGCCTATCATATTCTAGTGAAAAGATTTCCACGCCGTATCCAGGCGATTAATGCCGACCAGCCGATGGAAGCTGTTGAAAATGAGGCGATGGAACGTATTATTACATTACTAAAAAATGAAGCGTAAAGGGGGTTACGTATAATGAAATTGCTAATCGCAGTCATTCAGGACAAAGATTCTAACCGTCTGGTGGATGCTCTGGGGGAAGAGAATTTTAAAACAACCAAGCTTGCAACGACTGGTGGATTTCTAAAAGAGGGAAATACAACGCTTATGATAGGTTGTCAGGACGACTATGTAGATGAAGCTTTACGTATTATTAAAGACAACTGCTCGCACCGTGAGCAGATGGTCGCGCCGATTTCTCCAATGGGAGGAAATGCCGACTCCTATATCCCGAAGCCGGTTAAAGTTGAAGTTGGCGGTGCGACAGTATTTATTCTGCCAATTGAATCCTTCTATCAATTTTAACTAATGCGTATTTGTCTTTAGTGGCAATGATGTTGATAACAAGCAACCCCATTATGAAATAATGAGACGGCCAGCGATAAGTATCTGGACGCTGGTCGTTACCATTCTTTTAAGGAATTTAGATTAAAGGGACTGATTTTATGAAGATTGGCCAGGAAATACGGACACAAGCAGAGCCGAATTATACCCGAACGAGTGTAGCAGAATCTCAATCGTTCCAGCAAAGCCTTCGGTCCCAAACCCAAAGTATGAAGCAGCAAGAATTACAGCAGTTAATGAAAAATATTACGCTACAAGGAGATAAGCTGGCACGTTTCCGTTCTTTTCGTGATCTCGCTAAATTTAAGCGGATGGTGAAAAGCTTCCTCCAAGAAACCGTATCAAGCGGGCTAGACCTGGAGCATTCGCATAGCTTCGGATTTGATGGTCAAAATCGAAAGCTTTCCATCGTAAAGCAGGTGGATGAAAAATTATTAGAGCTAACAGAAGAAATAATGAATAGAGAAAAAAAGACAGTAGATATCCTTGGATTAATTGGTGAAATTAAAGGACTATTGATTAATATATATACGTAAAGCTACACCATCAATAAGGGAGTGAATGCAATGAAGAACTGGTCTGATATTGCTGATGTGCAGCCACTGGCTAGTAGAATTATTACCAACAGCATAAAAAAAGACCGTGTTTCTCATGCGTATTTGCTTCATGGAGCACGTGGCACAGGAAAAGAAGCAATTGCTACAATGATTGCCAAAAGTTTATTTTGCGAGAATCTGGATGGTGTAGAGCCTTGTAATCAGTGTCATGCATGTAAAAGGATCATCTCTGGGAACCATCCTGATGTTCATTGGATCGAACCAGAAGGACAATCCATTAAAATAGAGCAAATCCGCAATTTACAAAAAGAATTCAGCTATTCCGGGATGGAATCCACCCGAAAAGTTTATATCATAAAAGGTGCCGAGACACTTACTGTAAATGCTGCAAACCGTATTTTAAAATTTTTAGAGGAGCCGAGTAAACAAACGACGGCCATTATGCTTACCGAAAATAGCCAAGCCATTTTGCCAACCATTCGTTCTAGATGCCAGATTATTGATTTACAGCCCTTGAATGTCATTCATTTTCAGCAAAAACTAGTCGAAAACGGGTTAAGTGAAAATACTGCCAGGTTAATGGGTGCCCTCACCAATAACTTAGATGATGCGCTGGCTCGTAGCAATGATGAGTGGTTTGCCACTGCTAGAAAGATAGTGGTACAATTAGTAGAAATGTTTGCCGAGAACCCGCAAGATGTTTATTTATATATTCATAACCACTGGGTGGTACATTTTAAAGAAAGAAGCGAGCAGGAAGAAGGGCTTGACTTACTGCTTTTAGCGTTTAAAGACGTGCTCTATTATCATATTGGTAATGAATCAGAAATGGTTTTCTTTGCGAACCAAGATCCGTTACTAGAAAAAGCAACGCTTTCCTTTTCCCAAGGAGAGTTACTGGAGCATTTAAATACCATTATGCAAGCCAAAAGAAAATTGAAGCAAAATGTTAATCCCACATTAGTGATGGAACAACTTACACTTCAGATACAGAGGTGATTATGTGATAGATGTAATTGGAGTCCGCTTCAAAAAAGCGGGTAAGATATATTATTTTGATCCTGGTGAACATTCGATTTCCCTGCACAGTTATGTAATTGTTGAAACAGTAAGAGGCATAGAGTTCGGGAAGGTCGTAATAGCCAAGAAGCAGGTGGATGAGGAAGATGTGGTACTTCCACTGAAGCAAGTGATTCGTGTAGCGAATGAAAAGGACAAATTGACAGTCGTGGAAAATCAGGAGCATGCTGAAAAGGCATTTCGCACCTGTTCAGATAAAATTGCGCACCATAACCTTGATATGAATCTAGTAGAAGTAGAGTATACATTTGATCGTAATAAAATAATTTTTTACTTTACAGCAGATGGTAGGGTAGATTTCCGTAATCTTGTAAAAGATTTAGCAGCGATGTTCAAAACACGGATTGAACTCAGACAGATAGGGGTACGTGATGAGGCGAAAATGCTTGGGGGCATTGGGCCTTGTGGCAGAATGCTCTGCTGTTCCACTTTTTTAGGTGACTTTGAACCGGTTTCCATTAAAATGGCGAAGGACCAGAACTTGTCTCTTAACCCGGCAAAAATATCTGGGCTATGTGGAAGACTTATGTGCTGCTTAAAATATGAAAATGATGATTATGAAACAGCCAAGCGTGAACTTCCTGATATTGGACAAGCTATTAAGACACCACATGGTAAAGGAAAAGTAGTAGGCCTCAACATTCTGGAGAGACTAATTCAAATCGAGATTCCAGAAAAAGAACGAGTTATTGAATATACTTTAGATGAACTAATTGATGAAGGTATATTAGCGCAAGCCACAGAATAACGGGGTGAGTTAGGCGTGAAGAAGAGAGAGATTTTTGATCAGGTTTCCGACATGGAACAGCAAATTGGGGAATTATATGAGCAGCTTGGCGATTTAAAAGGCCGTTTACGTGATTTGCTTGAAGAAAATCACAGGCTTGCAGCAGAGAACCACAATTTGCGCAATCATCTAGAACAAACAGATAAGCAACATAACACGGAATCAAGTGAGGACAAGCCTTCCAAGAGCTTTCCTGGAGAAGGCTATGATAACCTGGCGAGGCTATATGAAGAAGGGTTTCATATTTGTAACCTCGAATTTGGGAGTCCTCGCCAAAACGAAGATTGCATCTTTTGCCTAGACTTTTTAAACAAGAAAAAATAACAAACATTAGAGTGGCTGTCCCAACAATGGGGCAGCCTTTCTTACAAAGAACTTGTAGGGAATATTGTTTAGCAACAAAATTGATTTTTACATAGAAAGGGTAAGGCAATGGTAGCGTTATATGATGATGAACGGATAGACTATTTACTAGCAGATGAGAGTATGAAAATCATCCAAAGCCCGACGGCGTTTTCTTTCTCTCTTGACGCCATATTACTGGCACATTTTGCGTATGTTCCGATTAAACGCGGGTCTATTTTAGATTTATGTACCGGAAATGGGGTTATCCCACTCCTATTGTCGCGGAAGTCTCAGGCAAAGATAACAGGGGTGGAAATCCAGGAACGTATTTTCCATATGGCGGAGCGGAATATTGAAATGAATGGACTTGAAGATCGGTTAGAAGTAATTCATGCGGATTTAAACAATATAGGGCCAGACCTGCAACAGAGCAGCTTTGATGTGGTTACCTGTAATCCTCCTTACTTCAAAACCCCTTCCAAAAATGAGCATAATCATAATGAGTACCTCACGATTGCGAGGCACGAGGTCTATTGTACGCTGGAAGATGTGGTAAAAGCCTGTAAGCTTTATGTTCGTCCTGGCGGGAAAGTAGCAATGGTGCATCGGCCAGACCGGCTTGTTGATATCATCACGTTATTCCGTAAATACAAACTGGAGCCAAAGCGTATTCAATTGGTATACCCGAAAAAGGGCAAGGAAGCGAACATGTTACTTGTAGAAGGAACGAGGGATGGAAAGCCAGGCTTGAAATTTTTGCCCCCCTTATATATTTACAATAGTGATGGGAACTACACGGAAGAGGCAGAAGGGATTATTTATGCATGACACGAAGCATACAGTATATATACTGAAATGTAAGGACGATACTTTATATACAGGGTATACGAATAATTTTAACAAACGCCTGCAGATGCATGAGGACGGAAAGGGTGCCAAATACACGCGTGGCAGGGGTCCGTTTGAAGTGGTTTACATGGAACATTTTCCATCAAAGGAATTAGCAATGCAAAAGGAATACCAGATAAAACAACTACCCCGTAGGCGGAAACTTGCGTTAATACGGGATATGCTGAAAGAAGAGGTGCGCTGTGAAAGTACAAAAGAGCTATGAAGACGGAGCAGGTGGCACGCTTTATGTGGTACCTACACCAATTGGTAACCTGGAGGATATCACATTTCGCGCGTTGAAAACATTAAAGACAGTAAATGTCATCGCAGCGGAGGATACGAGAAACACAAAAAAGCTATTGAATCATTTTGAAATAAATACACCACTCATAAGCTATCACGAGCATAATAAGCTTGGGAGAGAAGAACAGCTCCTGCCGAGAATGGAGCAAGGGGAATCAATTGCTGTCGTCAGTGATGCTGGTATGCCTGCCATTTCTGATCCAGGGTATGAGTTAGTGCAAGCTGCCATTGCTAACGACTTACCAGTAGTGGTTCTACCAGGTGCCAATGCAGCATTATGTGCGTTAGTAGGCTCGGGCCTTCCTGCTAAATCCTTTCACTTTTATGGATTTCTTCCGCGGAAAAAGAAGGAGAAGGAAGCAGAGCTCGATCGTTTAAAAGGGCTGAAAGATACCCTGTTGTTTTATGAATCACCACATCGTTTGAAGGATACGTTAAAAGCAATAAAGGATCGCTTGGGAGACAGACAGGCTGTCATTGCTAGAGAGCTTACAAAGCGGTTTGAGGAATTCAGTCGGGGGACAACAGAAGAACTGCTAACCTATGTGACTGAAACCACATTAAAGGGAGAATGCTGTATTGTGGTGGAAGGAACCAGCAGTGACATACATGAAAGTGAAGTGTTATGGTGGAGCCATCTTTCAGTAAGGGAACATGTCATCCATTATATAGAAGGAGAAAGTTTACCGAGTAAAGAGGCAATAAAGAGGGTAGCTACAGAACGACAAATGCCTAAGCGCGAGGTGTATCAGGCCTATCATATTGATTCTGATTAACTTTAACTAGACATAAAGAAAAAGGGCTGACGTGCTAAGCAAGCGTCAAGCCCTTTTTAATATCGCCTCTGATGTCTTATGTAGAAAAGTAAGTAATTTACTTGTTGAAGCGTGATTGGATTTCATTTACAAGTTCTTGCGCACCCTCAGGACTAAGAACAAGTTTACCGTTTGCTAAAGAAAGGTTGTCATCTGATACTTCCCCGGTTAGGTGACAAGTCATGTTTGGTTTATATTTTTTAAGGACAATTTTATCGTTGTCCACGTAGATCTCCATTGCATCTTTCTCATGAATATCAAGTGTGCGACGGAGTTCAATAGGGATTACCACACGGCCAAGCTCATCGACTTTACGTACAATTCCAGTAGACTTCATTTTTCTCCCCCTCTTAGGTTGGAAAGTATTTTCATTTACATATTGTAAAGTACATTCTTTCCAAAATAATCGTCATAATTCGACATGTTTCTAAGCAATAGAATACCAACCTTTCCCACGTCTGTCAACATATATTTACCTAAAAATAAAATTAGTGGGAAAATTTGATAAACCGCACAAACAAAGACTTGAAGCAAGTTTTCCAATATATTTTGGGTGTTGTTTCTATCTATAGAAGCACTATAAGTTAGGAGTTTAGTTTCTGTTTTTCGACATAGTTCGACAAAATTTCCTGTCTTTATGAGAAAAGGAAAACCAGGCAATACTGATTATTGCAAGGGGTTTGGCAAAATACGTAAGAAAAGCTACAATAGGAATAGTTTATTAATTGATGCTAGCAATTGAAGGAGGTAGCAAAATGCCATCAGATAAAAAGACATTTTATATAACAACACCAATTTATTATCCGAGTGGTAATTTGCATATTGGCCATGCATACTCAACAGTGGCTGGCGATGCAATTGCCCGTTATAAAAGAATGCGCGGTTATGATGTTATGTATCTAACAGGTGCGGATGAGCATGGGCAGAAAATCCAGAAGAAGGCTGAAGAAAAAGGACAGTCTCCTCAGGAATATGTTGATGAAATTGTTGGGGGAATTCAAGAACTTTGGAAAAAGCTAAAAATTACAAATGATGATTTTATCCGAACTACACAAGAGCGTCATAAAAAAGTATTGGCAAAACTGTTTGATCAGCTTGTGCAGCAAGGTGACATTTATCTTGACCAATATGAAGGCTGGTACTGTACATCATGTGAATCCTTTTTTACAGAACGTCAGCTAAACGACGGACATTGTCCGGATTGTGGTGGCCCAGTAGAGAAGGTCAAGGAAGAGTCTTATTTCTTTAAAATGAGTAAATATGTCGATCGGCTTGTGCAATTCTATGAAGATAATCCGGAGTTTATCCAACCTGAAAGCCGTAAAAATGAAATGCTGAACAACTTTATCAAGCCAGGGTTAGAAGATCTTGCAGTATCAAGAACAACATTTGATTGGGGAGTAAAGGTTCCTGGAAACCCTAAACACGTTGTTTATGTATGGGTTGATGCATTGTTTAACTACATTACAGCACTTGGCTATGGTACTGACAACCAAGAAAAATACAATAAATATTGGCCTGCAGACGTGCATTTAATGAGTAAAGAGATTGTCCGTTTCCATACAATCTACTGGCCTATTCTTTTAATGGCACTAGATCTGCCATTACCGAAAAAAATCTTTGCGCACGGCTGGATTTTGATGAAGGACGGCAAAATGTCAAAATCAAAAGGTAATGTCGTGGATCCAGTAAGCCTAACAGACCGTTATGGCTTGGATGCGCTACGCTACTACCTGCTTCGTGAGGTTCCATTCGGTTCAGATGGTGTCTTCACACCAGAAGGGTTTGTGGAACGTACCAACTATGATTTAGCAAACGACTTAGGCAACTTACTAAACAGAACGATTGCGATGATTGGCAAATACTTTGACGGTAAAATTCCTGCATACAAGGCAAGTGAGACAGAAGTGGATGCATCACTAGAAGCCTTTGGTAAAGAAACGATTAAAAAGGTAGAAGATGCACTTGAAGAGATGCAGTTCTCTGTGGCCTTAGCTTCTCTATGGCAAATGATTAGTCGTACAAACAAGTACATTGATGAGACAGAGCCATGGGTATTGGCTAAAGATGAATCCAAAAAAGAGCGTCTGGGAAATGTGATGGCACATTTAGCAGAATATCTGCGTAAAGCGGCTGTGATGCTGCAGCCATTCCTGACAGAAGCGCCGAGTGAAATTTTCCGCCAGTTAAATGTTAGTGACGCTTCCTTGCATGAGTGGGACAGTGTCTATGAAGAAGGCAAAATTCCAGAAGGTACACAGGTACAAAAGGGAGAGCCAATCTTCCCGAGACTTGATGCTGAGGTGGAAGTAGCTGCCATTAAAGCGATGATGCAGGGACCAGCACAGGAAGAAGAAAAGCCTGCCAAGCAGGAAGATACATCAAAAGAACAAATTGCCTTTGATGATTTTATGAAGGTAGATATGCGTGTCGCAGAAGTTGTGAAGGCGGAACCTGTGAAAAAAGCAGATAAGCTGTTGAAGCTTCAATTAGACTTAGGTGAAGAAAAGCGCCAAGTTATTTCTGGTATCGCGCAATACTATAGCCCAGAAGAATTACCAGGTAAAAAAGTGATTTGTGTTACTAACTTAAAACCTGTGAAACTTAGAGGCGAAATGTCTGAAGGTATGATTCTATGTGGCGAAGATGAGGAAGGCAAGTTAGTCCTTGCTTCTGTTGAACAGGATCTGCCGAACGGCTCTGTTGTAAAATAATTCTACAAAAGGTCAGTTCCCGTTTTGGGGGATGGCCTTTTGTTTTAAAAAATTAACTGTAAACGTGTACGCTTTTTAGGAGGATAAATAATGCTATTTGATACACATGTACACTTAAATGCTAGGCAATTTATGGAGGACCGTGAGGCAACAATCCAGCGAGCTTTTGATGCGGGTGTGAAATATATGGTTGTTGTTGGGTTTGATAGTGAGACCACACCACTTGCCATTGAAATTGCCGAGCAATATGAAACAATCTATGCTGCTGTAGGCTGGCACCCAGTAGATGCCATTGACATGACAGAGGATCATTTAAAATGGATTGAAGAACTAGCTGAACATCCAAAGGTGGTAGCCATCGGGGAAATGGGGCTTGATTATCACTGGGACAAGTCTCCTAAAGATATTCAAAAGCAAGTTTTCCGCAAGCAAATTCAATTGGCGAAAAAAGTAAATATGCCTATTATTATTCATAACAGGGAAGCCACAGCGGATATAATCGAAATCCTTCAGGAAGAAGATGCCCAAGCTGTTGGCGGGATTATGCATTGCTATAACGACTCCGTAGATTATGTCCAAACATGCCTGGATATGAATTTCTACATTTCACTAGGTGGGCCTGTAACGTTTAAAAATGCTCCACTGCCAAAAGAAGTAGCGGTACAGGTACCAGCAGACAGATTATTGGTGGAAACAGATGCACCATTTCTCGCGCCACACCCAAACAGAGGAAAACGAAATGAACCTGCCTATGTGAAATTGGTTGCAGAAAAAATAGCCGATTTAAGAGGCGTTAGTTTGGAGGAAATTAGTAAATTAACGACACAAAACGCCTTTTCTCTCTTTAAACTCGAATTATGAGGGTTGTAAAGCAAATAACATAATATGTTAAAATATAGGTAAACAATGGGAATTATAAAGAAGCCTGGACACAAAGTCCTGGCTTTTTCCATGTAATTGTAAAAATGGCATAACCCCTTGTACAGAAAGGGTTTATAAGATACTTTAACAACTTCATTTATGGCCCTTTTCTCAATGTAATCTAATTGTAAACTAACCGTAATCGGAATAGCTTTGACTTTGCATATAACTGTATCTATAATCAAAAATGCATTGAGAGGGGGCAGAAGCATGCGAGTTATTTCAAAGCTTATGCCGGCATCGAAAATGAAGCTGGTTATTTCAAGCATTGGTGTTTTGGCACTTGTAGTATTTTCAGGGTTAGTATTATTTGATGCGACAAAGGCAGAAGTAGTGCTAAATGACAACGGGGAAAAACAAAAAGTGAAAACACATGCAACAACGATTGACCAACTGCTAAAGGAAGCGGGGATTACCGTTGGAGAACATGATCTCGTCTCACATGAAATGGACGCGGCCATTGAAAACGGTATGGAAGTCAACTACAAAACAGCAAAACAAATATTCGTTACAATAGATGGAGCCGAGCAGGAGTATTATACGACTGCGGACACAGTAGAAGCGTTTTTAAAGGAAAATAGTCTTTCCTTTGCAGACCATGATGAAGTTTCGCATGATATGCAGACAGCATTAGAAGATGGACTACATATAGACGTAAATCAAGCATACCAAGTTACAATTCATGATGGAAATAAAGAAATCAAGCAATGGACTACCGGTGGAAGTGTAAAAGACTTGCTTGAAAAAGCAGGCGTTGCCTTTGATCCGAAGAGTGATGATAAAATTAAACCAAAGCTTGACGACACACTTTCTAAGAAAACCTCTATCTCCATTGTTCGTGTTGAGAAGGATGAAGAAGAAGTAAGTGAAGCGATTGCCTTTGAAACAGAGGAACGAGAAGATAGCAGCCTTCCAAAAGGGGAAGAGCGGGTTATTTCTGAAGGAGAAGAAGGTACCGTTAAAAAGGTTTATGAAATTGTGATAGAAAACGGAAAAGAAGCAAGCCGGGAATTAGTAAGTGAAGAAGTAACAAAAGAATCAAAAAACCGTGTTGTTGCAATAGGTACGAAAGTAGAACAGCCACAGGTAGCTAAAAAGCAAGAACCTGCAGACGAAGGAAATCTTGTTACTCTATCTGAAGAAAAGCCAAAAGAAAGCAAGCAACCAAGTTCTAATGGCAAAGTGTTTACAATGAGTGCAAGCGCCTATACCGCTGGATGTAGCGGTTGTTCGGGCCATACCTCTACAGGAATTGACTTACATGCCAATCCAAACATGAAGGTTATTGCTGTAGATCCAAATGTTATTCCACTAGGTTCAAAGGTTTGGGTGGAAGGCTATGGAGAAGCAATAGCAGCAGACACAGGCGGTCATATTGTAGGAAACCGCATTGATGTCCATGTCCCGAGCAAAAGTGCAGCCTACAGCTGGGGAAGAAAAACAGTAACTGTAAAAGTTCTTGATTAATATTTATGCTCTTACCATGATATAGTGGTAAGAGCATTATTTATATAGAGCTCTTAAAATGTCATAATAAGAGCAAGGACACTATGAAATAGCACACGGCAGTACAGACGCCTGCGGGAATTTTGATACATTTTAATGATATTAGGTAGTCATGTACAGCTACTATCTAATACGTGAAGAAAGAGGAATGCAATGAAGATAAAAGAAGTAATTGTTGTGGAAGGTAGAGATGATACGGCTAGAATCCTTCAAGCTGTTAACGCTGATACCATTGAAACAAACGGGTCAGCCATAAATCGTGTAACCTTGGAGCAAATTAAACACGCCAAGGAAAAACGCGGCGTCATAATCTTTACAGACCCTGATTATCCCGGGGAGCGTATTCGCCACATTGTTAATGAGGCTGTGCCTGGTTGTAAGCATGCCTTTCTCACTCCTAATCAAGCTAGATCAAGCTCTGTAAGGAAACGCAGCTTAGGTATTGAGCACGCTTCCCTTGAAGTAATCCAACAAGCACTGGCTGATGTCTATGAATTAAAAGAGGAAGAGCAAAGTGAGATTACGAAAGAAGATCTAGTATTGCATGGTCTAATTGGTGGGGCCGGTTCTAGTACAAGGAGAAAGCGTCTTGGTGAGCTGTTGCAAATTGGGCACACTAATGGGAAGCAACTTTTAAAACGACTGACAATGTTCCAAATAAATAAAGCGCAATTTGAGGAAGCCATGAAGCAACTGCAACAGGAGGATGGGCCCAATGAATAAAAAATATATTGCAACACCTACACGCACAAAAGAAATATTGAATAAATATAAATTTACATTCAAAAAAAGTCTTGGACAGAACTTTCTTATTGACAGCAATGTCTTAGAAAATATAATCGCCCATGCAGGGATTAATAAGCAGGCTGGAGCAATTGAAATCGGTCCAGGTATCGGAGCCTTAACCGAACAATTGGCAATTCATGCTGATAAAGTTGTAGCATTTGAAATTGATCAACGCTTAATCCCAGTACTGCAGGATACGTTACGTGAATACGACAATGTAAACATCGTGAATGAAGATATATTAGAGGCGGATGTTGCAGAGAAAATTGCTGCTAATTTCTCGCCAACACAACCTGTTCATGTGGTAGCGAACTTGCCGTATTACATTACCACTCCGATCTTATTAAAGCTTTTACATGAGGATCTCCCAGTAAATAGCCTTACGGTTATGATTCAAAAAGAGGTTGCAGATAGAATGGCAGCTGGACCGAATACGAAGAGCTATGGGTCTTTAACTATAGCGGTCCAGTATTACACCCATGCTTCTGTTGTAATGGACGTTCCAAAGCAGGTATTCATGCCCCAGCCAAATGTCGACTCAAGCATTTTGCGATTAGTGAAAAGGGACAAGCCTCCAGTTGAAGTGGAAAATGAGGAATACTTCTTCTCCATTATTAAGGCAAGCTTCGCCCAGCGTCGTAAAACATTACGGAATAACCTGACGAATCATTTTAAAGGGGCGATTGATAAAGAAGTAATCAACCAGACACTGGAGCGTATTGGTATTGATGGTACAAGACGTGGTGAATCGCTGGATATGCAGGAATTTGCTACATTAGCGAATGCATTTTATAAGTTGGGGTAGATGAAGGGTGTAAGTTTAGTATAGAGTAAAATAATGAGAATTTAAAAAGCCTGGGTCAGCGTATTCAGGTTTTTTATAAAGATAAGGAAGTATAAAAAATTGGCGGTATGTTGTTCTTAGACAGGAACAGCCACGTCCAGCTCCAGCGCCCAGAAACTAGGCGGCTTCACTTCATTGCCCTACGATAAAGAAGACTTGCCGACTGGTGTTGTGTCTAGCTCCGAGCGTCAGAAACTAGGCGGCTTCACGCATCGCCCTACGATAAGTCATCATCGGTTCGTATCCTCACCGTGATTCCTTTATCTCAGTTGATTCGCTCCATCCGCTACGTTTCTAAACGACGCTCTGCGCTTTTCTTTTAACCAGAGGCTTAGTCGCACTTATACCCTTGTGGTGAAAGTCATCGGTTCGTAAAATAAAGGAAGGTCGACTAAAACCGGCCTTGCCGGCCAACGCCGACATACCCCTGATGCAGGGGCATGAAACATTATCTCAGTTGATTCGTTCCACTCGCTACGTGGGCCCGGAGGATCCGGGTCATGCCGACGTTGCCTCAGGACGAGGCGAACTTAGTCGGCGTTCCTTAAAACGGGCGCCCTGCGCTTTTGTTCTGTATGCAATCCGCACTTTTATCTAATTGCCAATATAACATACCATTATTGCTTTTTACTTTTTTCATATTTAACTTCTCCAAAACCTTGCTGGAAGGCACATTGTCTGCTAAACATTCAGCTGTTATATGATTTACGAGGTAAGTATTAAATGCCCAAGTGGTAAGGCTGCGCAGAGATTCTGTTGCATAACCTTTGTTTTGTGCTGAAGATAAGATACTGTAACCTATTTCCACAGAACCTTCTGTGTCCGGTTTACCTTTAAATCCCATATCCCCAATAATTTTACTCGTTCGTTTTTCAATAACTAGCCAAACACCCCAACCTAAAAGCGTTTTATCTTTTTCCAATTCTTCCAAATACATTTCAAAATGTGGTCCTTGTTTGTATTCCTTAGAAGTATAGGGTAGTAAAGACCCTTTAGAACAAGGAATTAGCTTTAGCCTCTCCGTATATAGTTCCATTTTTTTATCTCCCTTACTGACTCCTCATTATTTTTGAAAAATAACATGCCCAACAGCCATCACAATAAAAAAGCTAAAAAACATGAGTGTATTCCCTATCATTAGCCAGCTTTTTCGAGCAAGCCATCCAAATACTAACCCTACTGCCGCAATTGGGAACGTTAACAGCCATAAAGGGCTGGATAACTGATACAGTATATTGGGCACCCAAAGTAACACACACAGGACAACACAAACCATAGAAATACCCTTTTTAAAGTCCATATAATGAAACCCCTTTCACCTATTAAGATTATAACATAACTTCTCCACCCAACATTCTTAGTCGCACGGTTCACATAGATGCTTCATAGTCTATAGGAGTAATGCTTTGCATAATGGAAGGCTGTGAAGAGAATGGAGATAAAGAAAGGCGGGCTAGTTACAAGAAAGTCCTATAACCATGATTTACTCTTTCGTGTTGGCTCAGTGGAAAAGAAAGTAGTTGGTTTATTTGGGGAAGATTTACGACTTGAAGCAGATGCGCCGATGGATGATCTTTCACCTGTTGCGGAGAGAGAGCTAGAGAAACGACGCAAAAAAGGAAAGGATCAAGAAGAGTTCTCTTATCGCTTGTTTCGCCAAGACTATCAGCTTCTAAAAGAAAAGCGGGATTATCAATCTTCTGATGGCTATCAGTTTGATGCCAAAATATTTCAATTGCCAGCAAAGGTTCTCCATTTAGACGGGGATCAGATGTATTTACAAAAGTGTATTCAGCTTTATCACAGAATGGGTCTGCAAGTTCACGGTGTCCATTTACATGAGAGGGATATGCCTCATGAGATTGGTGCCTTAATAAATAAAATTCAGCCAGACATCCTTGTCATCACAGGCCATGATTCGTTTTCTAAAAATAAAGGCGTAAAAAATGATCTACGTGCCTATAGACATTCAAGGTATTTTGTAGAGACGGTACGTGAAGCACGTAAAATAAATCCTCACTTGGACCAACTTGTCATCTTTGCGGGGGCTTGCCAATCTCACTTTGAATCCCTTATAAGGGCAGGAGCCAACTTTGCAAGCTCGCCTCAACGTGTTAATATCCATGCCCTTGATCCGGTTTATATCGCTGCGAGAATTGCTTATACACCGTTTATGGAAAAGGTAAGTGTGTGGGAAGCGTTGCGGAATACATTAACTGGGGATAAAGGGATGGGGGGAGTGGAAACAAGGGGCTTGCTACGAACAGGGATGCCCTATATGGACGAGGAAGATGAACATTAAAGGAGCCTCTTACCTATAAGGTAAGTTCTGCTCTTGATCGCTTGTGGACAAGCTAATCCAAAAAATAAATCAGAAACCGTTACATAAATTGTTAACTTTTACAAATAATAAAGGAAATCGACAAAATAAATTGTTGACATTAAATTTGTTATCTTGATATAATATAAAGTTTTGTTTGACTATTATACAAGCTTATGGTAAAATGTTAACAGTGAGGTGGGGTATAGTGGCTAAAACATTAATCGAAATTAAGCAAGGTCTTGAAGGTCATGTTGGGAAGCGATTGAAGCTAAGAGCCAACGGTGGTAGAAGGAAAACGATTGAACGGTCCGGAGTACTAGCAGAGACGTATCCTTCAGTTTTTATTGTGGAGCTGGACCAGGAAGAAAATGCATTCGAACGTGTTTCATACAGCTATGCGGACGTGTTAACAGAAACAGTGGAATTAAGTTTTTCAGAGGAACGAGTAATAGCAAGAGCCCTTGAGCAGTAGACCTCCGTTTACTGCTTTTGCTTTGCCAAAAAAGCCTCCCTTTCAGAGCGGTTTACGCATATTTTCCTTTTTTACATATTTCTGCTTCGTTTTAGGTCTCCCATTCTGCATAAACTATAGATGTCGTAAAAAAGCTCATGCAGAAGGGGGTTGTTCTTTCATGGCTAGACGTAAAGGGATGATGTCAGACCAATTGAAAGAAGAAATTGCAAAGGAGTTAGGTTTTTACGACACGGTAAAACAAGAGGGCTGGGGCGGTATTAAAGCAAGGGATGCCGGTAATATGGTGAAACGTGCAATTGAAATGGCCGAGCAAAATATGCAATCAAAGGGCAAACCCGAGTAGGGTTTGTCCTTTGTTTTAGATACGGAACTTTGTCTCGTTAAGGTTAGCACCCCAGTCGCCACTGTTTTTGGAATATGTTACAATTTGTTTATCTATGTACAAGAAGGTGATGGTGTTGGTACTTTTTGAGAAAGCCCCCGCCAAGATTAACTTATCACTCGATGTGTTAAGTAAACGTGATGATGGTTACCATAATATTGAAATGATTATGACCACCATCGACCTTTCTGATCGGATTGAGTTTCATGAGTTGGAAAAGGATCGGATAAAAATATCCCTTGAGAGCAGGTTTGTGCCGAGTGATGAACGAAACTTAGCATATAAAGCCGCTGCTTTGTTTAAAGAGCGTTACAACATAAGAGCTGGTGTGCATATTAAGATTGAGAAGACCATACCAGTTTCTGCCGGGCTTGGGGGTGGGAGCACAGATGCTGCTGCTGTACTCAGGGGGCTGAACCGGCTTTGGTCCTTGAACCTCACGTTGGGGGAATTGGCCGAACTAGGTGCGGAGCTAGGTACCGATATTCCCTTTTGTGTCTTTGGGGGAACAGGGATTGCCACAGGGCGAGGGGAGATTGTCCGCCCCCTTCCATCTCCTCCTCCCTGCTGGGTCGTACTCGCAAAGCCTGATATTGGCGTTTCTTCAGGTAAAATCTTTCAACAAATTAAGGTGGACGAGCTAGACCATCCTGTGAACGAAAAGCTACTTAGGGCTCTAGAGGAAAATGATTTTTCGATGCTCTGTGCAAATTTGGGTAATTCTTTAGAGCGGATTACGATGGGGCAACATCCGCAGGTTCGCCAGATTAAAGAAGCGATGCGACAAGCAGGTGCCACCGGTACGTTAATGAGCGGGAGTGGGCCGACAGTTTATGGACTAATTATGCAAGAAAACAAGGCCCATCGTATCTATAACGGGATGCGCGGGTTTTGTGAGGAAGTCTTTTTGGTACGGCTATTAGGCTAGTCTTCCAAAATGCATATATTAATGTTATACTATGTAGAAATTATTCGGTTTTGAGGTGTGGAAATGAAAAGGAGCAATCGTTTGGTCACGTTAACCAACTTTTTTCTGGAAAACCCAAGAGAACATGTTCAGTTGCCTTATTTTGTCCAGCTTCTCCAAACAACAAAGGCTTCCGTCAGTGAGGACATGGACATTATTGATGCTGTGTTCCAGCAAGAAGGCTTGGGCTATTTAAACCGTACTACTGGGGCGGCAGGTGGCGTGAAATTTATTCCAGAGTTCTCCCAGCAAAAAAGCTTTCAGTTTATCGAACAGCTAAGGCAAAAGCTTGAAGACCCAAATAGAATACTCCCTGGTGGGTATTTATACATGAGCGATCTTTTAGGGAACCCTAAAACAGTAAAAGAGATAGGTCGTGTTTTTGCTTCAGCCTTTTCGAAATCAGACATTGATGTGGTAGTGACGGTTGCGACAAAGGGTATCCCACTCGCTTATGCGGTGGCATCTTTCCTGGATGTACCTGTCGTGATTGTAAGAAGAGACCCTAAAGTCACGGAAGGTTCCTCTGTGAGTATTAACTATGTTTCAGGCTCGTCGAGAAAAATTCAAACGATGGTACTCCCGAAAAGAAGCTTACAAGAAGGTGCAAACGTCTGTATTATTGATGACTTTATGAAAGCTGGCGGCACAATTACAGGTATGGTCAGTCTGCTTGAAGAGTTTCAGGCAAATGTAAAAGCAATTGGGGTGCTGGCAGAAGCAGATGATGAAGAAGAGGAACGTGTCGTGGATAATTACACCTCTTTAATTAAAATTTCCAATGTTGATATTAAAGGTAAAAAGATTGAGGTTCAGCCTGGTAACATAGGAGAAAAGTCCTGATTGGCGTAATTTAAAGCAGAAACAAAGCCACTTTTCCCGCTTTTTCAAAAAAATAATAATATTTTTTTTAGAAAAAGAAGGAATTTCCTATATTTTGTTGAACTTGTTAAATAAGTTCAAAAGGGAAAAGGTGGTGAAACATCATGGAAGTAACAGACGTTAGATTACGCCGCGTTAATACAGAAGGAAGAATGCGCGCTATCGCCTCAATTACACTAGATCAAGAATTTGTTGTTCATGATATTCGTGTAATCGATGGAAACAATGGTTTATTTGTAGCAATGCCTTCTAAACGAACTCCGGATGGAGAGTTTAGGGATATTGCACACCCGATAAATTCCGGGACGCGTGGAAAGATTCAAGATGCTGTATTAGAAGAATATCGTCGTGCAGGGGAAGAAGATGTAGAATATGAGGAAGCAGGCGCATCCTAAATCATCAACCTGCGTGAAAGCAACTAGAGGTCTAATCTTACAACAGGTTGGCCTTCTTTTTTTTGGACATATTTACCATTACCTTTTTTCCGCTTTACATCCTGCTCCCTGCCCCAATTCCCGCTTATGAAATAGAGCTTCTAATGTTGAAATCCATAGCTATTTAGGATATATTCATTATGGATTATATTAAATAGCTAAAGTTTTCGTTAATGATAGAGTACATAGAAAAGTTTAATAAACATGGAGGTTTCCTAATGACGAATCGGTATGCGGTGATCTTAGCAGCGGGACAAGGGACAAGAATGAAATCAAAGTTATATAAAGTGCTTCATCCAGTTATGGGTCGGCCTATGGTACAACATGTATTGGAACAGGTAAAGACAGTGGATCTAGGTAGTGTTGTTACTGTGGTAGGATTTGGAGCAGACAAAGTTGCAGAATACATAGGAAATGAAAGTGAGTTAGTCGTACAGGAAGAACAGCTAGGCACAGGGCATGCAGTTATTCAGGCGAAGGAACTTTTAAAAAATAAAGAAGGTACAACGATCGTCGTCTGTGGAGACACCCCTCTAATTAAAGGCGAGACATACGAAGAATTGTTCGCACACCATGAACGCACAGGAGCAAAAGCTACCATTCTTACTACAAAGGCTCCAAACCCAGCTGGATATGGCAGGGTTATCCGCAATGAAGCGAATGAGGTAGAAAGAATTGTGGAGCATAAAGATGCCAATGAACAAGAGCTACTCGTTGACGAAATCAACACAGGTACGTATTGCTTTGATAACCAGGCTTTATTTGCAGCGCTTGAGCATGTTTCCAATGATAATGCACAAGGGGAGTACTATCTGCCTGATGTCATTGAAATCCTTCGCAATCAGTCAGAAGTAGTAAGTGCCCATTTAACACCTGATTTTGAAGAGACACTTGGAATTAATGACAGAGTTGCTTTAGCGCAGGCTGAAGGGATCATGAAACAAAGGATCAATGAACAGCATTTACGTAATGGTGTAGGAATTATAGATCCAAGTAACACGTACATCCATCCAGATGTAGTCATCGAACCAGATGCTATTATCCACCCCGGAACGGTAATAAAAGGAAACACTACCATAAAAAGTGATGCTGAAGTAGGACCATTTACCGAAATAACGAATTGCCATATAGGAGAAAATACGGTTATTAAACAAAGTGTTGCGTCTGATAGCCATATAGGGGATCGAGTAAAAATTGGCCCGTTTGCGCATATTCGTCCTGAATCTTCAATTGGTGATGAGGCAAAAATTGGAAACTTCGTGGAAATAAAGAAAACAAACCTCGGGGACAGCAGCAAAGTTTCCCACTTAAGTTATATTGGAGACGCACAAGTTGGAAGCAATGTTAACGTTGGTTGTGGTACAATTACAGTGAACTATGATGGAAAGAATAAATTCTTAACGACGATTGAAGACGACGCATTTATAGGATGTAACTCTAACCTGATTGCACCAGTTACAATTGGGAAAGGTTCGTATGTCGCTGCGGGCTCAACCATTACCAAAAACGTCCCAGAGGATTCGCTGTCTGTCGCGCGTGCCAGACAAACGAATAAAGAAGGGTACGCATCAAAAATAAAAAACAGACAAAAAGATTAACGGAGGGTTTTAACTCATGGCATCTACTTACAAAGATTCATCTTTGAAAGTATTCTCTTTAAATTCGAATTTAAAATTGGCAGAAGACATTGCTAACCATATCGGTACGACATTAGGTAAATGTACTGTATCGAGGTTTAGCGATGGTGAGATTCAAATTAACATTGAGGAAAGCATTCGTGGCTGTGACGTATATGTTGTGCAGTCAACCTGCTCACCTGTAAACCAGCATTTAATGGAACTATTAATTATGATTGATGCGCTTAAACGTGCATCTGCAAGATCTATCAATATTGTGATGCCTTACTATGGTTATGCCCGTCAGGATCGTAAAGCAAGATCCCGTGAACCAATCGCAGCAAAACTTGTAGCTGACCTTCTGGAAACAGCGGGGGCTACAAGAGTCATTACATTAGATCTCCATGCGCCACAGATTCAAGGGTTTTTTGATATTCCAATAGATCACCTGCAAGGTGTGCCAATCCTATCTGATTATTTTGAAGCAAAAGGGTTGGAAGACATTATTGTTGTATCGCCTGACCATGGTGGCGTGACACGTGCACGTAAAATGGCAGATCGTCTAAAGGCACCAATTGGGATTATAGACAAACGCAGACCACGCCCGAATGTAGCGGAAGTGATGAACATTGTCGGAAATATTGAAGGCAAGACAGCAATCCTTATTGATGACATTATTGATACAGCAGGGACCATTACACTTGCAGCCAATGCTTTAGTAGAAAATGGAGCCAAAGAAGTGTATGCATGCTGTACACACCCTGTTCTATCCGGTCCAGCTATTGAGCGCATTGATAATTCGATGA
This sequence comes from Oceanobacillus kapialis, assembly GCF_044790185.1. Lineage (GTDB taxonomy): Bacteria > Bacillota > Bacilli > Bacillales > Amphibacillaceae > Oceanobacillus_B > Oceanobacillus_B kapialis. Next base: position 65,512 of record NZ_CP085256.1, read on the forward strand.
TCAAGGAATTAGTTATCACAAACTCCATTCCTTTAACTGAGGATAAAAATATTGATAAAATTACGCCACTATCGGTTGCGCCGTTAATTGGGGAAGCAATCATCCGAGTCCATGAGTTACAATCTGTAAGTATTTTATTTGATTAAGGTTTAGCAGACTGATTTAATGGGTAACATCTTAATGGAGCGTGTTTTAGAATTGCTAGTAGAGTTACGGTTATAGAGCTCGCTAGGCACTGCATAAAGTACACACGAACACAAAACAGAGAGAAAACTGAACAGTTTTTTTACTAATTTGGAGGGTGATGAATATGGCAGTAAAGCTAAAATCAACAAACCGAGAAGATCTTACAAAATCAGCAACAAAGGAAATTAGAAACAGCGGAAAAGTACCTGCTGTTGTATATGGACAAAATAAGGAACCACGAGCAATTTCAGTGGACAGCATTGAACTCGTAAAGACAGTCCGTGACGAAGGTAGAAATGCAATCATTTCCCTCGACTTGGAAAATAGTGACGCTGTAGATGTGATGTTGCATGAGTACCAGATTGACCCGATTAAGGACGAGCTTATTCATGCAGACTTTTATGTTGTAAATATGTCTGAAGAAATGGATGTTGAGGTACCAGTTCGTATCGACGGAGAGGCGCAAGGTGCTAAAGATGGTGGCGTCTTACAACAACCACTATATGTCTTACAAGTACGCGCTAAGCCTAATAATATTCCAGAGGAAATTGTGGTCGATGTATCAGCACTTCAAATCGGTGAAGGTCTAACAGTCGGAGACCTACCTTCAGCAAGCAATTACGAAATTCTAGACGAGCAGGAAACTACGGTTGTGACAGTGACCACTCCTGATACACTAGAAGATATAGAAGAAGCACCAGATGAAGACGATAAGCCAGAGCTAGTCGACCCAGAAGCAGAGCCTCTAAATGAAGAGAATAAAGAGTAGCAACAAGCAGTTTTTGTAATATGTATGATAAGGCTGCAAATTAAGCAGTATTCAATAGAAATGTAGGTGAAATTGGGACAGAGGTAATTTTGCTACATGAAAACCCGAACTAGCATGTAAATCCTTGAATAGAGGTTTGCTTAGTTCGGGTTATCTTTTATTTTAGCGTAGGCAGGACACGGAGACTCCTATGAAATCATTCGTATTTCCTGCATGCGATGCATCGCTGACGTAGCTTTCCTTGTCCAACGGGAACAGCACGAGTCCGAAGACCCCGCAGTGGAAAAGGAACAAAGACTAAAGTCGCCACGTCCTGTGGCAACGTCTCCCGGACCAACATCCTGTTGGCCCGTCGCCGTGCCCGTGGAAAGCGGAGTGTTCTGCCGAAGCGGTGCTAAAAAGTATTATTCTAATTTTAGTTATGTTCCAGCCCCTTTATAAATAGGTTGACTTTAGCATCACAAATTAATGAATTTTACATTACACAAAAAAGGAAGATTATAATGAAGTGTATAGTAGGACTGGGCAATCCAGGAAAAAAATACAAGGACACGAGACATAATGCCGGCTTTATGGTGATAGATGAATTATTACATCGCCATGGCTGGTCATTAAATAAAACCAAGTTTAATGCGGATTATGCAATGGAAACACTTAACGGAAATAAAGTGTTGCTTGTGGAGCCACAAACCTATATGAATTTATCCGGTGATGCTATTAGGCCATTGCTTGATTACTATTCGATCGATGTGGAAGATGTCGTGGTCATTTACGATGACCTTGATTTACCTCCAGGGAAAATCAGGCTTCGGCAAAAAGGTGGACATGGTGGCCATAATGGGATTCGTTCTACAATTTCTCACTTAGGGACAAAGGAATTTAAACGAATTCGCATCGGAGTTGGCAGACCTACCACACCACTTCCTGTAGTAGATTATGTACTCGGTTCATTTCATAAAGCAGAGCAGGAGGATGTTAAACAGAGTATTGAAAAAGCTGCTGATGCATGTGAAGCATGGTTGGAAAAACCATTTTTAGAAGTAATGAATGATTATAATAGCTAACACCTATACATAATTAGACGTAGGTTATGGTGCTAGATCTTAAATGTTTTACATAGGTATAATCAAACCACTTTGGGGTAAAACTAAACAAGACATCTTGTTGGTTTCCAAGGAGGTTTTATAGGGTGCCTATTATTTATACATGTAGACATTGCATGAATGAGATTGGAAGGTTAGAACATCAAGTAGTAGAGTCAACGATGCTTGGATTTGATCAATTATCCATAAAGGAAAAGGAAGATATGATAAAATACAAATCGAATGGCGATATTCAAATTACGTCCATTTGTGAAAGCTGTGAGGAAACACTAGGTCACCATCCTCATTATCATGAACTTGACTTTTTTATACAATAATAAGCAACAAAGCTTTGGTATAGTAAACCAAAGCATTTTTGCGCTTTTCAAATGTCTAGCGGTGAGTTCCCATTAAGGGGGCTCTGCGCTTTTCTACTAGTATTGCAGGCGGAGGTTTCAGAATGAAAGGTATTAATCAATATTTACAATCCAAGGAAGATATCCAATCTATTATTAGTGGGATAGAAAGTGGGATGAAAGAGCAGCTTGTAGCTGGCCTATCAGGTTCTGCACGAAGTATACTCGTGTCCATATTAAACGAATCTACAAAAAGACCTGTCCTATTAGTAACACATCAGCTTGTACAGGCACAGCAATTATATGATGATTTATCTGAGATTATGGAGGATGATTCCGTACATCTCTATCCTGTTAATGAGTTGATAGCCTCTGAGATAGCAATTGCTAGCCCGGAATTAAGAAGCCAGCGAATTGAGTCCCTCACAGCTTGGTCAAGTAAGAAGACAGGAGTTTTGGTTGCACCAGTAGCAGCATTAAAGCGTTTGCTTCCTCCGACAGATTATTGGGGGAAATACCAGCTAGCTTTTAAGCTTGGAGAAGATATAAACATTGATGACTATTTATCTTCCTTAGTCGATATGGGATATGAGCATGCTTCCATGGTTGCTTCACCAGGGGAGTTTAGTAGACGAGGGGGGATTATAGATATCTACCCGATCACAGAAGAGCATCCCATCCGTATTGAATTATTCGATGAAGAAATTGATTCGATACGTTATTTTGATGCGGAGACACAACGCTCATTAGATACATTAAAGGAAGTAATGGTAGGCCCTGCTACAGAGCTACTGCTCACGAAAGAGGATATCCTTTCTGGCGGAGAACGACTTGAAGAAGCATTGGCGGCTAGCATGAAGAGCCTTAAGTCATCTGAAGCGAAGGAAACATTAGATGAGGCAATCTCCCCTGACATTGACCGGCTGAAAAACCTAGAACATTTTCAAGAGATGTATAAATATATTGGTTATTTATATGAGAGGCCTGCTAGTTTATTAGATTACTTACCAGATAATGGTTTGGTGATTATGGATGAAATGAGCCGTATTCAAGAGACGGCACTAAATCTTGATACAGAAGAGGGAGAATGGTATAGCAGTCTGTTAGAAGCGAACCGGATGGTGAAAAATAGCAGGTTTTCTTTTGACTGGCATCAAGTGTGGGACAGTCTGGACCATCAACGACTTTATATGTCTGTCTTCCTTCGCCATATACCAAATACACAGCCACAAAATATTATAAACCTTTCATCACGGGCGATGCAGGAATTTCACGGACAAATGCATTTATTTAAAAATGAATTAACCCGTTGGGAAAAAGGGGGCTTTTCTGTTGTCATCTTTGCTCCAAATGAAAAACGGGCAGAAAAGATCCATTCTATTTTTACCGACTACGACATTGAAGCATCCGTAAGCCATCATTTAGAGCTACCTGTTGAAAAGCCGGTTATTACGGTCGGGAATATGAATGGCGGTATTGAACTGCCAATGCATAAGCTCGTGTTAATTACGGAAAAGGAATTATTTAAAAAGCAAACGAAACGAAAGAGAAGACAGCAGAAAGTTTCCAACGCCGAGCGGATTAAGAATTACCAGGAATTAAAGGTCGGCGACTATGTTGTACACGCTAATCATGGTATTGGCCGCTATCTTGGAATTGAGACACTTGAACTCAACAACATGCATAAAGATTATATGCTGATTAAATATTCCGGTGATGACAAGCTATTTGTGCCAATTGACCAAATTGACCAGGTCCAAAAGTTTGTCGGGTCAGAAGGTAAAGAGCCAAAACTGTATAAGCTTGGTGGGAGTGAATGGACGAAGGTCAAACGAAAAGTTCAATCTTCCGTTGAAGATATTGCGGATGATTTAATTAAGCTATATGCAGAGCGGGAAGCCCAAAAGGGGTATGCCTTTTCCGAGGATACGGAAATGCAGCGTGAATTTGAGGCCTCCTTCCCGTATCAGGAGACAGAGGATCAGCTTAGATGTATCACAGAGATCAAGCAAGATATGGAACGGGAAAGACCGATGGACCGCTTACTCTGTGGTGATGTCGGCTACGGAAAGACAGAAGTGGCGATTCGTGCTGCCTTTAAAGCTGTAGCAGACGGGAAACAGGTCGCCATTCTTGTACCTACCACAATATTGGCCCAGCAACACTATGAAACAATCCGTGAGCGATTCCAGGACCATGCCATTAATATTGGATTGATGAGTCGTTTCCGCACGAGAAAACAACAGACAGAAACGACAAAAGGGTTAAAAAAAGGAACGGTAGACGTGGTCATTGGGACCCACCGGATTCTATCCAAAGACCTTGAGTACCGTGACCTTGGGCTATTGATAGTGGATGAAGAGCAACGATTTGGTGTAAAACATAAGGAAAAAATTAAACAGATGAAAACAAATGTGGACGTATTGACCCTTACTGCTACGCCAATCCCGCGGACGCTTCATATGTCCATGCTTGGTGTTAGGGACCTTTCCGTTATTGAAACACCGCCAGAGAATCGCTTTCCAATCCAGACCTATGTGATGGAATACAATCCAATCTTTATGAGAGAAGCGATTGAACGAGAAATGGCAAGAGGCGGGCAAGTCTTCTTCCTCTATAATCGTGTAGAAAACATTGATAAGGTTGCAAGAGATCTAGGCACACTCGTAGGAGATGCCCGAATTGCTGTGGCACACGGGCAGATGAATGAATCGGAGCTGGAAAATATCATATTTGCCTTTTTAGAAGGAGAATACGATGTGTTAGTAAGCACCACCATTATTGAAACGGGTGTTGATATTCCCAATGTTAACACCCTAATCGTGAATGATGCAGACCGTATGGGGCTTAGTCAGCTTTATCAATTGCGTGGCCGGGTGGGTCGTTCCAACCGTGTGGCGTATGCGTATTTCACGTATAAAAAGGATAAGGTACTGACAGAGGTAGCAGAAAAACGGCTTCAGGCGATTAAAGAGTTCACCGAGCTCGGGTCAGGTTTTAAAATTGCCATGCGTGACCTGTCCATCCGCGGTGCTGGTAACTTGCTTGGTTCTCAGCAGCATGGGTTTATTGATTCTGTTGGGTTTGATATGTATTCGCAGATGCTTAAGGACGCAATTGATGCTCGTAAATCAGGAAAGGATTTAGAAGACTTTACCCCATTTGAACCAGAGCTTGCTCTAAATATCGATGCCTATATTCCGGAAACCTATATACAAGATGAAAAACAAAAAATTGATATTTATAAGCAATTCCAAACGATCCAAGATTCTGAGGATATTACAGAACTGCGAGATGAATTAATGGATCGATTTGGAGATTATCCGACAGAGGTAGAAAATTTATTTACCGTGTCTATGCTGAAAATGCATGCTAAGACTGAGAAAGTAGAATCCATATCGGAAAAAAATGCAAAGATAGAACTAATTGTGGAAGAAAACAGGAGCCAGGAAATTGATGGCGCGAAGTTATTTGAACTTGCCAATACGTATGGTAGAAATGTACAACTTGGAACGGAAAATAACAAACTAAAAATTATCTTTAAAGGGACGCAAGATACCAAACATCAACGCTATGATATTGTGGCGAAGTTCATTCAAGAGTTAAATAAGCTCGATCGGGACGCATAACAAAGTTATCGAAGAACCAAAGATATGCCTATACCTTTTTCCTTGCTGTGAAAATTTGGGACATCATGTATAGTCTTCCTAAGTTGTCTCATACTAAGTTCACAGTTGGTGATAATACACCTTAGGACAAGATAAACAAAAAGAATTTTTCACCATAGGAAAGTGAGGCTGCTAAGTATGAAAGCAACTGGTATAGTTCGACGGATTGATGACCTTGGAAGAGTAGTAATTCCTAAAGAGATCAGAAGAACACTGAGGATCAGGGAAGGAGATCCGCTCGAAATCTTTGTGGATCGTGAAGGCGAAGTTATTCTAAAAAAATATTCTCCTATTAATGAACTTGGACATTTTGCGAAAGAATATGCGGAAGCACTGTTTGATTCCCTCAAATCCCCGGTTATGATTTGTGACAGAGATGAGGTTATTGCAGTAGCAGGGGAATCAAAAAAAGATTATCTAAACAAAAATATTAGCCCTGATATTACTAAAATTATTGAAAACCGTACGCCTGTATTTGAAACAGAGAAAAGTAATATGGAAGTAATTGATGGGAATGAGCTTGAGCTACATTCGTATTGTATTAGCCCTATTATTGCAAATGGTGATCCAATCGGTTGTGTGATGGTCTTTTCGAAAGAGGAAAAACTAAGTAATGTTGAACAGAAATCCATTGAAACGGCTGCTGGTTTTTTGGCTAGACAAATGGAGTAGGAAAAATAAGACCCTATAGAATGGACAGCTATCTGTCTCGCTTCTATAGGGTGCTTTTATGGATACAGATCAACTCTCTTATGCCAGCGTAAGGGAAAGGAAAAACAAGCCCGGTTATTGCCCACGTGACAGGTGTGCTATAATAGAAGCAAATTTAACGGAAATAAAGGGCGTTAGTCATGAGCAGGAACGAAACAAGTCAGCTGGTAAGGGGGGCACTTTTATTAACAGGGGCCGGGATACTTAGCAAGCTTTTAAGTGCAGGATACCGTATTCCCCTACAAAACCTTACAGGAGATATTGGCTATTATGTGTATCAACAGGTTTACCCTATTCTCGGAATTATGATGGTGCTTTCCTTATATGGATACCCTGCAGCTATTTCAAAGCTCCGATCGGAAATGGATACGAATAAGGGGCGACAAACATTACGAAACTTTTACTTTCCATTGTTCCTTATATTGCTTGTCCTCAACGGTGCTCTGTTTCTTTTTATCTTTATTAATGCACCGAATTTAGCTAGATGGATTGGCGATACAGAGCTAACCAGTACATATCGTCTGACGGCAGTTGTTTTTCTTTTCGTTCCACTGCTAGCCCTTCTGAGAGGGGGCTTTCAAGGGGAGCAGAAGATGGGGCCTACCGCTGTTTCGCAAATTACGGAGCAGTTGATACGCGTTTCATTGCTTATTACAGCTGCGATTGTCATAAGTGTGCAACAACTTGATATATACAAAATTGGACATGCAGCAGCCCTTGCTTCTGGCATTGGGGCATTAGCAGCCACTGTCATATTAATCATCCTTTTTCTAAAAAACATGCCATGGAGACACTGGAAGGGTTCAGAGGTAATTCCCTGGAGCTACTATGTGCGCACCATTCTGTTGTTCGGTGCTGTAGCTGCTTTAAACCATATGGTATTACTCGTTATCCAATTTGCTGATACCTTTACACTGCTCCCGGGGTTACTGGATTTTGGCCTTTCCAAACAGGAGGCAATGGAAGCGAAGGGAGTGTTTGATCGGGGACAGCCGTTAATTCAATTGGGGCTGGTCCTCGGTTCATCCTTTGCTTTAGCCCTCCTGCCAAACATTTCGCGAACTAGACTCATGCAGGAACCTGTATTGTTTTATCAAGACATTAGGGGATCTCTTCTGTTTAGTGTTTATTTGGCGCTGGGGGCTACCATTGGGCTTATCCTTATTTTCAGGGATGCTAACATTTTATTATTCCAAAATGACCAAGGAACAGCGGAGTTGCGGCTGTTGGTTGTCTCTATTTTTCTTTGCTCTGTCTCGGTGACAGCTGCTTCTATATTACAGGGACTTGGACATGTCAAAAGAACAGCCGGATTTATCCTAGGAGCTTTCTTCATAAAATGGATTGCCAATCAACTGCTCGTTCCGTTTTTAGGTATTACCGGGAGCGCTGTGGCCACGGTATTGAGCTTGCTCTTACTTTGTACCGTAACGCTTTATGAATTAAGGAGAAAGCTTCCACATTTACAGTTCAGGAAGGCATTGAACTTTCGAGCAGCAGCACTTGCGCTTTGTGTGATGACCCTCTATGTTATTGGAATGCATGCATTGGTTGCAGATTTACTTACAAACCGGTTGTTGTTGCTGGGTTATATTGTGTGGATCGCCTTAACAGGAGGCGGACTGTATGTATTTTGTTTGCTTCGCCTGGGAGCTTTTAGCAAAAAAGAAGTAAGAATGCTGCCTTTTTCTACTTTTTTACTACGTTTTTATAAAGGAAGGGAAGACAATGAACGAAATTAATGTTATAGGGCTTGGTGGAGGAGGTATTGATCAGCTCCAGCTTGGCCTTTATAGAAAATTACTGCAAGAAAAGCAAACAATATTTACGCGGACTATGGATCATCCTGTTATCCCCACCTTACAGGAGGAGGGGGTCACCTTTGAATCATTTGACCACCTTTATGAAGCAGAAGACGGGTTTCGTGAAGTTTATCAAAATATCGTCACACAGTTACTTGAACATGCAAAGGATCGTTCTATCCTTTACACCGTACCTGGGCATCCTATGCTTGCAGAAAAGACTGTCCAGCTTCTGCTTGAACAAGAGGAAGTAGAGGTGACTATTCTTGGTGGCCAAAGCTATTTGGATGATTTATTCACCGCCTTGCAAATAGATCCCATTGAAGGATTTCAATTCGTGGATGCTACCTCCTTTTTAAGAAAAGATCTAAACTATCAGCAGCATCTTATTTTCTGTCAGGTGTATGACCGTTTTGTTGCCTCTGACGTAAAGCTAAGTTTATTGGAGGATTTACCTGCCGACTATATGGTCACCATTGTGGAGGCTGCGGGGAGTGAGACGGAACATATCCGCCAAGTGCCACTAGAAGAGCTAGATCATGTGATGGAGATTAGTAATTTAACAAGTGTTTACGTACCACCAGCTCCTGAAGCCTTATTAAACCATACGTTTACTAGATTGCGTGAGGTTATTGCTATACTAAGAAGTCCTGAAGGCTGTCCATGGGACCGTAAACAAACTCATGAGAGCCTAAGGCAATACGCGATCGAAGAAGTCTATGAGCTAATTGATGCCATTGATAACCAAGATGATGAAAACATGATAGAAGAGCTTGGCGATATTATGCTTCAGGTTATGCTACACAGCCAAATCGGAGAAGATGATGGCTACTTTACGATCGACGATGTGATTCGGGCCGTTACAGATAAAATGATTCATCGCCATCCCCATGTGTTTGCTGACCGTCACGTTAATTCAGTTGAAGACGTCACTAAAAACTGGGAAGAACTGAAGAAAGAAGAGAAGCCGGGAGAGCGCACCTCCGTGCTAGACGGTGTTCCTAAACAGCTGCCATCTCTTGCAAAGGCCGTTAAACTACAAAAAAAAGCTGCAAAAACAGGCTTTGATTGGGACGATGTAAAAGACATTTGGACAAAGCTAACAGAAGAAGTAGACGAAGTGAAAGAAGCAATTTCAATAGGGAACCAAGAAGAGATCGAAAAAGAATTTGGGGATGTTCTATTTGTCATTGCCAATCTATCAAGGTATTATAAAGTAAATCCAGAGGTCGCCTTAAACCGGACGAATCAAAAGTTTACTAGCAGGTTCTCTTATATTGAAGAACAACTGATAAAGAATCAGAAAGACATTCATCATGTTACCTTAAAGGAAATGGACGAACTGTGGGATCAAGCAAAGGAAAGAGAGGGATTAGAGTGAGACTTGATAAATTTTTAAAGGTTTCCCGTCTGATTAAGCGCAGAACTTTAGCAAAAGAAGTTGCTGATCAAGGGAGAATCACAATAAATGGTGCTACCGCCAAAGCATCCTCTACCTTATCTAAGGGCGATGAGCTCGTTATTAGATTTGGACAAAAGCTTGTAACGATACAAGTTAATGAACTCAAGGAGACGGTAAGAAAAGAGGAAGCGGAGACGCTGTACCGTGTGATTAAAGAAGAGAAAGTGAATAGCTAGTTCTAACCTTGTCCCTCCTATCATAGAGTAATAATGATAAGGAGGGTTTTATATGAACTATTATGAAAATAAAGAAACTACCACGCGTGTACAAACGGATCATGCGGTGAAAATTAATAATCGAAAAAACCTGGAAATCAGTGGTGTAAAAGAAGTGGACAGCTTTGATAATGAGGAATTTCTCCTGGAAACAGTGATGGGTTATTTGATTGTTCGCGGGCAGAACCTGCAGCTTAAAAACCTAGATGTCAGTGAAGGATTAATCACAATTAAAGGTAAAATATATGAGCTTTCCTACGTTGACGAACAACAGCAGGAGAAAGCTAAAGGATTCTTTAGCAAGCTATTCAGATGACATTAAGTACGCAGTTTTTGACAATGCTTGCAATGGTTTCAAGTGGCTTTTATTTGGGTATTGTACAGGACACCTTTCGCCGGTTTGCACCATACTGGAAAAGAAGGGTTGTCCTAACCTATACGATGGAAATTAGCTTTTGGCTAACCCAGACGCTAATTTTGTTTTTTGTCTTATTCCGAGTAAATGGCGGAGAGCTGCGCTTTTATATTTTTGCAGCCTGTCTGCTGGGCTTTGCAGCATACCAAGCATTGGCGGCTGAGTCGTATAAAAAGCTACTGGAGCACATTATTCGCATCCTCACATCAATATATCGGTTTATTGAAAAATGTGTAAAAGCAATAATTATTACCCCAATCAAATGGATCCTTACATTCATTTGGTCACTATTTATAAAACTACTTAAGCTGGTAGGAACCGTGCTTCTATTTTTGCTCACGGTCCTCATCACGCCGTTCGGCTGGATATTTCAGCTCATCTATCGGCTTCTCCCAGAAAGTTTTAAAAATTTTTTTCGCAAACTTGCAGGATTTTATAGTAAAATGAAGAATATAGGTATAAAGCTAAAGAATCGCCTGAAAAGGAGGTAGAAGCTTTGTCTTCTAGCAAGGAAACCGTCACAAAATTAAATTCACAATACACGCAGCAATACGATGTTTACATAGAAAGGCAAAAAAGGAAGAAGCAGCGACTAGTCCGCAGACTTGTGTTATTCTCCATTGTTGTCGCCATTGTAATAGGAGGCATTGCTGCATACCATATTAAGCAACGGACAGTTCATGCCGAAAAGGCTCAGCAATATGAACAACTTGAACAGGAGCTTTCGGTGTTGAAAGAGAAAGAAAAGGATCTTAAAGAAGAAGTAAACTTGCTAAATGATGAAGAATACGTGCTGGAAATAGCTCGGACCAACTATTTCTTCTCAGAAAAGGGAGAGCTTATTTTTAAAATTCCAGAGGAAGACCCCTCATATTGACACACTTTTAAAGGCTTCGCTATAATATAATACAAAGCGACCGTGCCTTTAAAAAGGCGCATAAAAAACGGGTTGACTAGTCGCTCGTTTTTTTAAAAATTTTAAGGAGGAGCATTTTTTTTATGTCAATCGAAGTAGGCAGCAAGCTGCAGGGAAAGGTAACTGGGATTACTAATTTCGGAGCTTTTGTGGAGCTGAAGGAAGGCACTACAGGGCTTGTCCACATTAGTGAGGTTGCCGATAACTATGTCAAAGACATTAACGAGCACCTAAGTGTTGGCGATGAAGTAACGGTCAAAGTGATTAATGTCGGGAAGGACGGTAAGATTGGACTGTCGATCAAAAAGGCAAAAGACAAACCAAAGCGTCCGCAACGTGATACGAGGGAGCGTACAGAGTCATTTGAATCTAAAATGAATCGTTTCCTTAAAGACTCAGAAGACCGTTTAGCCTCTTTAAAGAAACACACAGAATCCAAACGCGGAGGACGAGGTGCTAAAAGAGGATAGCAGTTGCTGTCTATAGACAATGCTCTATAAAGATATATAAAAACAGGAATCACCTAATGAGGCGATTCCTGTTTTTCTTTGGGATTTTTCAGAGGACGATAGTTAGCGTCTGTGCGTTTGTTAAAATAAAAAAACCTCCTGCATCATGCAGAAGGTTTGGTGATGGCGGCAGAGGGGATCGAACCCCCGACCTCACGGGTATGAACCGTACGCTCTCGCCAGCTGAGCTACGCCGCCGAAATAAGTCAACAAAAAATATAATACAGCAGGACAAGGGAAGTGTCAAGAGATTTTTTAAAAAGACACCAGAATACCGTTTTTTCTAGCGGAGGTATCCTGGTGATTAGTAAAAGGGCTGTGCAATGATTGGGGGCGCAGTTTATGAACTAGGGATGCTGTGCAATCGACTGGGAGAGCAGTTTAATCAATCAAGGATGCTGAGCAATCGACCAAGAGAGCTCCTCAATCAACCAAGTGAGCAGCGCAATCGACTGCAAGAGCAGTTCAATCAACCAAGCCAGCAGCGCAATCGACTGCAAGAGCGGCGCAATCAACCAAGGATGCTGAGCAATCGACCACGTGAGCTTCTCAATCGACCGAGCCAGCAGCGCAATCGACTGCAAGAGCGGATCAATCGACCAATCCAGCAGTGCAATCGACTGCAAGAGCGGCGCAATCAACCAAGGATGCTGAGCAATCGACCACGTGAGCTTCTCAATCGACCAATCCAACAGCGCAATCGACTGCAAGAGCGGATCAATCAACCAAGCCAGCAGTCAATCGACTGCAAGAGCGGCGCAATCAACCAAGGATGCTGAGCAATCGACCACGTGAGCTGATCAATCAACCAAGCCAGCAGCGCAATCGACCGCAAGAGCTGATCAATCAACCAATCCAGCAGTCAATCGACTGCAAGAGCTGATCAATCAACCACACCAGCGGCGCAATCAACCAAGACAGAGCCCCAATCGACCATCAAACCCACTCAATCAACGCCCCGCCCCGCAACGCCCCGCGCCACAACGCACCCCGCAAAGCAGCACCGTACGACAATTCCTATTTATTCTCAGGCTGTAACGCAGCTTGTGGCTGAATTTTAGCTTTTTCAGCCATTTGCTTATGGTATGCTTCATCTTCTTCGACTGGTTTTGTCTTTTTAATAAAGAAGGATAGGACAAATCCTATTACTGCGAATACAGTTGCTACAGTAAAGGCATCGTTAATCCCTTCAATTGTTGCAAGGTTTTCAATGACACCCATCTGTTTCTCGGTAGGTGTACCAGTAGCCGGCATGAATTCAGGAATATGCTTGGCTGTTTGGGCACTCATGACCGTTACTAAGAAAGCAGTCCCAATGGAGCCAGACATTTGGCGCAATGTATTGGCCATTGCCGTCCCGTGAGAATAGAGCCTTCTTGGAAGCTGGTTCAACCCAGCAGTCATAATTGGCATCATAATCATTGAGATTCCGACCATCCGTGCTGTGTACAATCCCATCATGTAATAGTAGCCAGTACTGTCAGATAGATTGGCAAAGAAATAGGTAGTTACCGCTGTAAGGAATAACCCCACTAATGCAAGTGGACGGGCACCAATTTTATCAAATAGCTTTCCGGTAACAGGTGACATAATTGCCGAAATAATTGCACCTGGTAGTAGGAGTAAGCCTGACTCAAGTGGGCTAAAGCCACGGATGTTTTGTAAATAAATAGGAATAAGAATCATGGCAGCAAACATCGCCATCGTGACTACAACACTAATCACCGTAGTTAGCGAAAACATATTATATTTAAATACGCGAAACTCTAGCATTGGTGATTCCATGCGAAGCTGTCTTCGGACAAATATATACATAATGGCCGCGCCAATTGCTAGGGTTACGATAACAGTTGGGCTTCCCCAGCCGCTTTCACCTGCACTACTAAACCCATAAAGTAGTCCGCCGAACGCAAAGGTAGATAGCATAATGGATTTTACATCGACCTTTGGATTGGAAAGGCGTGTTACATTACGTAATAGGAAATATGCAAGAATAATATCGATTACCACAATAGGGAAAACAATAAAGAACAATACACGCCAAGAGTAGGTTTGGACAATAATACCTGATAATGTTGGCCCAATTGCTGGTGCGAACATCATTGCCAAACCGATATATCCCATGGCAGCGCCTCGCTTTTCAATACTAAATAGGCTCAAAATAACGTTCATAAGTAGTGGCATCATGATCCCCGCGCCAGCCGCCTGTACGACACGTCCGATCAGCAACATTGGGAAAGAGAAAGACAGACCACAGACAAGTGTCCCTAAAGCGAATAGTGACATCGCTGTAAGAAAAAGCTGTCTTGTTGAAAATTTCTCCATTAGAAAAGCCGTAATGGGGATAAGAATTCCGTTTACCAGCATAAATATCGTTGTTAGCGATTGGGCAGCATTTGCTGACATGTCCATATCAACAATCATAACTGGTAAAGCAATATTTAAAAGTGTCTGGTTTAAGATAGCAACAAATGCCCCTAGAACCATCACAAATATAATAGGTATTTTTGGTACTTCCGAAGCGTCTACAAACGCTGAACGATCTTTCAATTTCATACTATATCATCTCCGATTAATTTCAGTTTTTCTTGAACAAGTCCGTGCAAGCGCAATAGCTCCTCCATATCTTCTGAGCTAATTTCGCTTAATGGGTCCAGTCGCTTAAAATACAGGGCATGTGCTTCCTCTTTTTTCTCCTTGCCAAGTGGGGTTAGGCTCAGTACGATGGCTCTTCTATCAGCTTGAGAATGCTCACGCTGAATGTATTGAGCTTTTACTAAACGATCCACTGTACTAGAAACAGCGCTCTTGCCACTATTCATTCTTTCGCAAAGCTGGGCCAAGCTAAGGTTCGGCTCATCATCCAATATTTTTAGAATTTGCAGCTGTACAATGGTGACGCCAAGCTCATTAGCATGATGCCACATTTGTTTATAGAAAAGGTTATGCATGTTACGAAAGGAATTCGTAATACACCTGATTTTTTCTTCATTTTCCATGCAGTTCAACTCCTACTTTCGTAAAATAGTTCACGGGTGAACATTTCGGCATAAGAAGTATTATATGAAAGAGTAGGTAATTTGGCAAGAGGTTTTTTCTGCAAATATAAAAGTAATTATTTTCTGTAAGTACAAAATAAAGAAACCAAGAGTTAAAATATTGGCTATTTCGGCAAAGAAGACTGTACCCTGACACATTACCGGTAGAGAATAGGAGAAAATCGAAGCCTGCATATAAGAAAGAACTGGCGACTTCCATCGTGCCAATATAAGCGCCTCTCTTGATTATTCCGCTTCTTTTAACGCCCTCTAAAACTGAAATAACACATTAATCTAAGTCCCATTTCCTTGTAGAAACATGCTATTCTGCTAAAAACAAGTCGAACGATTTATTAGACATGCTCTGTTGTTTTGACAAAAAAAGAAGTCATAATGTGGTTTAATAAACTTCACTAAAGACGGGAGTGGATTTCTATGAGTTCAATTTCTGGGGTAGAACCTGGTGTATATGGGGCAGAGCATGTTAATAAAGCTGAGGCATTACGGAGAAAGTTGCAAACGAAAGTAGCAACCCTTTTCTTAGATAAAGGGCTGTTGTACTACATTGTAGGGTTTCTTTTGGGACGAGCTGTTATTTTATCTGCAGTATCACCTTTTGCAGTCGCTTTTCTTGCGACAATGTGGTTTGTCCACCGGGAAAAAACAGCCAGATCACTTCTCGCTGTTTTAGCAGGTGCGCTAACCTATTCCATTCCGCAAACTATTTTTCTTTCTATTGCTATCTTGTTGTTTATTATGATGGCCGGGTTTTTTAAAAAAGTGAAAAGGCAACAGATCCTGATTCCGATAGTTGTCTTTTCCTCTACCGTAGCAACCAGGCTATTCCTTTATTCGATAAATGGGCAACTAAGCTCCTATGAATGGATGCTTCTGTTTGTAGAGGGAGTTCTCGGAACGGTCCTTGTATTAATCTTTATGCAGAGCATTCCTTTATTATCACCAAAGCGTTATAAACCAAGCTTGAAAAACGAAGAAATTGTCTGTGTGATCATTCTAATCGCTTCTATTCTGACAGGTACCATTGGCTGGGAATTATATGGAGCTTCTGCTGAACAAGTGTTATCAAGGTACTTTGTTTTGCTGTTATCGTTTGTGGGAGGGGCGGCTATTGGTTCAACTGTAGGAGTGGTTGCCGGGCTTATTCTGTCACTTGCCAATGTGGCGAACCTATATCAAATGAGCTTGCTTGCCTTTTCAGGATTGCTCGGGGGTTTGCTGAAGGAAGGTAAGAAGCTAGGAGTGTCTGCGGGTTTGCTTGTAGGTACCTTCCTCATTGGAATTTACGGTGATGCAGCCAACGTTGTTCCGTCCATATTAGAGTCGTCCTTTGCGATTGTCCTTTTTCTTTTGACCCCTGCTAGTATTTTTAAGCGTGTATCTCGGTATATTCCAGGAACAGAGGAGTATACGAAAGAGCAAGAACAATATTTACAAAAGGTCCGCAATGTAACAGCAAAACGTGTCGAGCAGTTCTCCGACGTGTTTGAAGCATTGTCCAAAAGCTTTAACACAATGGATCCACTTGATTTAGAAGAAGGCGATTCGAAGCGGGAAACAGACTATTTTTTAAGTCAGGTAACGGAAAAGACCTGCCAAACGTGTTTTATGAAGGAACGGTGCTGGCAAAAGCAGTTTGATAAAACCTATTCGCTTATGGAAGAGATAAAAGAAGACATGACAGAAGGGCGTGAACCGAACCGAAAAGTAGCCAGAGAATTTGAGAATTACTGTGTGAAACCAACGAAAGTAATGGAGGCGATGAAGGAGGAAACATCCTTCTTAGAGGCAAATAGAAAGTTAAAGCAACAAGTAATGGAAAGCAAGCGACTTGTAGCAGATCAGCTGCAAGGGGTATCCGAGGTGATGGGGGACTTTGCAAAAGAGATCTTGAAGGAGAGACAGCAGCATGAGCATCAAGAAATTCAAATTGTCCATGCCCTCAAGCATATGGGAATTGATTTGGAAAAACTCGATATTTACAGATTGGAAAAAGGAAATGTAGACATTGATATGACCGTAAGCTTCTATAGTTATCACGGAGAAGGCGCTAAGCTTATTGCCCCTGTTTTATCGGATATATTAAACGAAATGATTATTGTGAAGGAAGAAGAGATTTCTCCTTTTCCAAATGGATATAGCTACCTTTCCTTTGGGTCAGCGAAAGCCTTTGTCGTGGAGACAGGTGCATCCAATGCTGCAAAAGGTGGAGGGCTTGTTTCGGGAGACAGCTTTACGACGATTGAACTTGGTGCAGGGAAATATGCGATGGCAATTAGTGACGGAATGGGAAATGGGAAACGTGCTAGAGAGGAAAGCATGGAAACATTAAGATTATTACAGCAAATCCTGCAGACGGGCATTCCAGAAAAAGTAGCGATTAAATCGATTAATTCCATCCTTTCCTTAAGAACGACCGATGAAATGTTTGCTACCTTAGATCTTGCGGTAATCGATTTGCATAATGCCTTTGTCCGATTCTTAAAAATTGGTTCATCACCTAGCTTTATTAAGCGGGGCGATAAGCTCATTCGCGTTGAGGCGAATAATTTACCAATGGGGATTATTCAGGAGTTTGATGTAGATATTGTTAATGACCAGCTTATGGCAGGGGATGTCCTTATTATGATGAGTGATGGCATCTTTGATGGACCAAAGCATGTCGAAAACACCGATCTTTGGCTGAAGCGAAAAATTCGCGAAATGAAGACAGAGGACCCACAGGAAATTGCCGATCTACTGTTAGAAGAAGTTGTACGAACTCGTGCTGGAGAGATTGAAGATGACATGACGGTGCTTGTTGCAAAGGTTACGGAAAATAAACCGGAATGGGCAGCCGTCCCTGTATATCGTGATAAAGCACAATAAGGAGGCGTGTAGCGGAGTAAAATGTATAAACCTTCCTTTTTCTGGCGATGATGGTACTGGAAAAAACGGGAGGTAGATGGTTTTGAAAAAAGGTACAATTAAGCAAATATTACTTATAACAGACGGATGTTCAAATAAGGGGGAAGACCCTGCTGCTACAGCTGCGCTGGCAAACCAGCAAGGTATAACGGTTAATGTAATCGGGATTATGGAAGATACACACACAGAGGAGTCAGAAGGGTTGCAAGAAGTGGAAGAGATTGCACTATCAGGCGGCGGGGTAAGTCAGCTTGTTTATAAGCAGTCCCTTTCGCAAACCGTCCAAATGGTAACCAAACAGGCGATGACACAAACATTGCAAGGCTTTGTAAATAAGGAATTGAAGCAAATCCTTGGTTCTGAACAATCAATGGAAGATCTTGATCCGGAAAAACGGGGCGAAATCATGGAAGTGGTTGAGGATATGGGGGAAACATGTGATTTAGAGGTTCTTGTCCTCGTTGATACAAGTGCGAGCATGCACGATAAGCTGGAAACAGTAAAGGAAGCACTAATCGATCTTTCTCTTAGCTTGAATGCAAGGATAGGAAGAAACCGATTTTCTATTTTCAGTTTTCCTGGTAAACGGAAGGATATGGAGAAGGTATTCGACTGGTCCCCAAGACTTGACTCGATCTCAACTATTTTTCCAAAGCTGACAAGCGGAGGCATTACGCCTACTGGTCCAGCAATTCGGGAGGCCATGTACCAATTTGGTAAGAAAAGCTTACTAAGGAGCTTCAGAGATGATGAGGCAGGATTGGAAGAAGCATGATTCGGAAGTTAGGCCGGGAACGGTTATTGAAGGGAAATGGCATCACAAGAAATATCTAATTAAGAAAAAGCTTGGGGCAGGTGCCATTGGCTCTGTATATCTGTGTGATATAAATGGACGTCCTGCCGCACTGAAAATAAGTGATAACAGTTCCTCTATGACAGTGGAGGTTAACGTGTTAAAATCACTTGAAAAGGTCCAGGGTACGCGTCTTGGGCCTTACTTATTGGATGTGGATGATTGGACATCCCCGCTTGGCAAAAAATACGCATTTTATGTGATGGAGTATTTAAAGGGAGAGGCTCTCGGCACATTTATCCATCAGCATGGAAAAGAGTGGGTCGGTGTTTTTATGCTGCAACTGTTAGAAGATCTGACCAAACTCCATCAATCAGGCTGGGTGTTTGGTGATTTGAAAACAGAAAATCTTATGGTCATACAGACACCTCCAAGACTACGCTGGGTAGATGTTGGCGGAACCACCCAAATTGGCAGAGCGATAAAAGAGTATACAGAGTTTTACGATCGAGGCTATTGGGGTATGGGTACAAGGAAGGCGGAACCTAGCTATGATTTGTTTGCATTTGTGATGGTATTTCTGCATGTCTTTTACCCGAAGCGTTTTGAGAGAGGTTCTAATCCGGAAGCTACTTTAATAAGAAAGTTAAATGATGTAAAAGCCCTTACGCCATACAAGCATGTTTTGAAAAGAGCGTTACTTGGCAAATATACATCAAGTACGGAAATGAAAAGGGATATAATGCAGCTTTTGCAGCGTGTTCAGCAACAAAGGCAAACACGCTCCAACAACAGAAAGCAAGCTAAGTTGGCGAAACCTGCTCTAATTGAGTTAGGTAGCCTGTCGTTTTTAGCGATTGCCTATTACCTGTTGTCCCTCCTTTTTTAAGTGGTGATGGTTAGTCAATTCTGTGTTACGATGGATGAAAATGGATAGTTGGAGATGCACATAATGGAAAAGAAAATCCTTTCTTTTATAAAGGAAAATCGTTTGCTAACGATGAATGCGACTGTCCTTGTTGGGGTATCCGGAGGGCCTGATTCAATGGCTCTTTTACACTTTCTACATGGACTAAAAGAGGAATGGCAACTTGAGATAATTGCGATTTCTATTGATCATCAGCTTCGGGGAGAAGAGTCCTCAGAAGACCTTCACTACGTAAAAGAGGTATGCAGGCAATGGAATATACCTTTTGTTGGAACCTCGTTGGATGTTCCTGCGTATAAAGAGGAAGAACATCTGGGAACGCAAATTGCTGCAAGGAAGCTTCGCTATGCGTTTTTTGCGGAAAAGATGGAGGAATATCAGGCATCGTATCTCGCTTTAGGACACCATGGTGATGATCAGGTAGAAACAATGCTTATGGAGTTTGTACGGTCTGCCAGCTCGAATACACTTTCTGGAATTCCTGTGAAAAGAAAATTTTCCACTGGAGCTATTATTAGACCCTTTCTTTGTGTCACGAAGCAAGAGCTTGAAGCTTATTGTGCTGTTAAACAAATTACGCCAAGGATAGATCCATCTAATAACGAGACTACCTATACAAGGAATTATTTTCGAAAAGAGGTTCTTCCATTACTAAAAGATAAAAATAGTAATATACATACTACTATGCAACATTTAAGCAAGACGCTTCAGGAAGATGAAGACTTTTTACAGGCAGAAGCCAAGAAGTTGCTCAAATCTGTAATGGGAACCGACCTTTCGAATAAGGGTTTTGAGTTTGAAATTAATAGCTTCGAGCAGTACCCCCGCGCTTTACAAAGACGTGCCTTTCATCTAATATTAAATTATCTGTATGAAGATTTACCAAAGAACCTATCATATGTACATGAAGCACATTTTTTCTCATTATTACAAAGCGAAAGAAGCAATGTCCAAATTGATTTTCCACTCCATTTAAAGCTGGAAAAATCCTATGCCAACATACGGTTTTATTTTGCGCCAGACGAGGAGCGAAATGATGCGTATCACAAAATAATGGATATACCAGGAAAGGTTATCCTACCAGATGGATCGGCTGTAACGGCTACAACCGTTGACAAACTTGCAGTAAAGGACGAGCTTACATATTTTTGTAGTATGGACCAGGTAGCTTTACCATTACATATTAGGACACGGCAATTTGGTGACAAGATGCGTTGGAAAGGTTTAAAGGGCAGCAAAAAAGTAAAAGACATTTTTATCGATGCAAAAATCCCAAGAAATGAGAGGGATACCTGGCCAATAGTAACAGATAATAATGGGGAAATTCTCTGGCTGATCGGCCTTAAAAAAGGGAACCCCGAAAGAAAGTCGAACAATGCTTCGTATATTCAACTATACTATGAAAATGGCAACATGTAGGAGGAGCAGACATGCACGACGATATTAAAGAAATCTTAATATCCCAGGAAGAAATCACGAACAAATGTAAAGAGCTTGGGAAACAATTAACAGAGGAATATGAAGGGAAATTTCCATTGGCCATTGGCGTTCTAAAAGGGGCTATGCCATTCATGTCAGATATCCTTCGCTATACAGAGGTTCATTTGGAAATGGACTTTATGGATGTTTCGAGCTATGGTGGGGAAATGAAATCCTCTGGAGAAGTTAAAATTGTGAAAGACCTTGATACAAAGGTCGAGGGAAGAGACCTGCTCATTATTGAAGACATTATTGATAGCGGGTTAACCTTAAGTTATTTGGTGGATCTCTTCAAGTACCGCAAAGCCAAATCAATTAAAATTGTTACACTGCTTGATAAGCCTTCAGGCAGAACAGCAGCATTAAAAGCTGACATGATAGGCTTTGAAGTGCCAAATGAATTTGTTGTGGGCTATGGGTTAGATTATCAAGAAAAATACCGTAACCTTCCTTACATCGGGGTGCTGAAACCAAAAATTTACGGTGGAGAAGAGTAGTTTTTCACTTAAATGGGTCGGTTTGGAAGCGGTAAGAGCCATTCAGGATTCATCTATTTGTAGAAGGTAAATTAGTTGTATTCCAACTTTTTCTTATGGTACGATGTTATATAGTTTTTCCCGTTTGGGAGGAGGTAGGCAATGAATCGGATATTTCGTAATGTATTCTTCTGGGTACTCATATTTTTTGTCGTAATCGGCGTAATAGGAGTATTTAATGGACAGAATGAAGAAGCAGAACAATTTAACGTTAAACAGTTTATGGATGCTTTAAATAATGGTGAAATCGATGAAATGACGATGCAACCAGCAAATGGTATTATGCGTTTTACTGGAACGCTGACAGATGATGAGCAACAATTCGTAGCACAGGTTCCGGATAATACAGATATAATTGCCTCGATTACTGATCAGGCAAATGAGCAAAGTGTACTTCATGTAGAGGAAGAGGAGCAACCAAGTGCTTGGGTTACTTTTCTAACTACGATGATTCCATTTTTAATTATCGGACTGTTCTTCTTATTTATACTTAGCCAAGCCCAAGGTGGAGGCGGCGGTGGCCGTGTCATGAACTTTGGTAAGAGTAAAGCTAAAATGTATAGTGAAGAGAAGAAGAAGGTACGTTTCAAAGATGTAGCAGGTGCCGATGAAGAGAAACAGGAGCTAGTGGAAGTGGTGGACTTCTTGAAGGATCCACGTAAATTCTCCACAGTCGGTGCAAGAATTCCAAAAGGGGTACTCCTTGTAGGACCTCCAGGAACAGGTAAAACATTGCTGGCACGTGCAGTTGCTGGTGAAGCTGGAACGCCATTCTTCTCGATTAGTGGTTCCGACTTTGTTGAGATGTTTGTCGGTGTTGGTGCTTCTCGTGTACGTGATTTATTTGAGAACGCGAAGAAGAATGCACCTTGTATCATCTTTATTGATGAAATTGATGCAGTTGGTAGACAGCGTGGTGCTGGACTTGGCGGTGGCCATGATGAACGTGAGCAAACGCTAAACCAATTGCTAGTAGAAATGGACGGATTTGGTGTAAACGAAGGTATCATTATCATCGCAGCAACAAACCGTGCAGATATCCTTGACCCTGCATTGTTACGTCCAGGACGTTTTGACCGTCAAATCACGGTTGATCGCCCAGATGTAAAAGGACGTCAAGAAGTATTACAAGTTCATGCTAGAAATAAACCACTAGATAATACAGTGGATTTAAAAGTTATTGCGATGCGCACACCAGGTTTCTCTGGTGCCGATTTAGAAAACTTGCTTAACGAGGCGGCGCTTGTGGCAGCCCGTAGTGACCGAAGCGAGATCAACATGCTTGATGTTGATGAAGCAATTGACAGAGTAATTGCGGGGCCTGCGAAGAAGAGCAGGGTTATTTCCCAAAAAGAGCGTAATATCGTTGCCTATCATGAAAGTGGACATACAATTATCGGGATGGTCTTAGATGATGCCGATATGGTTCACAAGGTTACGATTGTACCTCGTGGGCAAGCTGGCGGTTATGCTGTCATGCTTCCTAGGGAAGACCGTTACTTTATGACAAAACCTGAGCTGTTTGATAAGATCACAGGGCTTCTTGGTGGTCGAGTTGCTGAAGAAATTATCTTTGGTGAAGTAAGTACCGGAGCACATAATGACTTCCAGCGTGCAACAGGTATTGCCCGTAAAATGATTACCGAATATGGTATGAGTGATAAGATTGGACCACTACAATTCACTAGTGGCGGCGGTGGCGATGTATTCCTTGGTCGGGATATCGGTAATGAGCAGAACTATAGTGACTCTATTGCACGCGATATTGACCAAGAAATGCAGAACTTCATTAACTACTGCTACGATCGTGCGAAAACAATTCTTACGGAAAACCGAGACAAACTGGAGCTTGTTGCGAAAACGCTTCTTGAAGTGGAAACACTTGATGCGAAACAAATCAAGTCCCTGTTTGAAGACGGTACACTACCTGAGCCAGAAGATTACGGCACAGACTCCGATAGTGATGTGAAGGTAAACATTCAATCCAAGGATGACGAGCCTGAATCTTTCGAAGAGGCGAAGGAAGCAGAACGTAAAGAAAAAGATCATTATATCGATGACCCAATTATGCAGGACAACAAACCTGCTTCTGGGGACGACGATGATGACGAAGATAAAAACAAAAAGTAAGTAATCGAAGAAAAGGCAGTTCTCTAATCTGGAGACTGCCTTTTTTTGATAGATAAGGAAGTATAAATAATTGGCGGTATGTTGTTCATTGACAGGGGGAGCCACTTCCAGCTCCAGCGCCCAGAAACTAGGCGACTTCACTTCATTGCCCTACGATAAAGAAGACTTGCCGACTGGTGAAACCAGAGGCTTAGTCGCACTTATACCCTTGTGGTGAAAGTCATCATCGGTTCGTAAAATAAAGGAAGGTCGACTAAAACCGGCCTTGCCGGCCAACGCCGACATACCCCTGATGCAGGGGCATGATTCATTTATCTCAGTTGATTCGTTCCACTCGCTACGTGGGCCCGGAGGATCCGGGTCATGCCGACGTTGCCTCAGGACGAGGCGAACTTAGTCGGCGTTCCTTAAAACGGGCGCCCTGCGCTTTTGTTCTGGTGAAAACCAGTTGGTCTAATGAGCAGAGTGCATCATTTTACAGAGGTATTTCTAAATAGGCAGCCAATCTGGACATTGCGCATTGCAAGATGAATTATGGTATATTATAAGTTGTATAAAAAGGATAGTAGGTCTTAAGAGAAGGGTCTGAATAGGTATGCTGTTTGTATTAGACGTAGGAAACACGAATACGGTTCTGGGGGTGTTTGAACAGGACGAGCTTAAGCATGAATGGCGGATCAAGACAGACCGTTATAAAACAGAAGATGAATTCGGAATGTTAATAAAGTCATTATTTGACCATAAAGGGATTGCCTTTTCAGATATACATGGGGTCATCATTTCCTCTGTAGTTCCACCAATTATGTTTGCGTTGGAGAGAATGTGTCAGTTATATTTCCACCAGGAACCAGTGGTAATTGGAAAAGACGAGGTTCAATCCTATCTTAAAATGAAATATCCAAATCCTAAAGAAATTGGCGCAGACCGAGTGGTAAATGCGGTAGGTGCAATTGCAGAGTATAAGGCGCCATTGATTGTCATTGATTTTGGGACAGCCACAACTTACTGCTATATTAATAAGGATGAGGAATACGAAGGTGGTGTGATTTCCCCGGGCATTAATGTTTCCATGGAAGCACTCTATAGTAAAGCATCGAAGCTGCCCAAAATTGAAATTGTACCGCCACACAATGTTGTAGGAACTTCAACAGTGGAAGCCATGCAATCTGGTGTGTTTTATGGCTATGTTGGGCAGGTTGATGGAATTGTGAAACGTATTGAACAACAAAACAATATAAATGCCACAGTGATTGCCACAGGTGGTTTGGCTTCCCTGATCTCAGACGCATCGGAAACGATTGATCATGTTGATTCACACTTAACGTTAAAGGGATTGTATTTAATCTATCAAAGGAATAAGCAAAGCTAGCTAACATAAGGAGGAAGCAGCATGAAGGATTATTTAATAAAAGCAACGGCATATCAAGGAAAAGTAAGAGCGTATGCGGCGACATCAACAGAAACAGTAGAGGAAGCACGAAAAAGGCATGATACATGGGCTACTGCATCTGCCGCATTAGGTAGAACGATTACGATTACAGCGATGATGGGTGCAATGCTTAAGGGTGAAGATTCTCTAACTGTAAAAGTAGAGGGCGGAGGGCCAATTGGGGCTATTATTGCAGACGCGAATGCACAAGGGCATGTCCGCGGTTATGTGTCTAATCCGCATGTAGATTTTGATTTAAATGCAAAAGGAAAACTTGATGTAGCTAGAGCGGTCGGAGTAGAAGGTAATTTGAGTGTGACAAAGGATTTAGGCTTAAAAGAATTTTTCACTGGAGAAGTGCCGATTATTTCCGGGGAAATTAGTGAGGATTTCACGTACTATTTTGCCAACTCAGAGCAAGTCCCATCTTCTGTTGGTGCTGGGGTACTTGTGAACCCAGACCATACCATTTTGGCTTCGGGCGGATTTATCCTGCAAATTATGCCTGGGGCTGATGATGAGATTATTACCAAGCTAGAAAATCAAATTGCCTCCATCCCGCCAATTTCTTCCCTTATAAGAGAAGGGAATAGCCCAGAGGAAATTCTGGAACGGTTGCTTGGGGAAGAAGAGCTAAAAATCCACGAGAAACAACCTTTAGAATTTCGTTGCAGGTGCTCGAGGGAAAGACTTGAACAAGCGATTATTGGGTTAGGGAACGAAGAAATTGAAAACATGATTCAAGAGGATCATGGTGCAGAAGCTAGTTGTCATTTTTGTAACGAAAAATATGTCTTCACAGAAGATGAGTTAAAGGCCTTAAAGCAATAAAGCAATAAAGCAAGGCAATACAGGGGGAATTACAGAATGTCGAAAAAATTATTGCTTGGCATCATTGTCATCCTTATTATTACCAATATTGCTTCGTTAACCTTTTGGAATAATGGGGAGGAGTCACCGGCAGAATCAGCAGGAGAAGAGAATGGTCCTGCGATAGACACGAAAGAGCCGGTTGCAACCATTGGTGGAGAAGAAATTTCCTATGAAAACTGGATGAGCAGTTTACGTTCCAATCACGGGAAGAAACAATTAAAGACGATGGTGGACCACGAGGTTGTTGCTCAGTTAGCAGAAGAGAAAGGCATTGAAATAGATGAAAAGGTAATAAACCGGGAAGTAGCGATGCTGACAGCAATGCAAGGTGTCATGACAGAAGAGGAATATGACGAGGCTGAAAAAGGCTGGCGGGAAGATATTCGCTATCGCTATCAGTTGGAAATGCTGCTGACCGAAGGAACGGACATTCCTGAAGGTGATATGGAGAGTCACTACCAAACCTATGGTAACCAGTATAATGTAACACCGTCCATGCAATTATCGCACATTGTGGTAGACGACGAGGAAACAGCTAATAAAGTAAAGGAAGAGTTAGATAATGGTGCGTCTTTTAATATGCTGGCACAAGAGTACTCGACTGATGAAGAATCAAGAGATGCTGGAGGCTATTTAGGGTATATTTTTACGACGAGTCAATTTTTTCCGGATGGCTATGAAGAGGTAGCTGCAGATATGGATGAGCATTCATACAGTGAACCTTTTGCTGTAGGGAATCAGTATGCGGTCATTTACTTACACAAAAAATTGTCAGGAATTGATTTCACGTACGAGGAAATGAAGCCTTATATTAGAACGGAGCTGGCCATGCATAAACTTGACCAGACCTTAACGGCAGAACCGCTGTGGGAAGAACTAGACATTGAGTGGGTATATGATGAATAAACTAGTATTGGTTGACATTTAACGTGATAAACCGTACATTAGAATTAAATCATACAAAATGACTAGGGATTAGGAGGGGTTTCAATGAGAGTAGCTGATAATATTTCTGGACTGATTGGCCAGACTCCAATTGTAAAGTTAAACGGCATTAGTGATGACAACAGTGCTGATATTTATGTGAAGCTTGAATTTATGAATCCTGGAAGTTCTGTTAAGGATCGTATCGCGTTGGCGATGATCGAGGCAGCGGAAAAGGAAGGGGCCATAAAAGAGGGCGATACAATTATTGAACCGACAAGTGGGAACACTGGGATCGGGCTTGCTATGGTTGCAGCAGCCAAAGGTTATCAAGCAGTGCTTGTAATGCCAGATACAATGAGTAAGGAACGGAGAAATTTACTACGTGCTTATGGAGCCAAGCTTGTGTTAACACCAGGAGCTGAAGGAATGAAAGGCGCCATAAATAAAGCTGGAGAATTACAAAAGGAACACGGCTATTTCATGCCACAGCAATTTAACAATCAAGCTAATCCTGAAGTACATGCACGGACAACTGGGAAAGAAATCGTCGAACAAATGAAAGAAGAAGGACTCGATGCCTTTGTTTCAGGAATTGGAACAGGTGGTACGATCACAGGTGCCGGTAAAGTATTAAAAGAGCACTTTGATGGAGTTAAAATATATGCAGTTGAACCAGAAGATTCTGCTGTTTTATCTGGAAATAAGCCTGGTCCGCATAAAATTCAAGGAATTGGGGCTGGCTTCGTACCGGAAATTTTGGATACCGAGATTTACGACGAAGTTCTTCCTATCACAAATGAGGAAGCCTTTGCGACTTCTCGAGAAGTGGCTACAACCAACGGCATCCTTGGCGGAATTTCTGCTGGTGCTGCAGTTGCCGCAGCGAAGAAAGTGGCCAAACAGCTTGGTAAAGGAAAGAAAGTTCTTGCGGTGTTCCCGGACAACGGAGAGCGTTATTTATCTACCCCGCTGTACCAGTTTGAAGAAAATAATGAGTAAGTAAACTATAATGCGAGGCCAGTACCTGAGGAGGTGCTGGCTTTTGTTTTTAAACAGGCTTTTGTGCGTTTGATTAAGAACTGGCAAACAGGTCGCCTGCCATACAGGTTTGTGGTACGATAGTAGGTGATTAAGGGTGTGAAAGAAGGTTCGATGAAGTTGAAGCTCAAAACAAAACATAAGATATATGACTTAACAGAACGAACGCATATAATGGGGATATTAAATGTTACGCCAGACTCCTTTTCAGATGGAGGCCATTATAATTCCGTAGAAAAGGCGGTAGAGCAGGCAGTCTTATTGGAACGTAATGGTGCGGATATTATCGATATAGGTGGTGAATCTACCAGACCTGGCCATGATCCTGTCGGAGTGGAAGAGGAAATAAATCGAGTCGTCCCCGCGATTAAAGCCATAAAAGAAAACGTGTCGATTCCAATCTCTATTGATACGTATAAGGCAGAGACGGCAAGGAGAGCATTGGAAGCAGGTGCAGATATTATTAATGACGTGTGGGGAGCGAAAATGGAACCAGATATTGCACATGTCGCAGCTGAATATGGTGCCCCCCTTATTCTCATGCATAATCGAGATAATCTGGAATACGGTGCTCTAATTGATGATATGAAACAAGATCTTTATGAGAGCATACACATTGCCCAATCAGCAGGTGTGAAACATGAAAACATCATCATCGACCCAGGTGTAGGTTTTGCTAAAACTGCTGATGATAATTTGCTCGTCATGAATAACCTGGAAGCATTTCATAGCTTAGGTTTCCCGCTATTGTTGGGCACGTCAAGAAAACGATTTATCGGAAACCTGCTCGGCACCGAACCTAACCAGCGCGATGTCGGGACTGGTGCTACGACATGCCTTGGTATAACAAAGGGTGTGCAGATCGTGCGCGTACACAATGTGAAGCTGAATAAAGAGCTAGCCGTCATGATGGACGCTATGCTTAAGGCTGGGAGTGTGGGAAATGGATAAAATTATACTGCGCAATCTACAATTTTATGGATATCACGGATTGCTTCCAGAGGAAAACAAACTTGGTCAGCGGTTTAATGTCGATGTAGAGTTGTATGTTAGCTTACAAAAAGCAGGCAAATCAGATAATATGCATGATTCTATCCATTATGGACAAGCTTATGAGAAGATTAAAGCCGTGGTAGAAGGGGATGCAAAGAATTTAGTTGAAGCAGTGGCAGAAAATATTGCCGGAACTTTGCTTGAGTCTTTTTCCATGCTAACGGCTTGCAGAGTAAAAGTAATCAAGCCAGATCCTCCAATCCCTGGCCATTACCAGTCGGTTGCTGTTGAAATATTTAGGGAGAGATAGAATGAATACAGTATTTTTAGCATTAGGAACAAATATCGAACCAAGAGAACGTTACTTAAAAGATGCCCTGCGATTATTAGATGCATATTCGGAGATAACGATAGATCAGGTATCCTCTATATATGAAACAGCACCTGTAGGGTATACAGATCAGGCCGATTTTTTAAACATGGTTGTCCAAGTCCACACCTCCTTTTCTTCTGAACGGTTATTGGGTACATGCCAGGAAATTGAAAAACAGCTTGGGAGAAAAAGAGATATACGCTTCGGTCCCCGCACCATAGACCTTGACATTTTGCTTTATAATCAAGAAAATATAAAAACGGAACAATTAATTATTCCTCACCCAAGGATGCATGAGCGCGCTTTTGTTCTCATACCATTACGGGAAATTGCACCAACTGCGATGATACCTTCTCTTGGGAAGCGTGTGGGGGAATTAATAAATGAACTTCCAGAAACAGACATAAAGGATGTACAACGATGGATGCGAAGCGAATTGGGAGAAGAATAAAGGCCTTTCGCAAATTAAAAGGATATACACAAATATCTTTTGCGGAAAAGGCGGATGTACCTATAGCTGTTATCGGAGCAGTAGAAAGAGGAACGAAGACTGCTGATGATGAACTGTTGGATAAAGTTACTGAATCTCTTGGTATCACAAGAGAAGAATTAATCCTTGAGGAACAAACTGAAGAGATCTAGTCCGTCATATTTATAAGCTATGCGTGCTAGTTTTTTATACATTTTTAGAGATTTACATTAATGACAGGAGTGATAGTAATGTCAGAAGAATTAAATGAACACATGCGGGTAAGAAGAGACAAGCTTAATACGTATAGGGAGCAAGGGCTTGATCCGTTTGGTAACAGGTATGATCGTACGCATCTTGCACAGGAGTTGCTCAAAGCATACGACCAATTTACGAAGGAAGAGTTAGAAGAGAAATCTGAAAGTGTTACGATAGCTGGAAGAATGATGACCAAAAGAGGAAAAGGAAAAGCAGGTTTTGCCCATATCCAGGATTTGAGCGGGCAGATTCAATTATATGTTCGTAAAGATGCAATAGGAGAAGAAGCATACGAGATTTTCCAATCAACGGACCTTGGGGATATTGTCGGTGTTACTGGTGTTATGTTTAAAACAAATGTTGGGGAGCTTTCTGTTAAAGCTACGGAATTCCATTTGTTAACGAAATCTCTTCGTCCTTTACCAGAAAAATATCATGGGCTCAAAGATATCGAACAACGTTACCGTCAGCGTTATCTTGATTTGATTACAAACCTGGACAGCCGAGAAACATTTGTCCTACGGAGTAAAATCATTCAATCTATGAGACGTTACTTAGATGGACAGGGCTTTCTTGAAGTTGAGACACCGATGATGCATGGTATTCCAGGTGGCGCTTCTGCACGTCCATTCGAAACCCATCATAACGCTTTGGATATTCCATTATATATGCGTATTGCAATTGAACTTCATTTGAAGCGGCTTATAGTAGGTGGCTTAGAAAAGGTTTATGAGATCGGCCGTGTTTTCCGTAATGAGGGTGTTTCAACGAGACACAACCCAGAATTTACGATGATTGAGTTATACGAAGCATATGCAGATTATAAAGATATTATGGCACTGACAGAAAGTCTAATCGCTCATATTGCAAAAGAGGTCTTAGGAACAACGAAGGTCATTTATGGAGAAGAAGAAGTGGATCTTGAACCGGCTTGGAAAAGAGTTCATATGGTAGATGCGGTAAAAGAAGCAACCGGTGTAGACTTTTGGAAAGAAATGTCCGATGAAGAAGCAAGAGGTCTTGCGAAGGAGCATGGGATTGAAATTACGGATACGATGTCCTTTGGTCATGTGGTAAACGAGTTCTTCGAGCAAAAAGTAGAAGAAACGTTAATCCAACCTACCTTTATTTATGGACATCCTGTAGCAATTTCTCCACTAGCTAAGAAAAACCCAAAAGATGAACGATTCACGGATCGTTTTGAACTATTTATTGTAGGCCGTGAGCATGCGAATGCATTTAGTGAGCTGAATGATCCAATCGATCAACGTGAACGTTTCGAAGCGCAAGTGAAAGAACGTGCAGAAGGAAATGACGAAGCACATCTTATGGATGAAGATTTCTTAGAAGCGTTGGAGTATGGTATGCCTCCAACAGGTGGTTTAGGCATTGGTATTGATAGGTTAGTCATGTTATTGACTAATGCACCGTCAATTCGTGATGTTCTATTGTTCCCACAAATGCGTAACAAATAAAGAAACAATTATTTAAAACCCATTGGAGGAACACTCCGGTGGGTTTTTTACATAGTATATGAAGAGAATTGCGGCTAAAGGTGGCCTTTCTTCTGGTTTCTTCTATTCTATGAAAGCCAAAAAATCAAGCTTAGAATACTGTGAAATAGCTGTTTAGCAGCCTTAAACAAAAGGGCGGTAAATAAATGGCTAAATTGGTTAAATAGTACGAATAAACTTTTCATTAATTTTTTGTTAAAATTCACTTGCGTTCAGTATTGAATCATGGTAAATTAAATATCGTTGCTTCAACGGGAGGCAACAAAACAAAATCATTAAGAGTTCATCAGTTAAAAACATTTTAAAAAATGCTTGACTTGAACAACTCGATGTGATATATTAATAAAGTCGCCAATTGATGAGCGACACACAAAATTGCTCTTTGAAAACTGAACAAAACAACCAGTATGTCAAGGAAAAACAGCTTGCTGTTTTTCGAAGAAATACAAAGCAGAAGTCAGCTTCTGTGAAGCTAAGACGCATCATGTTGATTGGTGTCGACATGATACAAACTTTTTTGGAGAGTTTGATCTTGGCTCAGGACGAACGCTGGCGGCGTGCCTAATACATGCAAGTCGAGCGCAGGAAGCAAGCAGATCCCCTTCGGGGGTGACGCTTGTGGAATGAGCGGCGGACGGGTGAGTAACACGTGGGCAACCTGCCTGTAAGACTGGGATAACCCCGGGAAACCGGGGCTAATACCGGATAACACTTTTCGTTGCATGACGAGAAGTTGAAAGGCGGCTTCGGCTGCCACTTACAGATGGGCCCGCGGCGCATTAGCTAGTTGGTAAGGTAACGGCTTACCAAGGCGACGATGCGTAGCCGACCTGAGAGGGTGATCGGCCACACTGGGACTGAGACACGGCCCAGACTCCTACGGGAGGCAGCAGTAGGGAATCTTCCGCAATGGACGAAAGTCTGACGGAGCAACGCCGCGTGAGTGATGAAGGTCTTCGGATCGTAAAACTCTGTTGTTAGGGAAGAACAAGTCGGGTAGTAACTGACCCGGCCTTGACGGTACCTAACCAGAAAGCCCCGGCTAACTACGTGCCAGCAGCCGCGGTAATACGTAGGGGGCAAGCGTTGTCCGGAATTATTGGGCGTAAAGCGCTCGCAGGCGGTCCTTTAAGTCTGATGTGAAATCTCGCGGCTCAACCGCGAACGGTCATTGGAAACTGGAGGACTTGAGTACAGAAGAGGAGAGTGGAATTCCACGTGTAGCGGTGAAATGCGTAGAGATGTGGAGGAACACCAGTGGCGAAGGCGACTCTCTGGTCTGTAACTGACGCTGAGGAGCGAAAGCGTGGGGAGCGAACAGGATTAGATACCCTGGTAGTCCACGCCGTAAACGATGAGTGCTAGGTGTTAGGGGGTTTCCGCCCCTTAGTGCTGAAGTTAACGCATTAAGCACTCCGCCTGGGGAGTACGGCCGCAAGGCTGAAACTCAAAAGAATTGACGGGGGCCCGCACAAGCGGTGGAGCATGTGGTTTAATTCGAAGCAACGCGAAGAACCTTACCAGGTCTTGACATCCTCTGCTATTCCTAGAGATAGGAAGTTCCCTTCGGGGACAGAGTGACAGGTGGTGCATGGTTGTCGTCAGCTCGTGTCGTGAGATGTTGGGTTAAGTCCCGCAACGAGCGCAACCCTTGATCTTAGTTGCCAGCATTTAGTTGGGCACTCTAAGGTGACTGCCGGTGACAAACCGGAGGAAGGTGGGGATGACGTCAAATCATCATGCCCCTTATGACCTGGGCTACACACGTGCTACAATGGATGGAACAAAGGGAAGCAAAACCGCGAGGTCAAGCAAATCCCATAAAACCATTCTCAGTTCGGATTGCAGGCTGCAACTCGCCTGCATGAAGCCGGAATCGCTAGTAATCGCGGATCAGCATGCCGCGGTGAATACGTTCCCGGGCCTTGTACACACCGCCCGTCACACCACGAGAGTTGGTAACACCCGAAGTCGGTGAGGTAACCTTTTGGAGCCAGCCGCCGAAGGTGGGACCAATGATTGGGGTGAAGTCGTAACAAGGTAGCCGTATCGGAAGGTGCGGCTGGATCACCTCCTTTCTAAGGATAGAAACGGAACGCCGAAGGTTCTCTTGCGAGAGCCTTCCGGTAAGGACATACATGGTTGTTTGGTTCAGTTTTGAGGGAGCAATTCTCTCGCTTGTACCTTGAAAACTAAATAAGAGTAACAACGACATCAAATAAAGTAATGCAAGGCTAAGAAATTAGCACGCTTATTTACTGTAACTTAGTTAAGTGAATAAGGGCGCACGGTGGATGCCTTGGCACTAGGAGCCGATGAAGGACGGGACTAACACCGATATGTCTCGGGGAGTCGTAAGTAGACATTGATCCGGGAATTTCCGAATGGGGGAACCCACTGTTCGTAATGGAGCAGTATCGTTATCTGAATACATAGGGTAACGAAGGCAGACCCGGGGAACTGAAACATCTCAGTACCCGGAGGAAGAGAAAGCAAATGCGATTTCCCAAGTAGCGGCGAGCGAAACGGAATTAGCCCAAACCAGAAAGCTTGCTTTCTGGGGTTGTAGGACACTCCACACGGAGTTACAAAGAAACTCTTTAGATGAATCGATCTGGAACGATCAGCCATAGCAGGTAAGAGCCCTGTAATCGAAAAGGAGTTTCCTCCGGAGTGTATCCTGAGTACGGCGGAACACGAGAAATTCCGTCGGAATCCGGGAGGACCATCTCCCAAGGCTAAATACTCCCTAGTGACCGATAGTGAACCAGTACCGTGAGGGAAAGGTGAAAAGCACCCCGGGAGGGGAGTGAAAGAGAACCTGAAACCGTGTGCCTACAAGTAGTCGAAGCCCGTTAATGGGTGACGGCGTACCTTTTGTAGAATGGACCGGCGAGTTACGATCGTATGCAAGGTTAAGTGGAAGACACGGAGCCGCAGCGAAAGCGAGTCTGAATAGGGCGATATAGTATGCGGTCGTAGACCCGAAACCGTGTGATCTACCCATGTCCAGGGTGAAGGTCAGGTAACACTGACTGGAGGCCCGAACCCACGTATGTTGAAAAATGCGGGGATGAGGTGTGGGTAGGGGTGAAATGCCAATCGAACACGGAGATAGCTGGTTCTCTCCGAAATAGCTTTAGGGCTAGCCTCAAGCATCGAGTACTGGAGGTAGAGCACTGATTGGACTAGGGGCCCTCATCGGGTTACCGAATTCAGTCAAACTCCGAATGCCAGATACTTAGACTTGGGAGTCAGACTATGGGTGATAAGGTTCATAGTCGAAAGGGAAACAGCCCAGACCGCCAGCTAAGGTCCCAAAGTATACGTTAAGTGGAAAAGGATGTGGAGTTGCCCAGACAACCAGGATGTTGGCTTAGAAGCAGCCATCATTTAAAGAGTGCGTAATAGCTCACTGGTCGAGTGACTCTGCGCCGAAAATGTACCGGGGCTAAACGTATCACCGAAGCTGCGGATTGTTCTTCGAACAATGGTAGGAGAGCGTTCTGTGTGCTGTGAAGTCAGACCGTGAGGACTGGTGGAGCGCACAGAAGTGAGAATGCCGGTATGAGTAGCGAAAAAAGAGTGAGAATCTCTTTCACCGAATGCCTAAGGTTTCCTGAGGAAGGCTCGTCCTCTCAGGGTTAGTCGGGACCTAAGCCGAGGCCGAAAGGCGTAGGCGATGGACAACAGGTAGATATTCCTGTACCACCTCTTGAATGTTTGAGCAATGGGGGGACGCAGTAGGATATGGAATGCGCACCGATGGATGTGTGCGCCCAAGCAGTGAGAATGTTGGATAGGCAAATCCGTCCAACTTAAGTTCAAGCTGTGATGGGGAGGGAAATTGAGTACCGAAGTTCCAGATTTCACACTGCCAAGAAAAGCCTCTAGTGAGTTCAAAGGTGCCCGTACCGCAAACCGACACAGGTAGGCGAGGAGAGAATCCTAAGGTGAGCGGGAGAACTCTCGTTAAGGAACTCGGCAAAATGACCCCGTAACTTCGGGAGAAGGGGTGCTCCTTTATGGAGGAGCCGCAGTGAATAGGCCCAAGCGACTGTTTAGCAAAAACACAGGTCTCTGCGAAGCCGTAAGGCGAAGTATAGGGGCTGACACCTGCCCGGTGCTGGAAGGTTAAGGGGAAGCGTTAGGCGCAAGCCGAAGCGTAGAACCGAAGCCCCAGTAAACGGCGGCCGTAACTATAACGGTCCTAAGGTAGCGAAATTCCTTGTCGGGTAAGTTCCGACCCGCACGAAAGGTGCAACGACTTGGGCACTGTCTCAACGAGAGACCCGGTGAAATTATACTATGCGTGAAGATGCGCATTACCCGCGACAGGACGGAAAGACCCCGTGGAGCTTTACTGTAGCCTGATATTGAATGTTGGTACAGCTTGTACAGGATAGGTGGGAGCCTTCGAAGCGTGAGCGCTAGCTTACGTGGAGGCATCCGTGGGATACCACCCTGGCTGTACGAACCTTCTAACCCAGGACCGTAATCCGGTTCGGAGACAGTGTCAGGCGGGCAGTTTGACTGGGGCGGTCGCCTCCCAAAAGGTAACGGAGGCGCCCAAAGGTTCCCTCAGAATGGTTGGAAATCATTCGCAGAGTGTAAAGGCACAAGGGAGCTTGACTGCGAGACCTACAAGTCGAGCAGGGACGAAAGTCGGGCTTAGTGATCCGGTGGTTCCGCATGGAAGGGCCATCGCTCAACGGATAAAAGCTACCCCGGGGATAACAGGCTTATCTCCCCCAAGAGTTCACATCGACGGGGAGGTTTGGCACCTCGATGTCGGCTCATCGCATCCTGGGGCTGTAGTCGGTCCCAAGGGTTGGGCTGTTCGCCCATTAAAGCGGTACGCGAGCTGGGTTCAGAACGTCGTGAGACAGTTCGGTCCCTATCCGTCGTGGGCGTTGGAAGTTTGAGAGGAGCTGTCCTTAGTACGAGAGGACCGGGATGGACACACCGCTGGTGTACCAGTTGTTCCGCCAGGAGCATAGCTGGGTAGCTACGTGTGGCAGGGATAAGTGCTGAAAGCATCTAAGCATGAAGCCCCCCTCAAGATGAGACTTCCCATCACTTCGAGTGAGTAAGATCCCTCAGAGACGATGAGGTTGATAGGTCCGAGGTGGAAGCGTGGTGACACGTGGAGCTGACGGATACTAATAGATCGAGGACTTAACTAAACTTTTTTCTTGATTCGTTGTTTTCTCTTATTTAGTTTTTAGGGTATGAGCAAAAAAACCCTTGCATTTCTTATGGAAAATGCATATAATATATCTTGTCCTTCTTTTTAGGGCGGTCTGGTAGTAATAGCGGAGAGGTCACACCTGTTCCCATGCCGAACACAGAAGTTAAGTTCTCCAGCGCCGATGGTAGTTGGGGCTTTGCCCCTGCAAGAGTAGGACGCCGCCAGGCGAAATTAAATATTTCTTTGCACATTATACATGTGCGTTGGAGGATTAGCTCAGCTGGGAGAGCACCTGCCTTACAAGCAGGGGGTCGCAGGTTCGAGCCCTGCATCCTCCACCATTCGCCGGCCTAGCTCAATTGGTAGAGCAACTGACTTGTAATCAGTAGGTTGGGGGTTCAAGTCCTCTGGCCGGCACCATTATTCATTTCCGAATGTACAAGCTAAATCTTTTGGTATGAGCCATTAGCTCAGTTGGTAGAGCATCTGACTTTTAATCAGAGGGTCGAAGGTTCGAATCCTTCATGGCTCACCATTTAAACACTTTTGCGGGTGTGGCGGAATTGGCAGACGCGCTAGATTTAGGATCTAGTGTCTTCGGACGTGGGGGTTCAAGTCCCTTCACCCGCACCATTTAAATACTTTAATAATTACGCTGCGGAAGTAGTTCAGTGGTAGAACACCACCTTGCCAAGGTGGGGGTCGCGGGTTCGAATCCCGTCTTCCGCTCCATGCCCAAGCCGGGGTGGCGGAATTGGCAGACGCACAGGACTTAAAATCCTGCGGTAGGTTCTACCGTGCCGGTTCGAGTCCGGCCCTCGGCACCATAAGCGCCCGTAGCTCAATTGGATAGAGCGTTTGACTACGGATCAAGAGGTTAGGGGTTCGACTCCTCTCGGGCGCGCCATTATTTCGGGAAGTAGCTCAGCTTGGTAGAGCACATGGTTTGGGACCATGGGGTCGCAGGTTCAAATCCTGTCTTCCCGACCATTATTAAAGCATTGGGGCCTTAGCTCAGCTGGGAGAGCGCCTGCCTTGCACGCAGGAGGTCAGCGGTTCGATCCCGCTAGGCTCCACCATAATTTTATTGCTCTTTGAAAACTGAACAAAACAACCAGTATGTCAAGGAAAAACAGCTTGCTGTTTTTCGAAGAAATACAAAGCAGAAGTCAGCTTCTGTGAAGCTAAGACGCATCATGTTGATTGGTGTCGACATGATACAAACTTTTTTGGAGAGTTTGATCTTGGCTCAGGACGAACGCTGGCGGCGTGCCTAATACATGCAAGTCGAGCGCAGGAAGCAAGCAGATCCCCTTCGGGGGTGACGCTTGTGGAATGAGCGGCGGACGGGTGAGTAACACGTGGGCAACCTGCCTGTAAGACTGGGATAACCCCGGGAAACCGGGGCTAATACCGGATAACACTTTTCGTTGCATGACGAGAAGTTGAAAGGCGGCTTCGGCTGCCACTTACAGATGGGCCCGCGGCGCATTAGCTAGTTGGTAAGGTAACGGCTTACCAAGGCGACGATGCGTAGCCGACCTGAGAGGGTGATCGGCCACACTGGGACTGAGACACGGCCCAGACTCCTACGGGAGGCAGCAGTAGGGAATCTTCCGCAATGGACGAAAGTCTGACGGAGCAACGCCGCGTGAGTGATGAAGGTCTTCGGATCGTAAAACTCTGTTGTTAGGGAAGAACAAGTCGGGTAGTAACTGACCCGGCCTTGACGGTACCTAACCAGAAAGCCCCGGCTAACTACGTGCCAGCAGCCGCGGTAATACGTAGGGGGCAAGCGTTGTCCGGAATTATTGGGCGTAAAGCGCTCGCAGGCGGTCCTTTAAGTCTGATGTGAAATCTCGCGGCTCAACCGCGAACGGTCATTGGAAACTGGAGGACTTGAGTACAGAAGAGGAGAGTGGAATTCCACGTGTAGCGGTGAAATGCGTAGAGATGTGGAGGAACACCAGTGGCGAAGGCGACTCTCTGGTCTGTAACTGACGCTGAGGAGCGAAAGCGTGGGGAGCGAACAGGATTAGATACCCTGGTAGTCCACGCCGTAAACGATGAGTGCTAGGTGTTAGGGGGTTTCCGCCCCTTAGTGCTGAAGTTAACGCATTAAGCACTCCGCCTGGGGAGTACGGCCGCAAGGCTGAAACTCAAAAGAATTGACGGGGGCCCGCACAAGCGGTGGAGCATGTGGTTTAATTCGAAGCAACGCGAAGAACCTTACCAGGTCTTGACATCCTCTGCTATTCCTAGAGATAGGAAGTTCCCTTCGGGGACAGAGTGACAGGTGGTGCATGGTTGTCGTCAGCTCGTGTCGTGAGATGTTGGGTTAAGTCCCGCAACGAGCGCAACCCTTGATCTTAGTTGCCAGCATTTAGTTGGGCACTCTAAGGTGACTGCCGGTGACAAACCGGAGGAAGGTGGGGATGACGTCAAATCATCATGCCCCTTATGACCTGGGCTACACACGTGCTACAATGGATGGAACAAAGGGAAGCAAAACCGCGAGGTCAAGCAAATCCCATAAAACCATTCTCAGTTCGGATTGCAGGCTGCAACTCGCCTGCATGAAGCCGGAATCGCTAGTAATCGCGGATCAGCATGCCGCGGTGAATACGTTCCCGGGCCTTGTACACACCGCCCGTCACACCACGAGAGTTGGTAACACCCGAAGTCGGTGAGGTAACCTTTTGGAGCCAGCCGCCGAAGGTGGGACCAATGATTGGGGTGAAGTCGTAACAAGGTAGCCGTATCGGAAGGTGCGGCTGGATCACCTCCTTTCTAAGGATAGAAACGGAACGCCGAAGGTTCTCTTGCGAGAGCCTTCCGGTAAGGACATACATGGTTGTTTGGTTCAGTTTTGAGGGAGCAATTCTCTCGCTTGTACCTTGAAAACTAAATAAGAGTAACAACGACATCAAATGTAAAGCTGAAACAACTGTTCAGCGATGTACGGACTGGACTGAGCCGTAGGAGATAAAGGAAACACGAGGACCGTTAGGGAATCGATGTTGACTTATCGTACGAAGGTGAAGGAAGTCACGCTAATCGCTAGTTGTTGAAGCTGGATTAGTAATGCAAGGCTAAGAAATTAGCACGCTTATTTACTGTAACTTAGTTAAGTGAATAAGGGCGCACGGTGGATGCCTTGGCACTAGGAGCCGATGAAGGACGGGACTAACACCGATATGTCTCGGGGAGTCGTAAGTAGACATTGATCCGGGAATTTCCGAATGGGGGAACCCACTGTTCGTAATGGAGCAGTATCGTTATCTGAATACATAGGGTAACGAAGGCAGACCCGGGGAACTGAAACATCTCAGTACCCGGAGGAAGAGAAAGCAAATGCGATTTCCCAAGTAGCGGCGAGCGAAACGGAATTAGCCCAAACCAGAAAGCTTGCTTTCTGGGGTTGTAGGACACTCCACACGGAGTTACAAAGAAACTCTTTAGATGAATCGATCTGGAACGATCAGCCATAGCAGGTAAGAGCCCTGTAATCGAAAAGGAGTTTCCTCCGGAGTGTATCCTGAGTACGGCGGAACACGAGAAATTCCGTCGGAATCCGGGAGGACCATCTCC
This sequence comes from Oceanobacillus kapialis, assembly GCF_044790185.1. GTDB lineage: Bacteria > Bacillota > Bacilli > Bacillales > Amphibacillaceae > Oceanobacillus_B > Oceanobacillus_B kapialis. Next base: position 106,088 of record NZ_CP085256.1, read on the forward strand.
CAAGGCTAAATACTCCCTAGTGACCGATAGTGAACCAGTACCGTGAGGGAAAGGTGAAAAGCACCCCGGGAGGGGAGTGAAAGAGAACCTGAAACCGTGTGCCTACAAGTAGTCGAAGCCCGTTAATGGGTGACGGCGTACCTTTTGTAGAATGGACCGGCGAGTTACGATCGTATGCAAGGTTAAGTGGAAGACACGGAGCCGCAGCGAAAGCGAGTCTGAATAGGGCGATATAGTATGCGGTCGTAGACCCGAAACCGTGTGATCTACCCATGTCCAGGGTGAAGGTCAGGTAACACTGACTGGAGGCCCGAACCCACGTATGTTGAAAAATGCGGGGATGAGGTGTGGGTAGGGGTGAAATGCCAATCGAACACGGAGATAGCTGGTTCTCTCCGAAATAGCTTTAGGGCTAGCCTCAAGCATCGAGTACTGGAGGTAGAGCACTGATTGGACTAGGGGCCCTCATCGGGTTACCGAATTCAGTCAAACTCCGAATGCCAGATACTTAGACTTGGGAGTCAGACTATGGGTGATAAGGTTCATAGTCGAAAGGGAAACAGCCCAGACCGCCAGCTAAGGTCCCAAAGTATACGTTAAGTGGAAAAGGATGTGGAGTTGCCCAGACAACCAGGATGTTGGCTTAGAAGCAGCCATCATTTAAAGAGTGCGTAATAGCTCACTGGTCGAGTGACTCTGCGCCGAAAATGTACCGGGGCTAAACGTATCACCGAAGCTGCGGATTGTTCTTCGAACAATGGTAGGAGAGCGTTCTGTGTGCTGTGAAGTCAGACCGTGAGGACTGGTGGAGCGCACAGAAGTGAGAATGCCGGTATGAGTAGCGAAAAAAGAGTGAGAATCTCTTTCACCGAATGCCTAAGGTTTCCTGAGGAAGGCTCGTCCTCTCAGGGTTAGTCGGGACCTAAGCCGAGGCCGAAAGGCGTAGGCGATGGACAACAGGTAGATATTCCTGTACCACCTCTTGAATGTTTGAGCAATGGGGGGACGCAGTAGGATATGGAATGCGCACCGATGGATGTGTGCGCCCAAGCAGTGAGAATGTTGGATAGGCAAATCCGTCCAACTTAAGTTCAAGCTGTGATGGGGAGGGAAATTGAGTACCGAAGTTCCAGATTTCACACTGCCAAGAAAAGCCTCTAGTGAGTTCAAAGGTGCCCGTACCGCAAACCGACACAGGTAGGCGAGGAGAGAATCCTAAGGTGAGCGGGAGAACTCTCGTTAAGGAACTCGGCAAAATGACCCCGTAACTTCGGGAGAAGGGGTGCTCCTTTATGGAGGAGCCGCAGTGAATAGGCCCAAGCGACTGTTTAGCAAAAACACAGGTCTCTGCGAAGCCGTAAGGCGAAGTATAGGGGCTGACACCTGCCCGGTGCTGGAAGGTTAAGGGGAAGCGTTAGGCGCAAGCCGAAGCGTAGAACCGAAGCCCCAGTAAACGGCGGCCGTAACTATAACGGTCCTAAGGTAGCGAAATTCCTTGTCGGGTAAGTTCCGACCCGCACGAAAGGTGCAACGACTTGGGCACTGTCTCAACGAGAGACCCGGTGAAATTATACTATGCGTGAAGATGCGCATTACCCGCGACAGGACGGAAAGACCCCGTGGAGCTTTACTGTAGCCTGATATTGAATGTTGGTACAGCTTGTACAGGATAGGTGGGAGCCTTCGAAGCGTGAGCGCTAGCTTACGTGGAGGCATCCGTGGGATACCACCCTGGCTGTACGAACCTTCTAACCCAGGACCGTAATCCGGTTCGGAGACAGTGTCAGGCGGGCAGTTTGACTGGGGCGGTCGCCTCCCAAAAGGTAACGGAGGCGCCCAAAGGTTCCCTCAGAATGGTTGGAAATCATTCGCAGAGTGTAAAGGCACAAGGGAGCTTGACTGCGAGACCTACAAGTCGAGCAGGGACGAAAGTCGGGCTTAGTGATCCGGTGGTTCCGCATGGAAGGGCCATCGCTCAACGGATAAAAGCTACCCCGGGGATAACAGGCTTATCTCCCCCAAGAGTTCACATCGACGGGGAGGTTTGGCACCTCGATGTCGGCTCATCGCATCCTGGGGCTGTAGTCGGTCCCAAGGGTTGGGCTGTTCGCCCATTAAAGCGGTACGCGAGCTGGGTTCAGAACGTCGTGAGACAGTTCGGTCCCTATCCGTCGTGGGCGTTGGAAGTTTGAGAGGAGCTGTCCTTAGTACGAGAGGACCGGGATGGACACACCGCTGGTGTACCAGTTGTTCCGCCAGGAGCATAGCTGGGTAGCTACGTGTGGCAGGGATAAGTGCTGAAAGCATCTAAGCATGAAGCCCCCCTCAAGATGAGACTTCCCATCACTTCGAGTGAGTAAGATCCCTCAGAGACGATGAGGTTGATAGGTCCGAGGTGGAAGCGTGGTGACACGTGGAGCTGACGGATACTAATAGATCGAGGACTTAACTAAACATTTTCTTGATTCGTTGTTTTCTCTTATTTAGTTTTTAGGGTATGAGCAAAAAAAACCCTTGCATTTCTTATGGAAAATGCATATAATATATCTTGTCCTTCTTTTTAGGGCGGTCTGGTAGTAATAGCGGAGAGGTCACACCTGTTCCCATGCCGAACACAGAAGTTAAGTTCTCCAGCGCCGATGGTAGTTGGGGCTTTGCCCCTGCAAGAGTAGGACGCCGCCAGGCGAAGTGAAAATGCTAAGCTCACATGTATTTGTGTCTTAGCATTTTTTTGTATATAGCAGTAGAAAGATTTATTTCACATTCTACTATTTAAAAAGGTTAATCCATATATTCTTAAGAAGAGAGCTTTAAGGGGGTGGGAAGATTGGATGAATTTTTAGAAAGTCTGCTTGGAGAGGAATTTCTCCTTGTTATGACGCGGATTTTGTTTGCACTTATACTATCAGGTTTAATAGGATTTGAAAGGGAAATTAAAAATCATTCTGCTGGATTTCGAACCCATATTTTAGTGGGTGTAGGGTCATGTCTTATGATGTTATTATCATTGTATGGATTTGAAGCATTTATGGCCTCCCACAATAATTTACAATTTGACCCATCGAGGATTCCATCTTACGTTATAAGTGGTATTGGTTTTCTAGGGGCAGGGACAATTATTGTATATGGTGGCACGATAAGGGGACTAACGACAGCGGCATCTATTTGGACTGTAGCAGGGATTGGGCTCGTGGTGGGTGCAGGTATGTATGCTGTTGCCTTCTTTACAACACTTTTAATCTTATTAAGCTTAATTTTTCTAAATAACTTTGAAAAGCTATTCAGGAAAGAAAGTACTATCACATTAATTCAGATTGTAGCGCTACCTAATATAAAGATTAAAGATGTCGTCTCTGTGTTTGAGAAGTTTAATTTAACCATTCAAAATGTAGAAATTATTCAAGCGGAGCATAACATGAGAAATATTTATATAAAGGTAGTGAAAGATGCTGAATTGAATCGTATCCAATTCTTTGAAGAAATTTCCCGAATTGATAACGTGAAAAATATATCGGAAAATAAATAAACACAATAAAATCTTACAGCACTAGTATAGCTGTAAGATTTTTTTCATATTTAGAAAGAGTAGGCTACATTTTAGAGCGGCAAGTAAGTAGTTCTAGAGTAAATCCACTAAAAGATAGGTTTTGTCACTGCTGTTTTTGTCTAAAATAAATAAAGGACAATGTTTGCATCTCTAAAAATTTATCGTATAATAAAGATAAAGTCAAAGATAGTCAAAGTCAAAAGGCCTTTATGTTAAAGGAGGTGCACAGGATGAGTAATATTTCTGACATCATAGAAAGTTATCTTAAACAAATTCTTCAGGATAAAGGGAGAAATGCAATAGAAATAAAGCGGAGTGAAATTGCCGACCAGTTCCAATGTGTTCCCTCTCAAATAAATTACGTCATTAAAACGCGTTTCACAATTGAAAAAGGGTATATAGTAGAGAGTAAACGGGGTGGCGGGGGTTACATTCGCATTATGCGTGTCATTCATCAGGATAAATCAGAGTTAATTGATGAAATAATTGAAATGATAAACCCTGTAGTAACCCAACAGGCAGCAATTGATGTGCTTGATCGATTACTAGAAGAGCAACTAATCACTGCACGGGAAGCGAAAATTATGCTTAGTGCGATTGGGAGAGATACTTTGGCATTTCAGCTTCCTCTACGGGACGAAGTGCGTGCAAGAGTCCTAACATCCATGTTGTCGACATTGAAGTATTTAAATAAGTAAGGGGGATTTCTCATGGAATGCCAGGAGTGCCACGAGCGACCCGCTACACTGCACTTTACGAAATACGTGAATGGGCAGAAGAGCGAAGTCCATGTTTGTGAGGTTTGTGCAAAGGAAAAGGGATATATGCACTACCCTGAAGAAGGTTATTCATTGCATAATTTACTTTCAGGCTTAATGAATTTTGATACATCTACCCTTAAGGGACATCCACAAAGTACCTTTCAACAGGTAAAGGAATTACAGTGTCCAAAATGTGAAATGACCTTTTCCGAATTTAAACAGGTTGGAAAGTTCGGTTGCGCGGTATGCTATGACACGTTTTCTGAACGATTAGACCCAATATTTCGCAGGGTTCATGCCGGGAATACAAGGCATCACGGTAAAATCCCCAAACGCCAGGGGGGAGACCTGCATAAAAAGAAATTAATTGAGGATTACAAGGACAAATTAAAAGAATTAATTGAGAATGAAGCTTTTGAAGAAGCAGCGGAGATTAGAGATAAGATAAAGGCGTTGGAAACAAACGCACAAGCTCCAGAAGAAGGTGACCATTCATGACCTTACAAAACTTTATGAATGAAGCAATTAGTCCCTGGATGCGGGAGGAAGGACCTGACAGCGACATTGTGTTAAGCAGCCGAATCCGATTGGCGAGAAACTTTGCAAATGTATCCTATCCGATTATAGCGGACAAAGATAAATTAGAAGAAATTCGTGATTTTTTCCGTGCCAACTATGAAGATCAATCTTTTGAGGATTATAAAGATTTTGCATTTGTACCTATTCGTGATTTATCACCTGTAGAAAAGCGGGTGCTCGTGGAGAAACACTTAATTAGCCCGCATCTTGCGGAAAACGCAGAGACAGCCGCAGCTTTAATTTCGGAAAACGAACAAGTATCGCTAATGATTAATGAAGAGGATCACATTCGGATTCAGCTTTACCTCCCAGGATTTCAATTGGAAAATGCATTGCAAAAAGCATTTACCTTTGATGATTACCTGGAGGAGAAAATCAATTATGCCTTTGATGAAACAAGAGGATACTTAACTAGTTGTCCAACAAATGTAGGGACGGGAATGCGTGCCTCTGTAATGATGCATCTACCTGCATTGGCTATGACCAAGCAAATTAACCGAATGATTCCATCCATTAACCAGCTCGGACTTGTAGTTAGAGGGATCTATGGAGAGGGCAGTGAAGCGATTGGTAGTATCTTTCAAATATCCAATCAGATTACGTTGGGCAAAACAGAGGAAGACATCGTAGAAGACCTACAGAGTGTTGTAAAACAGTTAATTGATCATGAAAGAAGCGCACGCAGTCGTATACTGGAACAATCGCGTACCTCATTGGAAGATCGGATTTTCCGCTCTTATGGGGTATTAGAATACAGTAGAGTAATCGAGTCCAAAGAGGCAGCGGTATGTTTATCCAATGTGCGGCTTGGAATTGATTTAGGATTCATTGAAAATGTATCACGGAATATATTAAATGAGTTAATGGTTTTAACACAGCCAGGTTTCTTACAGCAGTATGCAAAGCGGACTCTTACCGCCAATGAACGAGATATACTTCGCGCCTCATTGATCCGGGAAAGACTGCAATTAGAAAATAGTTAGGAGGAACACAATATGATGTTTGGAAGATTTACAGAAAGAGCGCAAAAGGTGCTTGCCTTGTCACAGGAAGAAGCAGTCCGACTTGGGCACAATAATATTGGAACAGAGCATATTCTGCTAGGACTAGTTCGTGAAGGCGAGGGCATCGCTGCAAAAGCGTTACAATCACTAGGGCTTGAAGTAGCAAAAATTCAAGAAGAAGTAGAAAAACTGATCGGTGTCGGAAAGCAGCCAATGCAGTCCATACACTATACACCTCGTGCCAAAAAGGTAGTTGAGTTATCACAGGATGAGGCAAGAAAGCTTGGGCACTCCTATGTAGGAACAGAGCATATTCTTCTTGGTCTTATTCGTGAAGGTGAAGGTGTGGCAGCTCGTGTGTTAAACAATCTCGGTGTTAGCCTAAATAAAGCACGTCAACAGGTCCTTCAATTGCTAGGAAGCAACGAATCACAGGCAGGTCGACAAGGACGTGGCCAGCAGTCTAATGCTAACACACCTACCCTTGATTCTTTAGCAAGAGATTTAACATCCATTGCAAAAGAAGGGAATATCGATCCGGTAATTGGTCGTAGTAAAGAGATTGAACGTGTTATCCAAGTGTTAAGCCGTCGTACAAAAAATAACCCTGTCCTTATTGGTGAGCCTGGTGTCGGTAAAACGGCTGTGGCGGAAGGTTTAGCACAGCAAATCATCAATAATGAGGTTCCAGAAACACTGAGAGATAAGCGGGTTATGACGCTTGATATGGGAACCGTTGTTGCAGGAACGAAATACCGCGGGGAATTTGAGGACCGCCTTAAAAAAGTGATGGAAGAAATTCGCCAGGCTAACAATATCATTCTATTTATTGATGAGTTGCATACCCTAATTGGTGCTGGTGGTGCTGAAGGTGCGATTGATGCTTCAAACATTCTGAAGCCATCCCTAGCACGTGGAGAATTGCAATGTATTGGTGCTACAACCATGGATGAGTATCGTAAATACATTGAAAAAGACGCAGCATTAGAGCGTAGGTTCCAACCAATCCAAGTGGATGAACCAACGTTAGAGGAAACGATCCAAATTTTAAGCGGGTTACGAGATAGATATGAGGCACATCACCGTGTAACGATTACAGATGAAGCAATTGAAGCTGCAGCAAGCTTGTCTGACCGTTATATTACAGACCGCTTCTTACCAGATAAAGCAATTGACTTAATTGATGAGGCTGGTTCAAAAGTAAGGTTACGCTCTTACACTGTTCCGCCAAATCTAAAAGACCTCGAACAGAAGCTTGAGGAAGTACGAAAAGAAAAAGATGCAGCCGTACAAAGTCAGGAGTTTGAAAAAGCTGCCTCTTTACGAGATTCTGAACAGCGTCTACGTGAAGAACTTGACGAAACGAAGAACCAATGGAAGGAAAAGCAAGGTCAGACGGATTCTGAAGTGACGATGGAAGATATCGCAAGTGTTGTTTCTATTTGGACTGGTGTACCAGTTTCCCGACTAACGAAGGACGAGAGCGATCGTTTGCTTAACATGGAAGATACCTTGCATAAACGTGTGATCGGGCAGGAAGAGGCCGTAAATGCTATTTCCAAGGCCATTCGCAGAGCTCGTGCTGGATTAAAAGATCCGAAACGACCAATCGGCTCCTTTATCTTCTTAGGACCTACAGGTGTCGGAAAAACAGAGCTTGCTCGGGCGCTTGCAGAATCAATGTTTGAAGACGAGGATGCAATGATTCGAATTGATATGTCTGAGTATATGGAAAAACACTCCACTTCTAGACTTGTTGGTTCGCCTCCAGGTTATGTGGGCTACGATGAAGGTGGTCAATTAACAGAGAAGGTGCGCAGAAAGCCGTACTCTGTTGTTCTACTTGATGAAGTAGAAAAAGCACATCCAGAAGTATTTAATATTCTGTTGCAGGTTCTTGAAGACGGACGACTAACCGATTCTAAAGGCCGTTTAGTAGATTTCCGCAATACCGTGCTTATTATGACTTCAAACGTTGGGGCAAGTGAGTTGAAGCGAAATAAAAACCTTGGCTTTACTCTTGGAGAAGAAGGCCAGGATTACAAGGATATGAAGGCAAAAGTAACAGAGGAAATGAAAAAAGCCTTCCGTCCAGAATTCCTTAACCGTATTGATGAAATGATTGTCTTCCATTCTCTTGAGAAGAAGCACATGAAAGATATCGTGACCCTGATGGTTAATCAGCTGCAAAAAAGGCTGAAAGAGCAAGAAATTGATTTCTCTCTTACAGATAAAGCAGTGGAAAAAATTGCGAACGAAGGGTTTGACCCAGAATACGGCGCAAGGCCGCTAAGACGCTCCATTCAGAAAAATATTGAAGACCTGCTATCTGAGGAGTTGTTGAAAGAAACAATTTCCAAAGGTCAAAAAGTAAAAATAGGCTTAAATAATAAAGGCGAATATACTATTTTGCCGCAAAGCTAGGCACCATTTGAAAATTTTATAGTAACATGGGAAAAAGCTAGAAGATCATCATGAATCTTCTAGCTTTTTTTCAAAAAACATGTCCAAGCTTGACGCTAATAGGATAGGTAACGTAGTATAATACTTTTCCTTAAAAACAGGCGCTTCCGGCTTTTGTTTATAAATGTGGCATGAATATGGAAATTTTAAATGAATTGATAGGAACCTGTAACTTTATAAAGATATAAAACGTATATAATAGAAACAAAGAAGGGAATAGAGATATGGCGAAACGAAAAACGAAATTTGTATGTCAGGACTGTGGTTATGAGTCTGCCAGATGGATGGGAAAGTGTCCAGGTTGTAACAATTGGAACACGTTAGTCGAAGAAATAGAAGCATCGGCTTCCTCGGCTAAGCATACTTTTAATATAGGCTCTAAACCGGCAGGAAAGCCAGAAAAGATTACCACCATTGAGTCACAAAAAGAGCCGCGGATTACAACATCTATGAAAGAGTTTAACCGTGTGCTTGGCGGAGGCATTGTGCCTGGATCCCTAGTTTTGATCGGTGGGGACCCAGGGATTGGGAAATCAACCTTGCTGTTACAGATCGCTTCCCAGCTTGCAGATAAACAGTTAACCGTTCTTTATATATCCGGGGAGGAATCGACACGTCAAACGAAGTTGCGAGCGGACCGCCTTGGGGTAACGTCAGATTTACTATACGTCTTATCTGAGACGAACTTATTTGATATAGCCAAACAAATTGAAGAGATAAAACCATCGTTTGTGGTGGTGGATTCCATTCAAACTATCTTCCGAGAAGAGATTTCTAGTGCGCCGGGAAGTGTTTCTCAAGTTAGGGAATCAACAAGTGAATTAATGAAACTAGCAAAATCAAATGGCATCCCTATTTTTATTGTTGGGCATGTTACCAAGGAAGGATCGATTGCCGGCCCTCGACTTTTAGAACATATGGTAGATGCCGTGCTTTATTTCGAAGGAGAGAGGCATCATACGTATCGTATATTACGTGGAGTAAAGAATCGATTCGGTAGTACAAATGAGATGGGTATTTTTGAAATGAAGGAACAAGGGCTCCGGGAAGTCATGAACCCTTCTGAAATATTTCTAGAAGAGCGGTCACAAGGTGCTGCGGGTTCTACTGTAGTAGCATCAATGGAAGGGACTAGACCAGTACTTGTGGAAATCCAAGCATTGATTTCGCCTTCAAGCTTTGGGAATCCAAGAAGAATGGCTACAGGTGTGGACAACAATCGTGTGCCCCTATTAATGGCAGTGTTGGAGAAGCGAGTTGGTCTAATGCTGCAAAACCAGGACGCCTATATCAAAGTAGCTGGCGGCGTGAAGCTCGACGAACCAGCAATTGATTTGGCAATTGCTGTAAGTATCGCCTCAAGCTTTCGGGATCAGCCAACAAAAGGGGAAGATATTTTTGTTGGAGAAGTTGGCCTAACAGGGGAAATTAGAAGGGTATCGCGCATAGAGCAACGTGTACAGGAAGCAGCAAAACTAGGCTTTAAACGAGTAATTTGTCCGAAGAAAAACCTGGATGGCTGGACGGCACCTCGTGGCATTGAAGTAGTCGGAGTAGATACCGTACAAGAAGCACTAAAAGTTGGGCTAGGCCAATAGAACATTATTTCAAGAAATCTAGTAAAAATGGTTTGAAATCAAATTGGGAGTATGGTACTATTATACGTTTAACAAATTGATTATTAGAAAGAGATATGCTATGATAATTGCCATAAACTGTATTTGCTCACTTGTTAGATGAAAAGTAAGTGAGATTTAACAATTATAAAAAAAGGCGTTAAAGCTTTACTGGCAGCATGTTTTTTCCAATACAAGGGTTAGAATTTAGGAAAAAGGTAATAATAAGGGTTAGGAGGTGACAGTGGTGCTCAAAAGAATTGTTCATTTGTTTTTCATTGTATTGGGTGGTACCATTGGGTATTTGTATATACCAGAAATTATAAATTTATTAGATTTTACGGATGCGAGTTGGATAGCATCACCATATTTAGGAACAGTGATAGGAGCGATTATTCTATTTTTCCTATCCTACTGGTTAGGAGATTACATTGTAGGTTTTCTGAAATGGGTAGAGGAATCTCTCATAAAATTGCCTGCTGGAGACTTGTTTTTTGGAAGTATTGGTTTAATCGTTGGATTAGTGATCGCGTACTTTATCAGTGCCCCGTTACAGGATATTAATATTGAAGTAGTATCACAGGTTTTACCGCTATTTATTATGATTCTTTTAGGATATTTTGGATTCCAGGTCGGTTTTAGACGCAGAGAAGAGTTCGTTAACTTAATGAACATTAATAAAAAAGAACGGGATAAGCGAAGGGCTCCTGAAGAAGAGAAGGCTGCCAGTAAGCAGCCAAAACCAAAAATCCTTGATACAAGTGTGATTATTGACGGGCGTGTAGCGGATATTTGTCAGACGAAATTTTTGGAAGGGACAATTGTTATCCCGCAATTTGTGCTTGGAGAGCTGCAACACATAGCGGATTCCTCCGACGTGTTAAAACGAAACAGGGGACGACGTGGCTTAGATGTGTTAAATCGGATTCAAAAAGAGCTGCCGGTAGAGGTTCAAATCTATGAAGGCGATTTTGAAGAGATTCAGGAAGTAGACAGTAAACTAATCAAGCTAGCGAAAGTAATGGATGGAATTGTCGTCACAAATGATTTTAACTTAAATAAGGTTTGTGACCTTCAAAGTGTTCCTGTCTTAAATATCAATGATCTTGCGAACGCAGTGAAGCCAGTAGTTCTTCCAGGTGAAGAGCTAGTGGTACAAGTGATTAAAGATGGGAAAGAGCATAATCAAGGTGTTGCTTACCTTGATGATGGGACCATGATCGTGGTAGAAGAAGGCAGAGATTATATCGGCAAAACGATAGAAGTGCTGATCACAAGTGTCCTTCAAACGTCAGCAGGTCGCATGATCTTCGCGAAACCAAAATTACTTGAAAAAGCACTGTAAAAAAGGTATAACTAGTAAAGTGATAACAGAAATTGTTATCACTTTTTGATATACTTAGGAAAATGTGTTGAAAAGCATAGCATTGGTAGAAGGCCATATCTAGCTTTTTTAATTAGATAAGGAAGCATAAAAAATTGGCGGTATGTTGTTCTTAGACAGGAACAGCCACGTCCAGCTCCAGCGCCCAGAAACTAGGCGACTTCACGAAATCGCCCTACGATAAAGAAGACTTGCCGACTGGTGTTGTGTCTAGCTCCGAGCGTCAGAAACTAGGCGGCTTCACGCATCGCCCTACGATAAGTCATCATCGGTTCGTATCCTCACCGTGATTCCTTTATCTCAGTTGATTCGCTCCATCCGCTACGTTTCTAAACGACGCTCTGCGCTTTTCTTTTAACCAGAGGCTTAGTCGCACTTATACCCTTGTGGTGAAAGTCGTCATCGGTTCGTAAAATAAAGGAAGGTCGACTAAAACCGGCCTTGCCGGCCAACGCCGACATACCCCTGATGCAGGGGCATGAAACATTATCTCAGTTGATTCTTCCACTCGCTACGTGGGCCCGGAGGATCCGGGTCATGCCGACGTTGCCTCAGGACGAGGCGAACTTAGTCGGCGTTCCTTAAAATGGGCGCTTGCGCTTTTGTTCAAAATACGATAACATACACAATCAAAAAGGAAAGACTAAGGGGGCATTTATGATGACAAATCAAGTTCGTGTTCGGTATGCACCAAGCCCAACAGGCCATTTGCATATAGGAAATGCGCGTACCGCTTTATTTAACTACTTATACGCGAAACATTTTGATGGTAAATTTATTATTAGAATTGAAGATACAGATGATAAACGAAACGTGGAAGGCGGCGAAGAAAGTCAGCTGGAGTTTCTAAAATGGCTTGGAATTGAATGGGATGAAGGAGCAGACGTCGGGGGTAATTATGGTCCCTACCGACAAATGGAGCGACTTGATCTTTATAATAAATATGTGGATGAGCTGCTGGAAAGAGATCTTGCCTACAAATGTTATATGACAGAGGAAGAGCTTGAGGCAGAGCGGGAAGCGCAACGAGCAAATGGACAAGTTCCCAAATATGCCGGAAAACATAGCAACCTGACACAAGAGCAAATAGAGCAGTTTGAGAACGAAGGCCGCAAGCCTAGTATTCGTATGCGCGTACCAGTCGGAAAAACGTATACGTTTAACGATCTAGTACGGAGCAACATCACATTCGAATCAGAAGACTTTGGTGACTGGGTTATTGTGAAGAAAAATGGTATCCCAACGTATAACTTTGCGGTTGCGATTGATGATCATTTAATGGAAATTTCTCATGTATTACGCGGGGAAGAGCATATTTCTAACACGCCGAAGCAAATGATGGTATATGATGCATTTGGTTGGGAGCCGCCAACCTTTGGTCATATGACACTTATCTTGAATGAAGAGCGGAAAAAGCTTAGCAAGCGAGATGAGCATATCCTGCAGTTCATTGAGCAATATAGAAACCTTGGCTATTTACCAGAAGCATTGTTCAATTTCATTACATTGCTTGGCTGGTCACCGGTTGGTGAGGAAGAAATTTTTGATAAGCAAACATTAATTGAGATTTTTGATCCAGAGCGTCTATCTACCTCTGCTGCTATCTTTGATCGTCATAAACTGAAATGGATGAACAACGAATATATTAAAGCATTGGAATTAGACAAGGTGGTTGACCTTGCTATGCCACAATTAATTAAAGCTGGTAAACTTCCAGAGGATATGGACCAGCAAACTAGAGAATGGGCGGAATCTGTTATTTCCCTATACAGTGAACAATTACGCTATGGTGCTGAAATTGTTGAGCTGACAGAACTGTTCTTTAATGAGTCCTTAAGCTATGATGAAGGTGCTATGGATGTACTTCAGGAGGAACAAGTGCCAGAAGTATTACAAGTGTTCGCCGACAAGTTAATCCATCTTGATGTTTTCGCGAAAGATGAAATTAAGGCACAGATTAAAGCGACACAAAAGGAAACAGGCCATCGTGGTAAAAAGCTGTTTATGCCAATCCGCGTTGCTACAACTGGTCAAACACATGGTCCAGAGCTTCCAATGGCTATTGAGTTGCTTGGTAAAGAGGTTATCCTACAAAGATTGGATCAGGTTCTGAAACAATTAGGAGCGTAATAATTCACATACTTAGATAAATATAATATAGTATGGAATATAAACTTGATTTCAAAATGCTTGTTGCGAGGAATGGAATGGTTGGCGATAATAGGGCAAATGAATCCGAGGTCGCTTCTATACCATCCAAACTCCTCCACGAGTATTCGCTATATAGGAACGTTGAAGAGGGAAAGTAAAAAGCAAGCTGCTTATTCAGAGAGAACTGCCTTGGCTGTGAGCGGTTTTAAGCATTGTTTTTGAAGTGCTCCTCGGAGTCCGTTATGGAAGGTAAGTACATAACGGCGGTACTCTCCCGTTACGAGAGATGGAGTTGGGAGGAGTATTCCTCTAAACAGAGTGGGACCGCGCTAAAGCGTCTCTGTGTATACATGCACAGAGGCGCTTTTTTAATGTCCTTTGTTGCTTGCATGATTAAAGAAAAGGAGGGTCGGTAATTTGGGGATCTTTAAGCGAATGAAAGAAGATATGGATGTTGTGTTCGAACAAGATCCGGCAGCCCGTACCTATATCGAGGTGTTTTTAACGTATTCAGGACTACACGCTGTTTGGTCACACCGTATCGCAAATGCGTTTTATAGGCGAAAGCTTTACTTTCTTGCAAGGGCCATTTCGCAGTTAGCCCGCTTTTTAACTGGAATTGAGATTCATCCAGCGGCTAAGATTGGGAGACGTTTGTTTATTGATCATGGCATGGGAGTGGTCATTGGAGAGACTTGTGAAATAGGAAATGATGTAACCATTTTTCAAGGTGTAACACTTGGAGGTACTGGCAAGGAAAAAGGGAAAAGGCATCCAACCTTAAAAGACAAAGCTCTTATCGCTACAGGGGCCAAGGTGCTTGGCTCGATTACGATTGGTGAAGGTGCAAAAGTAGGGGCTGGATCTGTGGTGCTTGAGGATGTCCCGGACCATGCAACCGTTGTTGGGATTCCGGGAAAAGTGGTAAAGCGAAATGGAGAAAAAGTGAGAAGAGATCTGGATCACAACAACTTACCAGACCCGGTGCACGACCGTTGTCAGCAACTTCAAAGGGAAATCGATGAATTAAATATGGAATTAGCTCAATTGAAGGAAGGGAATAGCAATGCCAATAAAAATTTATAATACACTTACACGGCAAAAAGAAGAATTTAAACCTTTAGAAGAAGGAAAGGTCAGCATGTATGTGTGTGGCCCGACTGTTTATAATTATATTCATATTGGGAATGCTCGTCCCGCAATTGTATTTGATACAGTAAGAAGATTTTTTGAATACAAAGGCTTTCATGTAGACTATATGCTTAACTTTACAGATGTGGATGATAAAATTATTAAAACGGCTAAAGAGCTTGGAGAAGAGGTTCCATCCATTGCGAACCGCTTTATTGATGCATACCTCGAGGATGTTGGCGCGCTGGGAGTTAAGAAAGCCACGCATAACCCGCGGGTAATGGATACAATGGAGGACATTATTTCCTTTATTCAAGTCCTTATCGATAAAGGCTATGCGTATACGGTAGATGGCGATGTGTATTTCAAGCCTCGTGCTTTTGAAGGCTACGGAAAACTGTCCCATCAGTCGGTTGATGAGCTACGTTCAGGTGCAAGAATTCAAGTTGGAGAAAAGAAAGAGGATCCACTGGACTTCGCACTTTGGAAAAATGCGAAAGATGGGGAGATTGCTTGGGAGACGCCATGGGGGAGCGGCCGACCTGGTTGGCATATTGAATGCTCGGCAATGGCCAAGAAATACCTTGGGGACACCATCGATATTCACGCGGGTGGGCAAGACCTTGCTTTTCCACACCACGAAAACGAAATAGCTCAATCTGAGGCGATGACAGGTAAATCCTTTGCAAGATATTGGATGCACAACGGGTATATTAATATTGATAACGAAAAAATGTCGAAATCGCTTGGGAATTTTGTGTTAACAAGAGATTTGATTAATCACCATGATCCACAGGTGCTGCGCTTCTTTATGCTAAGTGTGCACTATCGTAATCCGATTAACTTTACGGAACAGCTTTTGGAAAGTGCCAAAAGTAGCTTGGATCGAATTAAAACCTCTTATTTTAATCTTGAACATCGAAAAGCCTCTAGCATGAATTTAGAAAAGAACCTTGAATGGCTCCGTAAAGTAGAGGAACATAAAGGCAATTTCGAGGCGGAAATGGAGGATGACTTCAATACGGCAAATGCCATTTCTGTTTTATTTGATCTAGCAAAGGATGCCAATGTGTATTTAGAATCGAAACAAACAAGCACGGATGTGATTGAAGCATTCCAAGGGGCAATTGCTTCCATGCTTAAAGTACTTGGCATCGAATTAAAAGAAGAAGCGAGCCTGTTGGATGAGGACATCGAGTCGCTTATCCAAGAACGTAATGAAGCGCGGAAAAACCGCGATTTTGCAAGAGCAGATGAAATTAGAGACAGTTTAAAAGAACAGGGAATCATCCTTGAGGATACACCACAAGGAGTACGCTGGAAGCGAGGTTAACCATGGAGCGGAATGTAAAGCAAATGAAAAGCTTGGCTCTTGCCTATATGGGAGATGCGATTTATGAAGTGTATGTACGCGAGCATCTCCTGGATTCTGGCCAGGTGAAACCAAACCAGCTTCATCAGCGGGCCATAAAGTTTGTATCGGGAAAAGCGCAGGCAACCATTATTTTGCACTGGCTTGAAACAAAGCATTTAACAGAAGAAGAGGAAAAGGTTGTGACCCGCGGGCGAAACGCTAAGTCGGGCACAATCCCTAAAAACATTAGTGTACAAACCTATCGTTATAGCACAGCTTTTGAAGCGTTAATTGGCTACCATTATTTAATGAAAAACGAAGTAAGATTGCAGCAGCTGTTGCAGGAAGCGGTGGAATGGACAGAAGGGAGGATGGAGTAACATGGATCAAGAAATGATTATTGGCAAGAACCCGGTTATGGAAGCACTAAAGTCAGGCAGATCGGTTAATAAAGTAATGGTTTCAGAGCAATTGAATAGCAATATGTTAGGAAAACTTCATCAGGCAGCAAAAGAAGCGGGAACAGTCGTCCAAAAAGTTCCAAGAAATAAATTGGATCAGCTTTCAAAGGAGAACCATCAAGGTGTCATTGCTTATGTTGCTTCTTATCAATACGCCTCACTAGAGGATTTGTTTAATAAAGCGGAAGAAAAGCAGGAGGCGCCCTTTTTTATCATATTAGATGAACTAGAAGATCCTCATAATCTTGGGTCCATTTTGCGGACAGCAGATGCGGTGGGAGTCCACGGTGTTATTATTCCTAAACGTAGATCAGTAGGACTGACAGCAACTGTTGCGAAAACAGCAGCTGGCGCAATGGAGCATATACCTGTAGCGCGTGTTACCAATATTGCAAACACGATAGAGGAACTTAAAGAGCGAAATGTATGGGTCGTTGGGACAGAAGCTGAGGCAACAGAGGATTATCGCCAATTAGACGGAGCTTTGCCAATCGCTTTAGTGATCGGAAATGAAGGAAAAGGGATAAGTCGCTTGGTTCGAAAAAAATGTGATTGGACTGTCAGCCTGCCAATGGTTGGAAATGTGACATCTTTAAATGCTTCTGTAGCATGTGGGCTGTTACTATATGAGGTATTCCGTAAAAGGCATCCGGCTGGTGGTTAGGAGTGATTGTTCTTGTAGTAGATGGCTATAACATCATTGGCGACTGGGAGGAACTAAAGCAGTTAAAGGAAAAGGATATTGGACAAGCTCGTGATCGGCTCATCGAGCTAATGGCAGAGTACCAGGCTTATTCAGGACACCGGGTAATTGTAGTATTCGATGCGTATTATGTCAGAGGGATCACAAGTAAAACAAAAACGTTTAAAGTAGAAATTATCTTTACAAAAGAAAAAGAAACTGCAGATGAGTGTATTGAAAAGCTGGTTAGAACACTAAAAAATGTGCGAACACAGGTTTATGTTGCAACATCCGATTATGCCGAACAGCGCACTATTTTTGGCCAAGGTGCACTGAGGAAATCTGCTAGAGAGCTGCAAATTGAATTAAGGAATATTGAACGGGACATTGAGGCCACGATTGAACAGCATAAAAAAGCTCAATCGAAGACAAAGATCGTGCTTGATAAAGAAATCCAGGAAAAATTTGAAAGGTGGCGAAGAGGCGGGCTCTAATCACGAGAGTTGGGGGACCGTTTGGGTTACCGTTATTCTTAGTAATCGTACCCCCACCTGATGCAGACAAAGCCCCCGCTCCCAGCATTCAAATACTAGTAAAGCAGCTATATGTTTTTTAAATCACTGTTAAATCTTTCCTACGGTGTATTGACTAGGGTAAAACGCTTCCTGTATAATGTTCTTAATCATAACGGACATGGCGCGGTTAGGGAATCCAGCAATGGTAAGCTTAATTGTCTTAGATAAGCATGTGATTTATTTTAAGACCGCTCTCGTTATAGTGACTGCGTTGTAGTCAGGAGGTCAAACTTGGTGAATGTCAAGCCATTAAAGACAGATTCAGTGAACTTGCAAACGCTTGATGACGATGAGATACTGCAATTAGTGCATGAAGGGGATAGCCATGCGCTTGATTTCCTAATCCAAAAATACCGTAATTTCGTAAGAGCGAAAGCCCGCACTTATTTTCTTATTGGTGCAGATAAAGAGGATATTATTCAGGAAGGAATGATTGGCCTTTACAAAGCGATTCGTGACTTTGACGAGGACAAGCTCTCCTCTTTTAAAGCCTTTGCCGAATTATGTGTCACAAGGCAAATTATTACGGCTATCAAAACAGCAACAAGGCAAAAGCATATCCCGCTCAATTCCTATGTGTCATTGGACAAGCCGATGTACGATGAGGAGTCTGAACGAACACTGCTTGACGTCATTGCCGGCTCTGAAGCGATTGACCCACAGGAAATGCTTTTGCATAGAGAAAAGTTTGGCGATATGGAACTTAAATTGTCCGAATTATTGAGCGAGTTAGAAAAGAAAGTGTTGCATCTGTACCTGGATGGCTGTACCTATCAAGAGATTTCGGTTAATCTAAAACGCCATGTGAAATCTATTGATAATGCACTCCAACGAGTGAAGAAAAAATTGGAGCAGCTATTAGAGGCAAACGATATTTCCTACTAAGTCGCGTTGACACGACGTTGCAACCATGCTACATTATAGATATATTTAGCGCCTGAAATAGAAGGCGCTTTGTGACGGGACAACCCATATACGGGGTGAAGCAATGAGTAGAAAAATAACACTGGCGTGTGCAATTTGTTCAAGCAGAAATTATTCAACGAATAAAAACATATCCACCCAGGCAGAGCGCTTGGAAGTGCGAAAATACTGCAAAACATGTGGTAAGCATACGTTGCACCGAGAAACAAAATAACTAAATGTTTATCAGCATATTGGAGATTCCGGTAAACGATGGGGGTACGAACATGTTTAAGTTCTTGCGAAATGTTTCAAGAGAGATGAAGAAAGTCAGCTGGCCAAAAGGTAAGGAACTGACTAGTTATACGATAACAGTTATATCCACAGTAGTATTTGTGGCGTTGTTTTTCTTCTTGATTGACCTTGGAATAACTCAAATTTTAAATCTGCTATAATATTTGTTGAATAATTGCAGTGTAATTATGCTATAATGGAAATTAATAGTACATTTCGAGAAACCCGTCTTAACGGGTTTTTTAAATTGTAAAAAAATAAATTCTGGTGCTTAGATTATGCACACACACATAAATCTGATCTCATTATTAAATAAAGGGAGGGAAGGACAAGCAATATTGTCCTGATTAAATGGAGAAAAATTGGTATGTGGTCCATACGTACTCTGGTTATGAAAACAAGGTAAAAATGAACTTAGAGAAACGCGTTGAATCAATGGGAATGGAAGACAAGATTTTCCGTGTCATCGTCCCAGAAGACGAAGAAACAGAAATTAAAAATGGGAAAAAGAAGGTATTGAAGAAAAAATTCTTCCCAGGTTATGTGTTGACAGAGATGGTTATGACCGATGATTCCTGGTATGTTGTGCGAAACACTCCAGGCGTTACGGGCTTTATCGGATCGAGTGGTGGAGGAACAAAACCGACCCCTCTTTTACCGGAAGAAGTAGAGACGGTTTTAAAACGCATGGGTGTCGAAGAGTCTGTTGTTCAGATAGACTTCGAATTGAAGGAAAATGTCCGCGTAACAGACGGTCCATTTACAGACTTCACAGGTTCTATTGAGCATATTGACATTGATAAACAAAAGGTCAAGGTTCATGTAAATATGTTCGGTAGGGAAACACCGGTAGAATTAGACTTTTCACAGATTGAAAAGCTATCCTAAAGGTTGTCTGAAAGAAATAATCGGACAAAACCTTGCATTATTTTTAAATTCATGCTAAAATTCTTTTGTTATTCATGCACTCTAACGCGAGCGCGATGGAAAATAGGAGTGGGAGGGGAAAATCCCCTATTACCACATCACGGACTTTAAGGAGGTGTGTCTCGTGGCTAAAAAAGTAATTAAATTAGTAAAGCTACAAATTCCAGCTGGAAAAGCGAATCCGGCACCACCAGTAGGACCAGCACTAGGTCAAGCAGGTGTGAATATCATGGGATTCTGTAAAGAATTCAACGCACGTACTCAAGATCAAGCGGGTATGATTATTCCTGTTGAAATCACGGTTTTTGAAGACCGTTCATTTACATTTATTACGAAAACTCCACCGGCAGCAGTACTGTTGAAAAAAGCAGCAGGTATTGAAACTGCTTCAGGTGAGCCGAACCGTAATAAGGTCGCTTCTGTTAAACGCGATCAAGTAAAAGAAATCGCAGAAACAAAAATGCCTGATTTAAATGCTGCTGATGTAGATGCAGCGATGCGCATGGTTGAAGGAACTGCGCGCAGCATGGGAATCACCATCGAGGACTAATTGTTCTCGTTAAGCACAATACGGTACAGGTTGCGAATAGTATGCCATACTCGCAACCTTTTTCGTGAATGTGACACCCTCTAGGGATGTTGTCACAGCTTTATGGAAGCTAGTTGGCTTCTGTAAGTGGGAGGTATTACCGTTATAACCACAATAGAGGAGGAAATAAAATGGCTAAAAAAGGTAAAAAGCATCAAGAAGCACTAAAGCTTGTTGATCGTTCAAAATCATATGAGATAGCTGAAGCAGTTTCTCTAGTAAAAGAAGCAGCAAGAGCTAACTTCGATGAAACAGTAGAAGCAGCTTTCCGTTTGGGAGTAGATCCTAAGAAAGCAGACCAGCAAATCCGTGGAGCAATGGTTCTACCACACGGTACTGGTAAAACACAACGCGTCTTGGTTTTTGCCAAAGGCGATAAAGCAAAAGAGGCAGAAGCAGCAGGAGCTGACTATGTTGGAGATGCTGATTACATCAACCAAATTAACCAAGGTTGGTTTGAATTTGACGTAATCGTTGCTACTCCAGATATGATGGCTGAAGTTGGTAAACTAGGTCGTGTATTAGGACCCAAAGGTCTAATGCCAAACCCGAAAACTGGTACAGTAACATTTGAAGTTGAGAAAGCAGTGAAAGATATCAAAGCAGGTAAAGTAGAATACCGCGTTGATAAGCAATCCAACATTCATGTACCAATCGGAAAAATTTCTTTTGACAATGAGAAATTAATCGAGAACTTTGCGGCTCTTACTGAACAGCTTGTAAAAGTTAAACCACAAGCGGCAAAAGGAACTTATATGAAGAATGCTTCAATTGCTTCAACAATGGGTCCTGGCGTAAAAGTAGACGCATCAGCTTATACTCGCGGTTAATTAGTAGTTGACTCTTGGAGAAATTCGAGGTATACTAATAGGCGTTGAATAAAAAAAATACGTTGTACCGTAGACAGTAGGTGCGGATTCTCCGCTTAATATCCTGCCGAGGTGTTTATAAAACAGATCGATGAATCCGTAATGATTGTCGTATGTTATAGTAAGCTCCCGTGTCTGCGCGGGAGCTTCTTTTGATATAGAGCATGAGATGTTCTTAATGGCTCTGGGCAGATTTCGGTTACGATACGGTATGATAATTGTCAAACAGGAGGTGGAAGAATGTCCGGTATTATTGAGCAAAAGAAACAGCTTGTAGAAGAAATCGCTGAAAAATTCCGTACAAGCCAAACTTCAGTAGTTGTTGACTACCGTGGTCTTGATGTGGCGGAAGTGACAGAATTACGTAAACAACTACGTGAAGCTGGAATTGATTTCAAAGTATACAAAAACACAATGGCTCGCCGTGCTGTTGAAGCTGCTGAGTTAACTGAACTAAGCGAAACGTTGGTTGGACCAACTGCACTAGCTTTCAGTAATGATGACGTAGTAGCACCAGCAAGAATTCTTAACGATTTCGCGAAAAAGAACGAAGCGTTGGAAATTAAAGGTGGAGTAATTGAAGGGAAAGTTGCAACGCTTGATCAAATCAAAGAGCTTGCAGATCTTCCGAATTACGAAGGCATGGTTTCTATGCTGCTTAGCGTGCTTCAAGCACCAGTACGAAACTTCGCTTATGCTACAAAAGCAATTGCGGAGCAAAAAGAAGAACAAGGCGCTTAATTTGTGCCTAGCGTGATAAATTAAAAACAATTAAATTAGGAGGCAATTTAATCATGACAAAAGAACAAATCATTGATGCGATTAAAGAAATGTCAGTTCTAGATCTTAACGACCTAGTTAAAGCAATTGAAGAAGAATTTGGTGTAACAGCTGCAGCACCAGTTGCAGTAGCTGGTGGCGCAGGAGCTGGAGAAGCTGCTGAAGAGAAAACTGAATTTGATGCAGTACTTGAAAGTGCTGGAGCATCAAAAATTAAAGTTGTTAAAGCTGTACGTGAAATCACTGGTCTTGGTCTTAAAGACGCAAAAGACTTAGTTGATAACGCACCAAAAGCTGTTAAAGAAGCCGTTTCTAAAGAAGAAGCTGAAGAAGTTAAAGCTAAGCTAGAAGAAGCTGGCGCAACTGTAGAAGTTAAGTAATTTCCATATTGGGAGCTCGTCGTATTTCATGCGGCGGGCTCTCTATGTATAAACCTTTAACGATGGCAGCCCGGCTAATCGTATCTTCGCAAATCTATTAAAAAGTAGGTGCCAAATGTCTGAGCATTACTTTTCACAACAACCTCATTCTAAACGTTCACCAAAGACATGGAATTACACATTACGCGGGAAATCCTACACCTTTACAAGCGATGGCGGTGTTTTTTCGAAGGATGACATTGATTTTGGGTCTCGATTACTTATCGAACAATTCGTTGAACCGAAAATAGATGGAGACTTTCTTGATATGGGATGTGGCTACGGTCCGATTGGTATTGCGCTGGCAGATCAATTTCCAGACCGCAATGTTTATATGGCAGATGTAAACGAGCGTGCGGTGGAGCTTGCTGAGAAGAATACCAAGTCAAACCGATTATCTAATACAACCGTTTTTCAAAGTGACCTATTTTCACAGGTGACAAAAAATGATTTTGCTGCCATCCTAACAAACCCTCCGATAAGGGCAGGGAAAAAGATTGTTCACCAGTTATTTGAGGATGCGCAATCTGCTTTATCTAAAGGTGGAGAGCTTTGGATTGTGATCCAAAAAAAACAAGGCGCGCCATCAGCAATAAATAAGTTAGAAACATTGTTTCATGAAGTAGAGGTCGTAGCGAAAGATAAAGGCTACTTTATTTTAAGGGCTCTAAATGTTTGACCGCTCTATTTTGTTATGTTAAGATAGGAAAATGCTAACATGGGGGTTCTTCTGTCAAGAAGTATTTTCATAAAAACTGAAACGTATAATTTACAGGTGATCGGGGACACTTGTAAAATCGGATAAAATAAGAAACGGTTTTTCTCAAAAAAGCCTTTTTTCTATTTTTTATTTTACGTTTCTCTAGCATTTTTTCACATTATATAATGCTTGTAGTAACTCCGGATTACAAGTTTGTTCAGTATGTTTGCTGAACAGTAACATTGATGTTTGTTTGCTAGAACCGGAAAACAGGCTATTTTAGTATGTTTTCCTAAATATAATAACCCATTCTGCGTAGAGAAATCTACAATGAATGCATGATTTAAGGGGTGAAGCAGTTGACAGGTCAACTAGTTCAGTATGGACGGCACCGCCAACGCAGGAGCTATGCGCGTATTAGTGAAGTATTAGAGTTGCCAAACCTGATTGAGATTCAAACCGCTTCTTATGAGTGGTTCTTAGAAGAAGGTTTGCGGGAAATGTTTAGAGACATCTCTCCTATTGAAGATTTTACAGGTAATTTATCGCTAGAGTTTGTAGATTACAGTCTCGGTGAACCGAAATATCCTGTTGATGAATCAAAGGAAAGAGACGTTACGTACAATGCTCCGCTTCGCGTGAAGGTCCGTTTGATTAATAATGAGACCGGTGAAGTAAAAGAGCAGGAAGTATTTATGGGTGACTTCCCATTAATGACTGATACAGGTACTTTCGTGATTAATGGTGCGGAACGGGTAATTGTTTCCCAGCTCGTACGTTCACCAAGTGTCTACTACAACGAAAAGATAGACAAAAACGGTAAGAGGGGCGTAGCTGCTACGGTTATTCCCAATAGGGGAGCTTGGCTTGAATTTGAAACAGATGCCAAGGACGTTGCCTATGTTCGTATCGACCGTACACGTAAGTTGCCGATCACAGTGCTTCTTCGTGCCCTTGGATTTGGTACAGATCAGGAGATTATCGACCTTCTTGGTGATAATGAGTATTTGAAAAACACACTTGAAAAAGATAATACCGAAACAACGGAAAAAGCGCTACTGGAAATTTATGAGCGACTTCGTCCTGGTGAGCCACCAACAGTCGATAATGCGAAGAGTCTTTTAGTTTCACGATTCTTTGATCCGAAAAGATATGACTTAGCGCATGTTGGACGCTATAAAATGAATAAAAAATTACACATAAAAAACCGACTGTTTAACCAAGTGCTGGCTGAGACGGTTGTAGACCCGGAAACTGGAGAAGTTCTTGCAGAGAAGGGCGAAAAGCTTGAACGTAAAGTGCTAAATAAACTAATTCCTTATTTAGACAAAGCGGAAGAAAAGCTTGGCGAAATCGAATTTCAACCACAAGATGGAGTGCTTGAAGAAGAAGTAACATTACAATCTATCAAAATTGTGGATCCGACAGACCCGAGTGGTGAAAGAGAACTAAACGTAATTGGTAATGCCGATGTCGATACAAGCGTGAAAAATATTACGCCTGCCGATATTCTATCAGCGATCAGCTATTTCTTTAACCTGTTACACCAGGTAGGAGACACAGACGATATTGACCATCTTGGGAACCGTCGTTTGCGTTCTGTTGGAGAGTTGCTGCAGAACCAATTCCGTATTGGTCTATCACGAATGGAACGTGTGGTACGTGAGAGAATGTCTATTCAAGACACTTCAAGCATTACACCACAGCAATTAATCAACATTCGTCCAGTAATTGCTTCGATCAAAGAATTCTTTGGTAGTTCACAGCTTTCACAATTCATGGACCAAACCAATCCACTTGCAGAGTTAACGCATAAGCGTCGTCTTTCTGCACTTGGACCAGGTGGTTTGACACGTGAACGTGCTGGGTTTGAAGTACGTGACGTTCACTACTCTCACTATGGCCGTATGTGTCCGATTGAAACGCCAGAGGGACCAAACATCGGTTTGATTAACTCTCTCTCAAGTTTCGCAAAGGTGAATAAGTTCGGATTTATCGAAACACCTTATCGTCGCGTAGACCCTGAAACAGGAAGAGTTACCGCACAAATTGATTATCTGACAGCTGATGAAGAGGATAACTATGTGGTTGCACAGGCTAATGCGAAGTTAGGCGATGAAGGTAACTTTGTGGATGAAGAAGTAATCGCGCGTTTCCGCGGGGAGAACACAATCGTTCCTCGTGACCAAATTGATTACATGGACGTATCACCAAAACAGGTAGTATCGGCTGCGACAGCTTGTATTCCATTCTTAGAGAATGATGACTCCAACCGTGCTCTAATGGGAGCGAACATGCAACGTCAGGCTGTTCCGTTAATGAACCCTGAAGCACCTATTGTTGGTACTGGAATGGAATATGTGAATGGTAAAGACTCCGGTGCTGCTATCATTTGTCGCCATGAAGGAATCGTAGAACGTGTGGAAGCAAAAGAAATTCACGTTCGCCGCATTTCCGAAGTGGACGGCAAAGAAGTGCAAGGTGATTTAGATCGCTATAAGCTACAAAAATTCATCCGTTCCAACCAAGGAACTTGTTACAACCAGCGCCCGATCGTGAGTGAAGGCAACCGTGTAACAAAAGGTGAAATTTTAGCGGATGGTCCTTCCATGGAAGACGGGGAGCTTGCGCTAGGGCGTAACGTTCTTGTAGGCTTCATGACATGGGAAGGCTACAACTATGAAGATGCGATCATTATGAGTGAAAGACTTGTAAAAGACGATGTGTATACGTCTATTCACATCGAAGAATATGAGTCTGAAGCTCGTGATACAAAGCTTGGACCTGAAGAAATTACAAGAGATATCCCGAACGTCGGAGAAGACGCACTGAAAAACCTGAATGAACATGGTATTATTCGGATCGGTGCTGAAGTAACTGATGGCGATATTCTTGTAGGAAAAGTAACTCCAAAAGGGGTAACAGAGCTATCTGCCGAAGAACGTCTGCTTCATGCAATTTTCGGTGAAAAAGCTCGTGAGGTAAGGGATACTTCCTTACGTGTACCACATGGTGCTGGCGGAATTGTCCATGATGTTAAGATCTTTAACCGTGAAGACGGGGACGAATTACCACCAGGAGTAAACCAACTAGTTCGTGCTTACATCGTTCAGAAACGTAAAATTCATGAGGGCGATAAAATGGCCGGACGTCACGGTAACAAAGGTGTAATTTCCAAAATATTACCTGAGGAAGATATGCCGTTCTTGCCTGATGGCACGCCAATTGATATTATGCTTAACCCTCTAGGGGTTCCATCGCGTATGAACATTGGACAGGTGTTTGAGTTACATCTTGGAATGGCTGCAAGACAGCTTGGACTGCATGTTGCTTCACCAGTATTTGATGGAGCTACAGAAGAAGATGTATGGGAAACACTTGAAGAAGCGGGAATGCCTCGTGACGCGAAAACCATCCTTTATGATGGTAGAAGCGGAGAACCGTTTGATAACCGTGTGTCAGTTGGAGTCATGTACATGATTAAACTTGCCCACATGGTTGATGATAAATTGCACGCCCGTTCAACAGGACCATATTCACTTGTTACGCAACAGCCGCTTGGTGGTAAAGCACAATTCGGTGGACAGCGTTTCGGTGAGATGGAGGTTTGGGCACTTGAAGCATATGGAGCTGCATATACACTACAAGAAATATTAACGGTTAAATCCGATGATATTGTTGGACGTGTGAAAACATATGAATCCATTGTAAAAGGTGACAATGTTCCTGAACCAGGCGTACCTGAATCTTTCAAAGTACTAATCAAAGAACTTCAAAGTCTTGGAATGGATGTAAAAATGCTTTCCAGTGATGAAGAAGAGATTGATATGCGTGAGTTGGAAGAAGAGGACACACAACAAGCAAGTAAACTGAATTTAGAAGTAGAAGGTAATTAGTTAAAAGCTGGTTAATAGGTTCCTATAGCGTTATAGGAACCTCCCCGCTTTTATTCGCAGGTAGGAAAGTTTAAAACTTCCCTGCTGCATAAGTGCAACTAAGGCTTCCGCCATAAAGACTTGGCGGTAAGCCTAGTTTACTAATATATAACGCATAAATAAGCTTGTGGTAAATTTTTGGACACTAAAAGGGAGGTAGGCCCCTTGCTAGATGTAAATAATTTTGAGTATATGAAAATTGGGTTGGCTTCACCAGAAAAGATCCGTTCATGGTCATACGGTGAGGTTAAAAAGCCCGAAACAATTAACTATCGGACATTAAAGCCAGAGAAAGATGGCCTGTTTTGTGAACGTATTTTCGGACCACAGAAGGACTGGGAATGTCATTGTGGTAAATACAAACGGGTTCGTTACAAAGGCGTTGTCTGTGACCGATGTGGTGTGGAAGTAACAAAAGCAAAAGTACGCCGTGAGCGCATGGGACATATTGAATTAGCAGCACCAGTTTCACACATTTGGTATTTCAAAGGAATTCCAAGCCGTATGGGCCTTGTGCTTGATATGTCACCACGGGCATTGGAAGAAGTAATCTACTTTGCTGCGTATATTGTTACAGAGACAGGTAATACACCATTAGAGAAAAAGCAATTACTGTCAGAAAAAGAATACCGCGCTTATTATGACAAGTACGGCAAATCTTTCAAAGCTCAAATGGGAGCTGAAGCGATCCGTAAGCTTCTTCAGGACATCGACCTGGAAAAAGAAGTGGACGCAATGAAAGAAGAATTAAAAACAGCTCAAGGTCAAAGAAGAACACGTGCAATTAAACGTCTTGAAGTACTAGAATCGTTCCGTAATTCTGGAAATGATACTTCTTGGATGGTATTGGATGTACTACCAGTCATTCCACCAGAAATCCGTCCAATGGTACAGCTTGACGGTGGTCGTTTTGCGACTTCTGATTTAAACGATCTATATCGCCGTGTAATCAACCGTAACAACAGACTTAAACGTCTATTGGATCTTGGTGCACCGAGTATTATCGTGCAAAACGAAAAGCGTATGCTTCAAGAAGCAGTTGACGCATTAATTGATAATGGTCGTCGTGGACGTCCGGTAACGGGTCCTGGTAATAGACCACTTAAATCCCTTTCACACATGCTTAAAGGGAAGCAAGGTCGTTTCCGTCAAAACTTACTTGGTAAACGTGTGGATTACTCTGGTCGTTCCGTTATCGTCGTAGGTCCACATCTTAAAATGTACCAGTGTGGTCTGCCAAAGGAAATGGCACTAGAGCTTTTCAAACCATTTATCATGAAAGAGCTTGTGGAAAAAGGGTTAGCGCACAATATCAAATCTGCTAAGCGGAAAATTGAGCGTGTCCATCCAGAGGTTTGGGACGTATTGGAAGAAGTAATCAAGGAGCATCCGGTATTGCTTAACCGTGCACCAACCCTTCACAGATTAGGAATTCAGGCGTTTGAGCCGACATTGGTAGAGGGACGTGCAATTCGTCTACACCCGCTCGTATGTACAGCATATAACGCCGACTTTGACGGGGACCAAATGGCTGTTCACGTACCGCTATCTGCTGAAGCACAAGCAGAAGCCCGTATTCTAATGCTTGCAGCACAAAACATTCTAAATCCGAAAGATGGAAAACCAGTTGTTACACCTTCACAGGATATGGTATTAGGAAACTATTACCTAACACTGGAACGCGAGGATGCTGTTGGAGAAGGTGCTGTCTTTAAAGATCTTGATGAAGCAGTTCTTTCTTATCAAAATGGTTACGTACATCTGCATACACGGATTGCCGTTCATGCATCAAGCTTGAATAATAAAACATTTACAGCTGAGCAACACAATCAGTTGCTTATCACAACGGTAGGGAAGTTAATTTTTAATAATATCCTTCCTGACTCGTTCCCTTATATTAATGAGCCAACACAAAGCAACTTAGAGGTTAAAACACCTGAGAAATACTTTGTGGCTAGTGGCACAAATATCAAGGAAGAAATTAAATCACGTGAGATTATTAAGCCGTTTAAAAAAGGATTCCTTGGTGATATCATCGCGGAAGTCTTTAAACGATTTAAGATCAGTGAAACGTCTAAAATGCTTGATAGAATGAAGGATCTAGGATTCAGCTATTCTACAAAAGCAGGTATGACGGTTGGTATTTCTGACATCGTGGTATTAGCAGAGAAGCAAACGATTCTTGAAGAAGCTCAGAAGAAAGTGGATAATGTCCTAAAACAATTCCGTCGTGGTTTAATTACAGAGGAAGAACGCTACGACAGAGTTATTGCTGTCTGGTCTCAGGCGAAGGATAATATCCAGGAAAAACTGATGAGCTCACTAAGCAATCGTAACCCTATCTTCATGATGAGTGATTCAGGAGCAAGGGGTAACGCATCTAACTTCACGCAGCTTGCTGGTATGCGTGGTCTAATGGCCAACCCGGCTGGTAAGATCATTGAATTACCGATTAAATCAAGTTTCCGTGAAGGACTTACGGTTCTTGAGTACTTTATTTCAACTCACGGTGCACGTAAAGGTCTTGCCGATACGGCTCTGAAAACAGCGGACTCAGGTTACTTGACCCGTCGTCTCGTTGATGTAGCCCAAGATGTTATTGTCCGTGAAGATGATTGTGGTACAGATAGAGGCTTAACAGTTTCTGCCTTAACAGATGGCTCAGAAGTAATTGAACCATTACTTGACCGTCTAATTGGACGTACTGCTTTCCATACTGTAAAACACCCTGAAACTAATGACGTTATTGTAGAGCATAACGAATTGATTTCAGAAGACCAGGCGAAGCAAATCATTGAAGCTGGTATCGAAGAAGTTACAATCCGTACAGCATTCACATGTAATACAAAACATGGCGTATGTCAAAAATGTTATGGTCGTAACCTTGCAACTGGAGCCGATGTGGAGGTTGGTGAAGCAGTAGGAATTATTGCAGCACAATCTATCGGTGAGCCAGGTACACAGCTAACAATGCGTACCTTCCATACAGGTGGGGTTGCGGGAGACGATATTACACAAGGTCTACCGCGTATCCAAGAGCTGTTTGAAGCACGTAATCCAAAAGGTCAGGCTGTAATCAGTGAAGTTCATGGTACAGTTCAAGAAATTAAAGAAGTAAAAGATAAACAAGAAATCATCGTGCAGAGCGAAGTAGAGCAACGCGCTTACGCAGTACCTTATAACGCTCGTATGAAGGTCAGCGTTGGAGATACAGTGATTGCTGGACAGGAACTTACAGAAGGTTCTGTCGATCCAAAAGATCTTCTACGCATCCAAGGTGTAGAAGGTGTGCAGGATTATCTACTCCGCGAAGTACAACGCGTATACCGCATGCAAGGTGTGGAGATTGGTGATAAACACGTCGAGGTAATGGTTCGCCAAATGCTTCGTAAAATTCGAGTAGTTGACTCAGGAGATACAAGTGTACTTCCGGGATCATTACTAGAAATTCACCAGTTCCGCGATGCGAACCATACGGTACTGAACGAGGGAGCACAGCCAGCAATCGGGAAACCGGTATTGCTTGGTATTACAAAAGCATCTCTTGAAACAGATTCCTTCTTGTCTGCTGCGTCCTTCCAGGAAACAACTCGTGTTCTTACAGATGCAGCGATCAAAGGAAAACGTGATGAACTTCTTGGCTTGAAAGAGAATGTAATCATCGGTAAGCTCGTTCCAGCAGGTACAGGAATGCAACGTTACCGTAAAGTGAAAGCATCTCTTGATGAGCTGGAAGAACAAGAGACAACAGAAGAAGAATCAGTAGAAACAGAAACCATACAATAGCAGGGGAAGCTTACCAATGCTTAAAGCCGAGGGCCAGAAGAACAACAGATAGTTGCAAGTAACTAGCAACTGGTCCTCGCTCCTTTAGGTTAAAAACAAGGGATGAAGATTAGAAGTACCGAAAAATATTTCAAATCATATTGACATTAAAAAATGTGAATGGTAAGATATTCAA
Source organism: Oceanobacillus kapialis (assembly GCF_044790185.1). Classification (GTDB taxonomy): domain Bacteria; phylum Bacillota; class Bacilli; order Bacillales; family Amphibacillaceae; genus Oceanobacillus_B; species Oceanobacillus_B kapialis. The sequence goes on from NZ_CP085256.1 coordinate 137,173, forward strand.
GGTGCTTCTGATTACACTTGTTGCTTTGGAGGATATGAGATGTCTTATGAAAAAGTAGCACAGGTTAAATCACGGATAGTTATCGGTACAAAACAAACACTTAAAGCCATGAAAAATGGTGAAATAAGTGAAGTTGTGGTGGCTGATGACGCTGACAGGCAAATAACGCAAAAGGTTGCAAGTTTAGCAGATGAACTTGGAATACCTTGTCAGCGAGTAGATTCAATGAAAAAGCTAGGTGCAGCTTGCGGTATTGAAGTGGGCGCCTCAACAGTAGCGATCAGAAGATAATAGTTTTAACGAATGAAAAATCGTTGAAGCTTTGTTTTTTGCCAAAAGATGAACCACCTGGCTGTGTGGTATTACAAACAACCATCTTTACAGAGGTTGTTGCCAGTTTATTTTATGACTATTATTAATCCGGAAGGGAGGAAAACAAAATGCCAACTATTAACCAACTAGTACGTAAAGGTCGTGTGAGCAAGCCTAAAAAGTCTGACTCTCCAGCACTTAACAAAGGCTACAACAGTTTCCAAAAGAAACTAACTGACCAAAACTCTCCACAAAAACGTGGGGTTTGTACACGTGTGGGTACACTTACTCCAAAGAAACCGAACTCTGCACTTCGTAAATATGCGCGTGTTCGTCTTTCTAACAACATGGAGGTAACTGCATATATCCCAGGAATTGGACACAATCTACAGGAGCACAGTGTTGTATTGCTTCGTGGTGGACGTGTAAAAGACTTACCTGGTGTGCGTTATCACATTGTTCGTGGAGCACTTGATACTGCAGGAGTTGAAGGTCGTTCCCAAGGCCGTTCTAAATACGGTACGAAAAGACCTAAAAAATAAGCGTGACGCACGTCTCGCATGATCATAGATAGGAAAGGAGGAGGACATATGCCACGTAAAGGACCAGTACCTAAGCGCGATGTCTTGCCAGATCCACTTTATAATTCAAAACTTGTGACTCGCTTAATCAACCAGATCATGATTGATGGTAAGCGCGGAATTGCACAAAAAATTCTCTACAATGCATTTGAACTTGTAAGTGAGAGAAGCGGCCAAAACGCTATGGAAGTATTTGAACAAGCTATGAAAAACGTAATGCCTGTACTAGAAGTACGCGCACGTCGTGTTGGTGGATCAAACTACCAAGTACCGATGGAGGTTCGCCCAGAACGCCGTCAGGCTCTAGGACTACGTTACATCGTTAACTATTCTCGCCTACGCGGAGAAAAGACAATGGAAGAACGTCTTGCTAACGAAATTCTGGATGCTTCAAACAACACAGGAGCTTCAGTAAAACGTCGCGAAGAAATGCACAAAATGGCGGAAGCGAACAAAGCATTCGCTCACTACCGTTGGTAAGTTACACAAACTATACCTTATTTTAGGAAGGAGAAGAATACATGGCTAGAGAGTTCTCCTTGGAAAAGACGCGTAATATTGGAATTATGGCACACATTGATGCAGGTAAAACCACTACTACTGAGCGTATTCTTTTCTACACAGGACGTATTCATAAGATTGGTGAAACACATGAAGGTGCTTCTCAAATGGACTGGATGGAGCAGGAACAAGAGCGCGGAATTACAATTACATCCGCTGCGACAACTGCTGCATGGAAAGACCACCGTATCAACATTATTGATACACCTGGACACGTAGACTTCACTGTAGAGGTTGAGCGTTCCCTACGCGTACTTGATGGTGCCGTTACGGTTCTAGATGCTCAATCAGGTGTTGAACCACAAACAGAAACAGTTTGGCGTCAGGCTACAACGTATGGCGTACCAAGAATTGTATTCATTAACAAAATGGATAAACTCGGTGCAGACTTCCTTTATTCTACAGGCACTTTGAAAGATCGTCTTGGTGCAAATGCACACCCAGTACAATTACCAATTGGTGCTGAAGATGACTTCGAAGGTATCATTGACCTTGTAAACATGGAAGCTCACTTCTATCTTGATGATCTTGGTACAAAAGCAGAGTCTCGTGAGATTCCTGCCGAGTACAAAGAAAAAGCAGAAGAGCTACGTGCTAGCCTTATTGAAGCTGTGTCTGAGCTTGATGAAGAGCTAATGATGAAATTCTTAGAAGGAGAAGAAATCTCTAACGAAGAATTGAAAAACGCAATTCGTCAAGGAACACTTGACGTAGAATTCTACCCAGTGTTCTGTGGATCAGCTTTCAAAAACAAAGGTGTTCAATTAATGCTTGATGGTGTTATCGACTATCTTCCAGCACCAACTGATGTTGCTGCTATTGAAGGGATTATCCCTCAAACAGAAGAGAAAGTAACTCGCCCGTCAGATGATAGCGCACCTTTCTCTGCACTAGCATTTAAAGTAATGACAGATCCATTCGTAGGTAAGTTAACATTCTTCCGCGTATACTCTGGAACTTTAGACTCTGGTTCTTATGTGAAAAACTCTGTGAAAGACAAACGCGAACGTGTCGGTCGTATCCTACAGATGCACGCCAACTCTCGTGAAGAGATTTCAAGAGTTTATTCTGGTGAAATTGCTGCAGCTGTTGGTCTTAAAGATACAACAACTGGTGATACACTTTGTGATGAAAAGGATTCTGTTATCCTAGAATCCATGGACTTCCCAGAGCCGGTAATTGGCGTAGCTATTGAACCTAAAACAAAAGCCGACCAGGACAAAATGGCTATTGCTTTAGGTAAACTAGCTGAAGAGGATCCTACTTTCAGAACAGAAACAAACGCTGAAACTGGTCAAACGATTATCTCAGGTATGGGTGAGCTTCACCTTGATATCATTGTTGACCGTCTAAAGCGTGAATTCAAAGTAGAAGCGAATGTTGGTGCGCCACAAGTGGCATACCGTGAAACATTCCGTGCAGCAGCTGAAGTCGAAGGTAAATTCGTACGTCAGTCTGGTGGTCGTGGACAGTACGGGCACGTTTGGGTTAAATTTGAGCCAAACGAAGAAGGCGCCGGCTTTGAATTTGAAAACAAAATTGTTGGTGGTGTGGTACCACGTGAATACATCGGTTCTGTTGAAGCAGGTATTGAAGAAGCGATGGAAAATGGTGTATTAGCTGGCTATCCACTAATCGATGTGAAAGCATCTCTATACGATGGAAGCTACCATGATGTGGATTCAAACGAAATGGCGTTTAAGATTGCTGGATCAATGGCACTTAAAGCGGCGAAAAACAAATGTAACCCAGTTTTACTTGAGCCAATCGCTAAAGTAGAAATTGTTATCCCTGAGGAATACCTTGGAGATATCATGGGTGACGTAACAAGCCGACGTGGCCGTGTAGAAGGAATGGAAGCACGTGGAACTGCACAGGTGGTTAGAGGATTCGTTCCTTTATCTGAAATGTTCGGTTATGCAACTGCATTACGTTCTAACACGCAAGGACGCGGTGTCTTCACAATGCATTTCGATCACTATGAAGAAGTACCGAAAAGCATCTCTGAAGAAATTATCAAGAAAAATACAGGTGAATAATTGATTTTTTCCTGTAACTAAAGTATAACTTTAGTGAAGGCTAAGAAATAATCTAGCGTTGTTTCTTAGCTACACATAAATTCTACAAATACTTTTATTTATTTAAAGGAGGAACTATAAATGGGTAAAGAAAAGTTTGATCGCTCAAAAAGTCACGTAAACGTTGGTACTATCGGACACGTTGACCATGGTAAAACTACTCTAACTGCTGCTATTACAATCGTAATGCACAAAAAATCTGGTAAAGGTACTCAAATGGCATATGACCAAATTGATAACGCACCAGAAGAAAAAGAGCGTGGAATCACAATCGCGACTTCTCACGTAGAATATGAAACTGATACTCGTCACTATGCACACGTTGACTGCCCAGGTCACGCTGACTATGTTAAAAACATGATCACTGGTGCTGCACAAATGGACGGAGCTATCCTAGTAGTATCTGCTGCAGATGGTCCAATGCCACAAACTCGTGAGCACATCCTACTTTCTCGTAACGTAGGTGTACCTTCTATCGTTGTTTTCCTTAACAAAACTGATATGGTTGACGACGAAGAGCTTCTTGAGCTAGTTGAAATGGAAGTACGTGACCTATTAACTGAATACGACTTCCCTGGTGATGACGTACCAGTAATCAAAGGTTCTGCACTTAAAGCTATCGAAGGCGATGCAGACTACGAAGCAAAAATCGTTGAACTTATGGACGCTGTTGACGAGTACATCCCAACTCCAGACCGCGACAAAGACAAACCATTCATGATGCCAGTTGAGGACGTATTCTCTATCACTGGTCGTGGTACTGTAGCAACAGGCCGTGTTGAGCGTGGAGAAGTTAAAGTAGGGGACGAAGTTGAAATCATCGGTCTTAACGAAGAAGCTTCTAAAACTACTGTAACTGGTGTTGAAATGTTCCGTAAGCTTCTTGACTATGCAGAAGCTGGAGACAACATTGGTGCACTTCTACGTGGTGTAGCACGTGAAGACATCAACCGTGGACAAGTACTTGCAAAGCCAGGTTCTATCACTCCACACACTAACTTCAAAGCTGAAGTTTACGTACTATCAAAAGAAGAAGGTGGACGTCACACTCCATTCTTCGGTAACTATCGTCCACAGTTCTACTTCCGTACAACTGACGTAACTGGCGTTATTCAACTTCCAGAAGGTGTTGAAATGGTAATGCCTGGCGATAACATCGAAATGACTGTTGAGTTGATTTCACCAATCGCTATCGAAGACGGTACTCGTTTCTCTATCCGTGAGGGTGGACGTACTGTTGGATCTGGTGTTGTATCTTCTATCAACCAATAATAACAATACCGAAAAGGCTGCGCTCCGTGCGCAGTCTTTTTTTATGTATTTTTGTGTGCGGGGAGGTAATAATTCAATAACCAAAAGCGACGTGGCAACCAATCGACCATGTGTGACGGTCAATCAACCACGCGTACCAGCTAATCAACCCCATGCAGCGGTCAATCGACCAAACGCAGCAGCTAATCAACCCCATGCGGCGTTCAATCGACCAAGCGCAGCAGCTAATCAACCCCATGAGCTATCCAATCGACCAAACGCAGCGTTCAATCAACCCCATGCAGCGGTCAATCGACCGAACGCAGCAGCTAATCAACCCCATGCGGCGTTCAATCGACCAAGCGCAGCACCTAATCAACCTCACGCAGTAGCGAATCAACCAAATGCGGCGTTCAATCAACCCCATGCAAGAGCTAAACAACCAAACGCAACACCCAATCAACCAAACACAACATCCAATCATCCAAACCCCACTCCAAATAAAACCCCTAATCCTTAAATCAGATCAACTCCCCAAATGTTAATAAAGAGAATTCCCACACACCCTTGATTTTACTAGTGATAGTTAGTATAATACATAGATGTGCGACCCAATGAATGTTTTTCACAAAAGGGGTTGCAATGACCACCCAAATTCTATATAATAAGAATGTTGGTCATCAAAGGCGATGAAGCGGAAGGTTGTTGGCACACCCGGCCCCTTTGCCATGGCGGGTTGTCGAGATATTTTCGTGGAGAATGTCTATAATAATATGGGCGAGAAGGAGGGAAAATAATGGCAAAAGAGAAGATTAGAATTCGTTTGAAAGCTTATGATCACCGTATTTTAGATCAATCAGCTGAGAAAATCGTAGATACTGCGAAACGTTCAGGTGCTAGTGTGTCTGGTCCGATTCCATTACCTACAGAAAGATCAGTTTACACAGTACTACGTGCGGTGCACAAGTACAAGGATTCACGTGAGCAATTCGAAATGCGTACACATAAACGTCTTATCGATATTGTTAACCCAACACCACAAACTGTCGATTCACTAATGCGTCTTGACTTACCATCTGGTGTTGATATTGAAATTAAACTATAAATAAATGTTTTACTATAGGAGGTGTAACGGATGACGAAAGGAATCTTAGGTCGTAAAATCGGCATGACTCAGCTATTTTCTGAAACTGGTGAATTAGTACCTGTGACTGTAATTCAAGCTGAGCCAAACGTAGTTCTGCAGAAAAGAACATTAGAAAATGATGGCTATGAAGCACTGCAAATCGGTTTTGCTGATGAAAAAGGATCACGTACTAACAAAGCGGAAAAAGGCCATGCTGACAAAGCAAACACAGCCCCTAAGCGCTACGTTCGTGAAATCCGTGACGCGAACCTTGGCGAACACGAGGTTGGTCAAGAAATCAGCGTTGAAATTTTTCAAGCAGGAGACAAAATCGACGTAACAGGTACAACGAAAGGGAAAGGATTCCAAGGTTCTATCAAGCGCCACAATCAACAACGTGGACCGATGTCCCATGGTTCTCACTACCACAGAAGCCCTGGTTCTCTAGGAGCAGTTGACCCAATGCGTGTTTTCAAAGGACGTCCACTGCCAGGTCAAATGGGTGGAACACAAGTAACAATTCAAAACCTTGAAGTTGTTAGCGTGGATGCTGAACGCAACCTGCTATTAATTAAAGGTAATGTACCAGGTGCAAAAAAATCATTCGTAAAAGTTACGAGTGTAATAAAGGCTAACTAATCACACACACGAAGGGAGGATATGTCATGCCTAAAGTAGCACTATTTAAACAAGACGGTTCACAAGCTGGTGATTTGGAATTAAATGATTCCGTATTTGGAATCGAGCCAAACACACATGTTTTACATGAAGCAGTAGTAATGCAACGCGCATCTTTGCGTCAAGGAACTCATGCTGTTAAAGGTCGTTCTGACGTACGCGGTGGTGGTCGTAAACCATGGCGTCAAAAAGGAACAGGTCGTGCGCGTCAAGGTTCCATTCGCTCTCCACAATGGGTAGGTGGCGGAACTGTATTTGGTCCAACACCACGCAGCTATAGCTACAAACTACCTAAAAAGGTACGTCGTCTAGCACTAAGATCTGCACTTTCTTCTAAAGTACAAGAAGAAAATCTAGTAGTATTAGAAAGCCTAGCGATGGAAGTTCCTAAAACAAAAGAAGTAGTGAACATGCTTCAAGCTCTTAACGTAGAGACAAAAGCATTGATCGTCACTGCTGATAAAGACGAAACGGTTATCCGTTCCGCTAACAATCTTCAATCAGTTAAAGTACTAACTGTAGAAGAAGTAAATGTCCTAGATTTGCTTACGCATGACAAGCTGATCCTAACGAAGGATGCAGCTGAAAAAGCAGGGGAGGTGCTTGCATAATGAAAGATCCACGTGATATTATTAAGCGCCCTGTCATTACAGAGAATTCTGCTGACTTAATGGAACAAAAGAAATACACGTTTGAAGTAAGTACAAAAGCCAACAAGACAGAGATTAAAAATGCTATCGAAGTTGTTTTTGGCGTTAAAGTTGAAAAAGTTAACACATTGAACCTTAAAGGTAAATTCAAGCGGATGGGTAGATACGGTGGTTACCGTCCAGACCGCAAAAAAGCTATCGTTCAACTTTCAGAAGACAGTAAAGAACTGGATATTTTTGAAGGTTAACTAGAAAATCTCGAGAAGGAGGGAAAACAAGATGGCGATTAAAAAATTCAAACCAACGTCAAACGGAAGACGTAATATGTCAGTATCTGATTTCGCGGAAATCACTACAGACACTCCAGAGAAATCCCTTTTAAGCCCACTATACAAACGTGGCGGTCGTAACAACCAAGGGAAACTAACTGTTCGTCATCAAGGTGGCGGTCATAAGCGTCATTACCGTATTATCGACTTCAAACGCGATAAAGATGGTATACCAGGACGCGTTGCTACTATTGAGTATGATCCAAACCGTTCAGCTAACATTGCATTAATTCATTACGCTGATGGGGAAAAACGCTACATTTTAGCTCCAAAAGGACTAAAAGTAGATCAAAAAATTGAATCTGGTGTAGATGCGGATATCAAAGTAGGTAACGCACTTCCACTAGCTAACATTCCAGTTGGTACAATCATTCATAACGTTGAATTAAAACCAGGACGCGGTGGTCAATTAGCTCGTTCTGCTGGTGCTGAGGCACAAATTCTTGGTCGTGAAGAAAAGTACACACTTGTTCGTTTAGCATCAGGTGAAGTTCGCTTGATTCTTACAACTTGCCGCGCAACTGTTGGCCAGGTTGGAAACTTAGAACATGAGCTTGTACGTATTGGTAAAGCTGGTCGTTCTCGCTGGTTAGGCAAACGCCCTACAGTTCGTGGTTCTGTAATGAACCCTAACGATCACCCACACGGTGGTGGTGAAGGACGTGCACCAATCGGACGTAAATCACCAATGTCACCATGGGGCAAACCTACACTTGGTTACAAAACTCGTAAACGTAACAAGCCGACTGATAAATATATCGTTCGTAAACGTAAAAAATAATCAAAAGTAGTGGACGGGATATTACACCCGTCTCTCAATTGCGGAAGGAGGTTTATCCATGGGTCGTAGCTTGAAAAAAGGACCTTTTGCAGATGACCATCTATTGTCAAAGATCGAGAAATTAAATGAAGATGACAAGAAACAGGTAGTAAAAACCTGGTCACGTCGTTCAACAATTTTCCCTACTTTTGTTGGTCACACTGTTGCTGTATATGATGGACGTAAACACGTACCTGTTTATATTACAGAAGACATGGTGGGTCATAAACTAGGTGAATTCGCGCCAACTCGCACGTATAAAGGGCATGCTGGCGATGATAAGAAAACTAAACGCTAATGAGAGGAGGCACTAAGTATGCAAGCTAAAGCCATGGCGAAATCGGTTCGTATTGCTCCTCGTAAAGTACGATTAGTCGTTGATTTAATTCGAGGAAAAAACGTTGGCGAAGCAGTTGCAATTCTACGCCACACACAACGCGGTGCTTCTCCAGTCGTAGAGAAGGTTTTGAAGTCTGCTATCGCAAACGCAGAACACAACTACGAAATGGATCCGGACAATCTAGTGATTTCCGAAGCATTTGTAAATGAAGGTGCTACATTGAAACGTTTCCGTCCACGTGCACAAGGACGTGCAAGTAAAATAAACAAACGCACAAGCCACATCACAGTGGTTGTAACAGAAAAGAAGGAGGGATAGTCAGTGGGTCAAAAAGTAAATCCAACGGGTCTTCGCGTCGGCATCATTAAAGACTGGGAGTCAAAGTGGTATGCTGGCAAAGACTATGCAGACTTACTACACGAAGATATTAAAATCAGAGAATATCTTGAAAACCGTTTGCGTATTGCTGCTGTTTCTTCTATCGACATCGAGCGTGCAGCTAATCGCGTAAACATCACTATTCACACTGGGAAACCAGGGATGGTAATTGGTAAAGGCGGTTCTGAAGTAGAAGCTCTACGTAAATCATTGAACAGCTTGACTGGTAAACGAGTTCACATCAACATCGTTGAAATCAAGAAAGTAGATCTTGATGCAACACTTGTTGCTGAAAACATTGCTCGTCAATTAGAAAACCGTATCTCATTCCGTCGTGCACAGAAGCAATCCATTCAACGTGCAATGCGCGGAGGAGCTAAAGGAATTAAAACACAAGTTTCCGGACGTCTTGGTGGAGCAGATATCGCTCGTGCGGAACATTATAGTGAAGGAACAGTACCACTACACACATTGCGTGCTGATATCGACTATGGTACAGCTGAAGCAGATACAACTTACGGTAAATTAGGTGTTAAAGTGTGGATCTATCGTGGGGAAGTCCTTCCAACTAAATCAAACAAATAAGGAAGGGGGCAATGCATTATGTTAATGCCTAAACGCGTGAAATATCGTAGACAACATCGTGGTAAAATGAGAGGCCAAGCAAAAGGCGGTACAACAGTAGCTTTTGGTGAATACGGCCTGCAGGCAACAGAAGCATCTTGGATCACTAGTCGTCAGATTGAAGCTGCCCGTATTGCAATGACTCGTTATATGAAACGTGGCGGTAAAGTTTGGATTAAAATCTTTCCTGATAAACCATACACTGCAAAACCCCTAGAAGTTCGAATGGGTTCCGGTAAAGGTGCTCCAGAAGGATGGGTAGCAGTAGTAAAACCAGGAAAAATCATGTTTGAAATCGCAGGGGTTTCCGAAGAGGTTGCTCGTGAAGCATTACGTCTTGCTTCTCACAAACTGCCGATTAAAACTAAATTCGTAAAACGTGAAGAAATTGGTGGTGAAAGCAATGAAGGCTAATGAAATTAGAGAACTAACCACTGCCGAAATTGAACAAAAAGTTAAATCATTAAAAGAAGAACTATTTAATTTGCGCTTCCAGCTTGCAACTGGTCAACTGGAAAACACTGCTCGTATTCGTGAAGTAAGAAAGTCAATTGCTCGCATGAAAACAGTAGTACGCCAACGCGAAGTTAGCGTAAATAACTAGAAATCTATAGAGGAGGTTAGCCTCGAATGACTGAACGTAATGATCGTAAAGTATATACAGGCCGTGTTGTTTCAGACAAAATGGATAAAACAATTACAGTATTAGTCGAAACATACAAGTTTCATAAACTATACGGTAAGCGTGTAAAGTACTCTAAAAAGTTCAAAACACATGATGAGAACAACCAAGCTAAAACAGGCGATGTTGTACGTATCATGGAAACTCGTCCGCTATCAGCAACTAAACGCTTCCGTTTGGTTGAAGTCGTTGAAGAAGCGGTAATTATATAATAAAGTTCGCTCGGAAGGTATCCGAAGGGAGGTCACAGCGATATGATTCAACAGGAAACTCGCTTGAAAGTTGCAGATAACTCTGGTGCACGTGAAGTCTTAACCATTAAAGTGTTAGGCGGATCTGGCCGTAAAACTGCCAATATTGGTGATGTAATTGTTTGTACTGTCAAACAAGCAACACCAGGAGGCGTTGTCAAAAAAGGTGAAGTTGTTAAAGCTGTCATCGTACGTAGTAAATCTGGTGCGCGTCGTAAAGATGGATCGTACATTCGTTTTGATGAAAATGCAGCGGTAATTATCCGTGATGACAAAAGTCCACGAGGTACTCGTATCTTCGGACCAGTTGCACGTGAATTACGTGATGCAAAATTCATGAAAATCGTATCTCTAGCTCCAGAAGTTTTATAAGCTAAAATTTAGCCTTGCAAGGAGGTGCGTCAAGCATGCATGTAAAAAAAGGTGATAAAGTAAAAGTAATATCCGGCAAAGACCGTGGTAAAGAAGGCACAATCCTAGAAGTGAGTCCAGCTAAGGAACGCGTTCTTGTAGAAGGCATTAACATGGTGAAAAAACATGCGAAACCTTCCCAGGAGAATCCACAAGGTGGAATCCTTAACCAAGAAGCTCCAATTCACGCTTCTAACGTAATGCCAATAGATCCTAAATCCGGTGAACCAACTCGCGTTGGGTATGAAGTACGTGACGGAAAGAAAGTCCGCATCGCTAAAAAATCCGGTGAAGCAATAGATAAATAATTTAGCGACGAAAGGAGGGCGACATTGATGAATGAATTAAAAAGAAAATACCAAGATGAAGTATCACCATCTTTGATGAATAAATTTAATTATGATTCTGTAATGCAGGTACCTGCTGTTGATAAAATCGTTATCAACATGGGTGTCGGTGATGCAGTTCAAAACTCTAAAGCATTAGATAGCGCTGTTGAAGAGCTTGCGTTAATTTCTGGTCAAAAACCAATGATCACTCGTGCTAAGAAATCAATCGCTGGTTTCCGCCTTCGTGAAGGAATGCCGATCGGTGCAAAAGTAACCCTTCGCGGTGAGCGTATGTACGAATTCCTTCAAAAGCTAATTGCAGTATCACTTCCACGTGTACGTGACTTCCGTGGTATCTCTAAAAAAGCTTTTGATGGTCGTGGAAACTATACATTAGGTGTAAAAGAACAGCTAATATTCCCGGAAATTAATTATGATAAAGTGAACAAGGTACGTGGTATGGATATCGTTATCGTAACGTCTTCCAATACTGACGAAGAAGCCCGTGAACTTTTAGCTCAGCTAGGCATGCCTTTCCAAAAATAAGCTAAGAGCTAGTACAAGGAGGGAAAATTGTGGCTAAAAAATCAATGATTGCGAAACAAAAACGTCCACAAAAATATCAAGTACGTGAATATACACGTTGCGAACGTTGTGGCCGTCCACATTCTGTAATCCGTAAATTTAAACTTTGCCGTATTTGTTTCCGTGAACTTGCCTACAAAGGTCAAATTCCTGGTGTCAAAAAAGCAAGCTGGTAAACCCCGATTCGGGAAGGAGGTAATTAGTAATGGTTATGACAGATCCAATTGCAGATATGCTAACTCGTATTCGTAATGCTAACATGGTACGCCATGAAAAGTTAGAGCTTCCGGCTTCAACAATGAAGAAGGAGATCGCTGACATCCTTAAACGTGAAGGTTTCGTATCAGATTACGAGTTTGTTGAAGATAACAAACAAGGTGTTTTGCGTATTTTCCTTAAATACGGTACGAATGAAGAGCGCGTAATTACAGGTATCAAACGTATTAGTAAGCCAGGACTGCGTGTTTACGCTAAAGCTGATGAAGTACCTCGCGTACTTAACGGTTTAGGTATTGCTATCGTCTCAACATCAAAAGGTGTGCTTTCAGATAAAGAAGCACGTTCACAAGCTGTTGGTGGCGAAGTTCTAGCATACGTTTGGTAATTAACATTTTTTGATGAGGAGGTGTATGGAATGTCTCGTATAGGACTTAAGCCGATTGAAATTCCAGAAGGTGTAGAGGTTAAGCTTAACGGTACTACAGTGTCTGTAAAAGGACCTAAAGGTGAGTTAGCAAGAAACGTACACCAAGATATGGAAATTAATATTGAAGATAACGTTATTACAATTGCACGTCCAAGTGACCATAAAGACCACCGTGCCTTACACGGAACTACTCGTAGTTTGATCAACAACATGGTTGAAGGTGTAAGCAAAGGATTCGAGAAATCTCTTGAGATCATCGGGGTTGGTTACCGTGCACAAAAACAAGGAAACAAAGTTGTGATTAACGCTGGTTACTCACACCCAGTTGAACTAGATCCAATTGACGGTATTGAAATTGATGTTCCTAAAAACACACAAGTTATTGTTAAAGGAATTGATAAGGAGCTTGTTGGTGCAGTTGCTTCCAATATCAGAGCAATCAGACCACCTGAGCCTTATAAAGGAAAAGGTATTCGCTACGAAGGTGAATATGTACGTCGTAAAGAAGGTAAAACTGCTAAGTAAGACTAGTTAGGGAGCAGAAAGGAGTGACCTAAATGATCACAAAGCCTGACAAGAATATTGTACGTAAAAGAAGACACGCACGTGTACGTAAGAGCGTTTCTGGTACAGAGCAACGTCCACGTCTAAACGTGTATCGTTCAAATAAACACATCTATGTGCAAGTAATTGATGACATTAACGGCGTAACCATCGCAAGTGCTTCAACAAAAGAAAATGATCTTAATGTTGATTCAACAAGCAACTTGGATGCAGCTGTTAAAATCGGAGAATTAATCGCAAAACGTGCCCAGGATAAAGGTTACAAATCGGTTGTATTCGATCGCGGAGGCTACCTTTATCATGGACGTGTAAAAGCATTAGCAGATGCTGCCCGTGAGGCAGGTCTTGAATTTTAATCGATAAAGGAGGGACATACAAGATGTCAAACATCGATCCGAACAAATTAGATCTTGAAGAACGTGTTGTTACGGTCAACCGTGTTGCAAAAGTAGTTAAAGGTGGACGTCGTTTCCGCTTTGCAGCTTTAGTAGTAGTCGGTGATAAAAATGGCCATGTAGGATTTGGTACTGGTAAAGCACAAGAAGTACCTGAAGCAATTAAAAAAGCAGTTGATGATGCGAAGAAAAATCTGATTACAGTACCGATCGTCGGAACTACAATTCCTCATCAGATTCATGGACGTTTTGGTTCTGGTAATGTGTTAATGAAACCTGCTGCAGAGGGTACTGGAGTTATCTCTGGTGGTCCGGTTCGTGCCATCCTTGAACTTGCAGGTGTGGGTGATATCTTGACTAAATCACTTGGTTCAAATACACCTATCAACATGATTCGTGCAACATTAAACGGCTTAACAAACTTAAAGCGCGCAGAAGACGTAGCAAAACTACGTGGAAAGTCTGTGGGAGAACTGTTAGGATAAGGAGGGAACTGTTATGTCTAAAAAATTAGAAATCACCCTCACGCGTAGTGTTATCGGTGGAACAGATGTACAAAAGAAAACTGTTCAAGCATTGGGACTAAAGAAAATTCGCCAATCCGTAGTACGTGAAGATACACCAGCCGTTCGCGGTATGGTCAACAAAGTATCTCATCTATTAGCGGTTAAAGAAGTTTAATTATATAATTGCATAAAGAGGAGGTGCTCAAATGAAACTTCATGAATTGAAGCCATCAGAAGGAACACGCACAAATCGCAACCGTGTAGGTCGTGGAATGTCATCTGGTAACGGAAAAACATCCGGCCGTGGACACAAAGGACAAAAAGCACGTTCAGGCGGCGGTACTCGTCCAGGCTTTGAAGGTGGTCAAATGCCTTTATTCCAACGTTTACCGAAACGTGGATTCACAAACATTCACCGTAAAGAATTTACTATTGTGAACTTAGATGCGCTAAATCGTTTTGAAGACGGCACAGAAATTACACCTGAGCTATTACTTGAAGAAGGTGTCGTAAGCAAGCTTAATGCAGGTATTAAAGTACTTGGCAAAGGTGCTATCGAGAAAAAACTTACAGTAAAAGCTCATAAGTTCTCAGCTTCTGCAGTTGAAGCGATTGAGGCGGCGGGCGGTAAAACCGAGGTGATCTAATGTTCCGTACAATCTCCAATTTTATGCGCGTAGGTGACATTAGACGGAAAATAATCTTCACATTGTTGATGTTGGTTGTCTTCCGTCTAGGCACATTTATTCCAGTGCCTTATACAGATAAGCAAGCAATTGATTTCATGAACTCACAGAATGTATTTGGTTTCTTGAACACATTTGGTGGAGGAGCCCTGCAAAACTTCTCCATTTTTGCCATGGGAATTATGCCATATATTACAGCGTCTATTATTATGCAGCTATTGCAGATGGATGTTGTTCCTAAATTTGCCGAGTGGAAAAAACAAGGTGATGCAGGACGTAAGAAGTTGGCACAAATCA
The DNA here is from genome assembly GCF_044790185.1 of Oceanobacillus kapialis. Lineage (GTDB taxonomy): Bacteria > Bacillota > Bacilli > Bacillales > Amphibacillaceae > Oceanobacillus_B > Oceanobacillus_B kapialis. The sequence continues at coordinate 152,253 of NZ_CP085256.1, forward strand.
CGCGTTATGGTACGATCGTTTTGGCCTTTATTCAGGCAATTGCGATGTCCATAGGTTTTAACGCAATGGCAGGCGGAATGCTAATTACAGATCCAAATGTGCTAACATTTCTTATCATTGCGGTTGTTCTTACTAGTGGTACTGCATTTTTAATGTGGTTAGGAGAACAGATCACAGCAAATGGTGTAGGGAATGGAATCTCCATTATCATCTTTGCAGGTATCGTAGCAGCGGTACCAAACGGGGTTCAGCAGCTTTACAGCCAGTATTTTGTTAACCCTGGTGATGATTTGTTTATTAATATTGTAATTGTTACCTTGATTGCTTTGGTAGTTGTGGCTGTAACGGTTGGAGTTATCTTCATCCAGCAGGCACTTCGTAAAATACCAATTCAATATGCAAAAAAACTTGTTAATCGCTCACCGGTTGGCGGGCATTCAACACATTTACCGTTAAAAGTAAATGCTGCTGGAGTTATCCCGGTAATCTTTGCGATAGCATTTATGGTTGCACCAAGTACGGTAGCTAACTTCTTTGAAGGAAGCCAAGTAGCACAAACGATCGTAACGATCTTTGACTATACACAGCCTATTGGTATGGCATTATATGTGGCGCTAATTATTGCCTTCACATATTTCTATACTTTTGTCCAGGTTAACCCTGAACAAATGGCTGACAATTTACAGAAACAAGGCGGTTACATTCCAGGTATCCGACCTGGTAACAATACTGAAACGTATTTAACACGCGTGATGTATCGTTTAACTTTTGTCGGTGCACTATTCCTAGCGGCTGTTTCTGTGCTCCCTATATTATTGGGTGGGCTGGCAGATTTACCTACCTCAGTACAAATCGGCGGCACAAGCTTACTAATCGTGGTTGGAGTAGCTTTACAGACAATGAAGCAGCTGGAGAGCCAGTTGGTTAAACGACACTACAAAGGTTTTATCAAGTAGGATGCTGCTGCCAATGAGAGTGAGGGGAAATTTGTTGAATTTGATTTTAATGGGTCTTCCTGGTGCCGGAAAAGGTACTCAGGCCGAAAAGATAAACGAAAAATATAACATCCCTCATATTTCAACAGGAGATATGTTCCGATTAGCTATAAAAGAGGGTACTGACCTAGGCAAGAAAGCTAAAGAATATATGGATCAAGGTGAGCTTGTTCCGGATGAAGTAACAATCGGGATTGTGAAAGAGCGCCTAAGTAAAGCAGATTGTCAGGACGGTTTCTTGTTGGATGGTTTCCCAAGAAACACTGCCCAGGCAGAAGCCTTGCAAGACATTCTTTCCGATTTGGATCAATCCATTGACTATGTACTGCATGTAGATGTACCAGAAGAAAAATTAGTGGAGCGTCTAACGGGTCGTAGAGTTTGTCCAACATGTGGAGCAACTTATCACGTTCTTTACAACCCACCTAAGGTCGAAGGAATTTGTGATAAAGATGGTTCCAAGTTAATTCAGCGAGAAGATGATCAGGCCGAAACAGTGAAAAACCGTTTGGCAGTTAATATAAAGCAGACACAGCCGTTATTGGACTTTTATAAAGACAAAGGATACCTTGTATCTGTAGACGGTGATCAGGATATAGATCAGGTTTTTGAAGATATTCAAACGAAGATCGAAAAATAATCTTTTATTATACCTGTTGTAAAGCCAACGGATGCATTCCGTTGGATGAATAGTTATAATAAAATGGAGTAATCATGAGAACGTGCATTACTTCTGAGTTAGGTGACACAGGATTGGATAAGCGATAACCCCTAGTTAGTGGGGTGGCAGTATAAACTATAGCCTAAGTGAAGGTGATCGTTGTTGAACGAAGATGATTCGATTCCGCTAATAGGTCAAGTTGTTCGTATTATGCAAGGACGGGAAGCGGGACAATATGCGGTTGTTATCAAAATACTTGAAGATCGGTATGTCTTGCTTGCAGATGGGGAAAAACGTAAATATGATCGGCCAAAGAAAAAGAATTTGCATCATATTGAAGTTATGGACTACATCTCTCCTGAAGTCCAGAAAAGCCTTCTAGAAACTGGTCGTGTCACAAATGGTAAACTACGGTTTGCCATAGCTAAATTTATCAATGAAGTTGTGACTGATTTGAAGAAGGGAGATCAACACGATGGCGAAAGACGATGTAATTGAAGTTGAAGGTACCGTAACCGAAACATTGCCGAATGCTATGTTTAATGTAGAGCTTGAAAATGGTCATACGGTCTTGGCCCACGTTTCAGGCAAGATTCGTATGCATTTCATCCGCATTCTGCCAGGTGATAAAGTAACGGTGGAACTTTCTCCGTATGATTTAACTAGAGGACGAATTACGTACCGTTATAAATAAGCGAGCTCCGATATAAAAGGAGGAAAAGATGAGATGAAAGTAAGAGCATCTGTTAAACCAATTTGTGAAAAATGCAAAGTAATCAAACGTAAAGGTAAAGTTATGGTTATTTGCGAAAACCCGAAACACAAGCAAAAACAAGGCTAAACTAATAGGAGGTGTTACAATCTTATGGCACGTATTGCAGGTATTGATATTCCACGTGACAAACGTGTAGTAATTTCATTAACTTACATTTATGGAATTGGCAAAGTTACCGCACAGAAGATCCTTAAAGAAGCAGGCGTTTCAGAAGACACTCGTGTTCGCGATCTTACAGAAGATGAGCTTGGTAAAATCCGTAAAGCAGCTGATGAATATACAATCGAAGGGGACCTTCGTCGTGAGATATCCCTAAACATTAAACGTCTAATCGAAATCGGCTCTTATAGAGGTGTTCGTCATCGTCGTGGGTTGCCAGTTCGTGGACAAAAAACGAAAAACAATTCACGTACTCGTAAAGGACCTCGTCGAGCAGTTGCAGGCAAGAAAAAATAACGTGAAGGAGGTAAGCTAATTAATGGCACGTAAAACTAATACACGTAAGCGTCGTGTGAAAAAGAATATAGAAACTGGTGTCGCACATATCCGTTCTACTTTTAACAACACAATTGTTACAATTACGGATACGCAAGGTAATGCGATTGGCTGGAGCTCTGCTGGAGCATTAGGCTTCAAAGGATCTCGTAAGTCCACTCCATTCGCTGCTCAAATGGCAGCAGAAACAGCAGCAAAATCTGCTGTGGATAATGGAATGAAAACTCTAGAAGTAACAGTTAAAGGACCTGGAGCTGGCCGTGAAGCAGCGATTCGTTCTCTGCAAGCAGCTGGACTAGAAGTAACAGCAATTGTTGATGTAACTCCTGTTCCACACAATGGCTGTCGCCCACCAAAACGTCGTCGCGTATAATTATACCGTATATAATTTGTCACCCTGTCTATAATGGGTTATGATAGCTAAAAATGTAAAGGTCCGCCCTTTACCATACAGCATTCGAGAGACAAGAAGTACGAAAGTATTGCAGGTAGTGCAGAAACGCCAACTGCCTATTTGAGGAATTTCGGTTAGACGCGGTGTCTAACCGGGGTTTCGACGTTTTAAAGGAGGGTTTTATTGAATGATCGAAATTGAAAAACCAAAAATTGAGACGGTAGAAATCAGCGAGGATGCTACGTTTGGTAAATTCGTAGTCGAACCGCTTGAACGTGGATATGGTACCACTCTAGGAAACTCCTTGCGTCGTATCCTACTATCCTCACTTCCAGGTGCTGCTGTTACATCTGTTCAATTTGACGGGGCGCTTCATGAATTTTCGACAATTGATGGTGTTGTTGAAGATGTTACGTCTATCATTTTGAATTTGAAAAAGCTGGCTCTTAAAATCTACTCTGATGAAGAGAAAGTTTTAGAGGTTGATGTACAGGGGGAAGGGAAAGTTACGGCTGCTGATCTAACATACGATAGTGACGTAGAAGTATTAAATCCAGAACTACCTATTGCTACATTGAATAGTAAAGGTACACTGCGTATGAAAATTACTGCAGAACGTGGTCGCGGCTACCGTCCGGCTGAAGCGAATAAAAAAGATGACCAACCTATTGGTGTAGTACCAATCGATTCTATTTTTACTCCCGTTTCCAGTGTTACCTACCAAGTAGAGAACACACGAGTAGGGCAAGTAGCTAACTTTGATAAACTAACATTAGATGTTTCAACAGATGGAAGCATCCGTCCAGAGGAAGCAGTTTCTCTTGGCGCGAAGGTTTTCACAGAGCATCTAAACATCTTCGTCGGTCTAACAGATGAAGCCAAAAAGGCTGAAATCATGGTAGAAAAAGAAGAAGATCAAAAAGAAAAAGTAATGGAAATGACAATTGAAGAGCTTGATCTTTCTGTCAGATCCTATAACTGCTTGAAGCGTGCTGGAATAAACACGGTTCAGGAACTTGCAAATAAATCCGAAGAAGATATGATGAAGGTTCGGAACTTAGGCCGTAAATCCCTAGAAGAAGTTAAAGTAAAACTTATTGATCTAGGCTTAGGCTTACGTGATGATGACTGATCATCTTTAAATACCATTGCTCCTACTTTCAATTAACCTCCTGCTGCTAAACAGGAGAACAGGTTAAGGAGAATAGGAATGTAAGGTGTTCTTTGCGATTGTTCGCATTTTAAATCTATAGTCATCAAGAAAGGGAGGGATAGTCCATGGCTAGAAAACTAGGTCGTACAACAGATCATCGTATGGCTCTACTACGCAATCTTGCATCTGATTTAATTATTCATGAGCGGATCGAAACAACAGAAGCAAAAGCGAAAGAGCTTAAGTCTGTAGTAGATAAAATGATTACGCTTGGAAAACGTGGTGATCTTCATGCACGTCGTCAAGCTGCAGCTTTCTTATATAACAAAGAAGCTAACGAAGATGAAACAGTTGTTCAAAAACTTTTCACTGATGTTGCTGCACGCTATGAAGACCGTCAAGGTGGATACACACGCGTTCTTAAATTAGGTGAACGCCAAGGTGATGGAGCAAAAATGGCAATTGTAGAATTAGTTTAATCTACAAAAAAGGCGTCGAGGGCAGGACTGAATCTCTTCATGAGGTGAAGCCAAGCCCTTTTTTTGTAACGAAAAAAGGTAAGCGCGCTGGCTGGGGTAAGAGGCGCCGTAAAGGTGGAGAGTCGCGCCACAACAGTGAGGGGGTGCGCAGGTAGAGTGTCAAGACGCGCCATAAGGGTGAAAACTCGCGCCACAAGGTGGAAGAGGCGCGCACCAACGAACAAAACTCGCGCCAGCACCTCCCCCAACTTGCGCGCTCCAAAAACACACACCAATATAAAAACAGCACCATAAGAAGAAACCCGCACAGAAGCGCATAAAGCCCTTCTGCAGCTTTTTATACATTGGGCCCACCCCAAAACACCTCAGGGGGAAGAGAAGAGCTAGAGGAGGCTTTAAAATGAGAGAGAAGCTAATAGAGTTTAGAAATGTATCCTTTCGATATAGAGAAGAGCACCCCTGGGTTCTTAAGAATTGTTCCTTTGAAATCTATGAAGATGAGTCTGTGTCGATTATCGGGCATAATGGTTCTGGTAAATCGACCATCGCCAAACTTATTAATGGACTCCTCTTTCCACAAGAAGGCGAGATCTTTATCGCTGGAAAGCCTGTTACGGAAGAAACCATCTGGGATGTTCGAAAAGATGTCGGAATGGTGTTTCAGAATCCTGACAACCAATTTGTTGGGACAACTGTTCAAGATGATGTCGCTTTTGGCATGGAAAACAGAGGGGTACCGCGCGAAGAAATGGTAACTCGTATAGAAGACGCCCTGACAGCAGTCGGCATGCAGGAGTACCACTTAACAGAGCCACACAGGCTTTCCGGTGGACAAAAACAGCGTGTGGCCATTGCAGGTGTACTGGCGGTATCACCAAAGGTACTCATTTTAGATGAGGCAACAGCAATGCTAGATCCTAAAGGTAGAAAAGAAATCATGCACACATTATCCGGGGTACAAGCGGAAAATAATTTATCGCTCATTACGATTACGCACGACCTCAATGAAGTCGTTCAGTCTGATCGAGTGATTGTGATGGACCAAGGAGAAATATGGGATGAAGCCACGCCGAGAGATATATTTGCCAAAAAACAACAGCTTCGCGAAATTGGACTCGATGTGCCGTTTGTAGCCATCCTGGCAGATGAATTGCAGGAACAAGGGCTAACGCTCACCAAGGAACCATTAAACCACGAAGAATTGCTGGAGGAACTATGGACATTACATTCGACAACGTAAGCTATATATATCAAGAAAATAGCCCTTTCGCCCATAAAGCAATTGATGATCTGAGCTTTCAGATTCCTTCAGGTTCCTTTGTTGCAGTTATCGGACATACAGGTTCCGGAAAATCCACTTTAATTCAGCATCTTAATGGGTTGGTCATGCCTTCAAGGGGCGAGGTAACGATTGGTGATTTTCACCTTAAAGCAAAGGACAAGCCAAAAAATATCAGGGAGCTGCGCAGCAAGGTAGGCGTTGTCTTCCAGTATCCTGAACACCAGCTGTTCGAGGAAACGGTGGCAAAGGATATTGCCTTTGGTCCAGAAAACTTTGGTGTGGAAAAGGCAGTCATCCAGGAGCGGATCAATAAGATACTTCCTGCTGTAGGACTACCTGAGGATATCCTGGATCGTTCGCCATTTGATCTAAGTGGCGGTCAAATGCGCAGGGTAGCGATTGCTGGTGTAATTGCTGTACAGCCGGAAGTTCTTGTATTAGATGAACCGACGGCAGGGCTAGACCCCCGTGGTCAGAAGGAAATCATGGACATGTTTCATGAACTCCACAAAAAGCAAGGTCTTACAACGGTGCTTGTAACACACAGCATGGAGGATGCACTGAAATACGCTGATCATGTCATTATCCTAAATAAAGGGAAAAAGTATATGGAAGGCAGCCCTGTAGAAGTCTTTACCCAAAAGGATGCCTTACACAACGTACAATTAGATGTACCAGAAAGTGTTGCCTTTTTAAGCAAGTTTGAAGAAAAATTCCAGCAGAAGCTGGCCTTTAACGGACAAACAGTGAACGAAATGGCGGAAGAGATCCAACGTATCGTGCAAGGGGGCGAAAGATATGAATAATGCCTTGATCATTGGACAATACGTGCCAGGTAACTCACTTATCCATAAATTGGATCCCCGAACGAAAATAACGGTTATTTTCTTTTTTGTATTTATCGTATTTTTAGCTAATAATGTGGTGAGTTACAGTATTTTAACGTTGTTTGCATTGGCCAGTATGGTCACATCACGTGTGCCGATACGATTTATTATGAAGGGGCTAACCCCTGTCTGGTTCCTGATTGTCTTCACCTTCATTTTGCATATTATTGTAACGAAGGAAGGCACCGTGTGGTTGGAGATTTATAACTTTGAAATCTACTCTGGTGGGGTGCTTCAAGGGATTGCTATTTCCTTGCGCTTCTTCTTGCTTATTCTTGTAACATCGCTTTTAACTTTAACGACAACACCAATTGAAATTACCGATGCAATTGAAGATATGCTGAACCCATTAAAAAAGGTGAAATTCCCAGTCCATGAGCTAGCCTTAATGATGTCGATTTCGCTTCGATTTATCCCGACCCTCATGCAAGAGACGGAGAAAATCTCGAAGGCTCAGGCTTCCCGTGGGGTTGATTTCCGCTCTGGCTCTATTAAAGACAGAGCAAAGGCAGTAGTTCCATTGTTAATTCCCCTGTTCGTTAGTGCTTTTAAGCGGGCAGAAGAGCTAGCAATGGCAATGGAAGCCCGTGGCTATAATGGAGGCGAAGGACGCACCAAATTAAGAGAGTTAAAGATAAACAAACGAGACATTGCTATTTATCTACTGTTTATTGCCGTAATCGCAGGACTGTTTTTTACGAGAAGCTATTAAGGTATGGAAAGGCTGAACCAGGATGGTAAGACTACGATGCACGATTTATTATGACGGATCCCAATTTTCCGGCTTTCAAATACAACCCAAAAAGCGCACGATCCAAGGGGAACTGGAGAAAGCGTTAAAGAAAATGCATAAGGGAGAGGAGATTCGGATCCACCCATCAGGTCGAACCGATACTGGCGTGCATGCCAAAGGGCAGAAGATTCACTTTGATTCTCCTTATACGATCCCGGAGGCAAATTGGAAGCTTGCGTTAAACACCTTGTTACCTGATGATCTTTATATTAAAGAGGTGACAGAGGTCTCAGACACCTTCCATGCTCGTTATGATGTCATCGAGAAAGAATACCGGTATTATGTGACAAATGTAAAAGAGCCTGATGTGTTTAAACGTCATTACAGCTATCATTTTCCCTACCCTCTAGAGATGGCAAAAATAAAAGAGGCATGCACCTACTTGGAAGGGACGCATGACTTTACGACTTTTTCTTCGGCAAAAGCAACGACAAAAGGAAGTAAGGAAAGAACACTCTTTCAAGTAAGCTGCGAAAAGCAGGGCGCAGAGCTGGAATTTATTTTTCGCGGGAGCGGCTTTTTATACAATATGGTGCGCATCATTGTTGGAGTACTGCTAGACATCGGGCAAGGGAGACGTAATCCAGAAGATATTAAGACATTGCTGGCACAAAAAGATCGTCGTCTAGTAGGCGAAACAATCCCGCCACAAGGGCTTTATTTGTGGAATGTTGTCTATGAGGAAGAGACTCCATAAAATAAATTGGCTTTTTACGCAAACCATCTGCTCATCCCCTTGACAAATCACTATACTTTGGTATATTATGATCTATGGCAATTTATTTCTGAACCACGATTAGCCCCGGAATCTAATTGTGTTGAATATAGGAATAACGAATCGAAATTTAAAATGAATTTTTAATTATGGAGGGAACAATCATGCGCACAACTTTCATGGCGAATGAATCTAATATCGAACGCAAATGGCTTGTTGTGGATGCTGAAGGCCAACGTCTTGGTCGCTTAGCTAGTGAGGTTGCTGCAATCCTTCGCGGAAAGCATAAACCAACTTACACACCACACGCTGACACTGGCGATAATGTAATCATCATTAACGCAGAGAAAATCGAACTATCTGGTAATAAAATCAATGACAAGATCTACTACCGTCACACAAACCACCCAGGTGGATTGAAAGAACGTAACGCATACGAAATGCGTACAAAATACCCTGAGCAAATGCTTGAGCTTGCTGTTAAAGGAATGCTTCCAAAAGGTTCTCTTGGCCGTAAAATGGGTAAAAAATTGCACGTATTCAGAGGCGCAGAACACAATCACCAAGCACAAAAACCTGAAGTTTACGAACTTCGCGGGTAATTAAAAGGAGGTTAATCAATTGGCACAAGTACAATACTACGGCACAGGTCGTCGTAAAAAATCAACTGCACGTGTACGCTTAGTACCAGGTACAGGTAACATCACAATCAATGGTCGTGAAGCAAAAGACTACTTCCCATATGAAACACAGCTTTTAATCTTGAACCAGCCACTAGCTGCTACTGAAACTCAAGGAACTTATGATGTTTTAGTAAACGTTCATGGCGGAGGATTCACTGGTCAAGCTGGTGCAATTCGCCACGGTATCGCGCGCGCACTTCTAGAAGCAGATCCAGAATACCGCGGATCTCTTAAATCAGAAGGCTACCTAACTCGTGACGCTCGTATGAAAGAACGTAAAAAATACGGTCTTAAAGGCGCTCGTCGTGCACCTCAGTTCTCAAAACGTTAATTATCAATGTTTCAAAGGCTCTCAACCGATTTGGTTGGGGGTCTTTTTTATGTCTGAAAAGTGCTTTTGACCACACTTTGACCACGAAAATATTTTTGACCACATCTGACCACATCTCATAACTCAATATATCTTTGAAACTTTTGTGCAGTTTGCTCTTTTAGCGTATCTGTTACGTGTGTATAGATGTTCATCGTCATTTGTATATCAGAGTGGCCTAACCGCTCCTGAACCTCTTTTATACTGGCTCCTGCTTCGAATAAAAGGGAAGCATGAGTATGACGTAAACCATGTATTGTAATTTTGTGTAGGTTATGTTTTTTGATTAAAGCGGCCAGCTTTTCGTTTGGATAGGCTAACCGCATCGGAGAGCCATCATCCCTGTCAAAAACCACCTTGTTATTATTCAAATAACCTTTCCCGGCTAAATAAGCTTCATTTTGCTTTATACGCCATTTATTAAGCAGAGAGAGGGTTAGAGGATCCAAGCTAATTAAACGCTTAGATTCCCTTGTTTTGGACGTTTGGAAGATGAATTTACCATCATGATGAAATAACGTTTTGTTTAACCGTATGGAGCCAGCTTCGAAATCAATATCATCCCATGTAAGGGCTAAAATTTCTCCCTTGCGTGCACCGGTATAGATTAACAGATGAAAAAGTACATGATCTCGAAAATCTAATTCATGTTTCGTTATTGAAAGGAAATTACGTATCTCATCCTTTTTCCAATAATTCCGCTCATCCGTTTCATTATCCTCATTAATAATTTCATTTTGCTGTCTTGGTATGGTGACATGCTCTAATGGATTCCTTTCAATAATCTCCATTTTTAAAGCATATTTGAATACTTGGTTAGCCTGTATTTTTATGTCATTTACCGATTTAATTAATTGAGCGATTTCATTGATCATTTTTTGGCAATATGGTCTTGTTATTTCTTTTATTTTCAATTTGCTGAAGCGGGGCAATATATGCCTATTGAATTTGGATTCAATGGCTTTCTTTGTGCTTAATTTAATCGTTTTCGAATGATTGGAAAACCATTGATCGTATACATTCTGAAAAGTCAGGTTGTCATTCTTTATTGATCTTCCGCTCGCTATTTCTTGTTCAAGCTTGGCAGCAGCTATTTGTGCTTCTTTTTTGGTTTTAAAGCCCCTTCGGGTTGTAGTTTGTCTTTTTCCTGTTTCGGGATTAATTCCAGTGTCCGTCTTAAATAACCACATTTGACCTTGTTTGGTTGTGTATTTTTGAAATGATGCCATTTTTTCACCTCATTTAACCGTTTTTCTTATTAGCGTAAATTTCACATAAGTTATTTAAGTTCATATCTAATGTGGGTTTGTGCTCTAGATATAGTTTTATACATTCATAAGGTGTTGAAGGGTCTTGCCCGTAATTATACTTAAATCCCATTTTCATACTAAAAATAAAATCCACAACTTGGAATAGATGCTCAAATGTTTTAGATGTTTCTCTTACATCTGTTGCTTCTAGTTCATCCCCAATGATTATAGTCAACTGGTTAATGATGTCTTCTGCTTTTTTCCTAATATCAGGAGTAGCTTGTTTCAGTAGATCTTCAAGCAGGCTAAAATCCCTTTGGAAACCATATTGATCTGATGTTCTTATGTCTTGTTTTCCGGTTAAATAATCGACGCTTACATCGAAGAAATCAGCCAATGCTAAAAAGGTTGAAACATTCGGTTCCCGGTCTTCCCGCTCGTAATTTCCTAATGTAGTAAAGGGAATATTCAACTTGTCGGCTAAGTCTCTTAAAGTCATATTCTTTTCCCTTCGTAACGTTCTAATTCGTTCTCCAAACATAATTTATCAACCTCCAATGAGTAATTACAAATCAATATTACACATAATGAATACAAATATCAACTTGAATTTCTCAAAACGGGATGATATTGTTTATTTGTACCCAATATGAGTAATTAGGAGATGTTTAAAAGATGAAATGTACAAAACTAATAAAACAAGAGCATCACCTGAAAATTGACAGTAAAAAAATTAAACTTGCTCGAGCGGAAATGGGGTGGACAATCACTAAATTGGCTGATGTATCTGGTGTAAATAGAAAAACCATTGGTGAAATCGAAAAGGGGACTAAAAAAAAGGTACGGTTTTCTACAATCAAACAGATTGCTGAAAACCTAAATAAAGAAGTAGAGGATCTTTGTACTCAAGTTGAAAAAGGGGGATAAATAAATGAATATAAAGCTAGAATTCCCAGAAGAAACGCTAATCATAAATCGGACAGATTTAAAAAATGCATTACAGGAGCTTCTAATGGAATTACAAGAAGAAAACGGGCATGATCAAATATTAACCATAAAAGAAGCTGCCGATTATTTAAAGGTCAGTGTACCCACAATTCGAAACATGATTTCAAGCAAAGAAATTCCTTTTTTTCAAAGAGGGCAAATCATTCGTTTAAATCGCTGGGATGTACAGAAATGGTTGCGAAATAATTCTGGCTGAAGCGGGTGAAGTGTGATGTTAGGATGGGTTAAGCTTTATCGGGATTTATTGCATAAGCCTATTTGGATAGAATCCACACCGGAACAAAAAACCATTCTAATAACACTTCTTTTGATGGTTAATCATCAAGAAAAACAATGGGAATGGCAAGGGGAACCTTATAACGTTACCGCTGGCCAGGTAATTACAAGCTTGGAATCCATTGTTGAAAAATGCGGTAAGGGGATTTCAATTCAAAACGTAAGAACTGCAATAAAGCGGTTTGAAAAATTCGGTTTTCTAACAAATGAATCAACAAACAAAAATAGGCTTATAACCATTAATAATTGGGAGGATTATCAGAATAATGGAGATGGATTAACAAGCAACTTAACAGGCGGCCAACAATCAATTAACAATCGACTAACAACTAACAAGAATGATAAAAAATTAAAGAATGATAAAGAAGTAAAAGATTCTTATTGTCGCAAGTCAAAAACTTACGACGAAAAAAGCATACCGTATCAATTAGCATTAAGACTTTTAAATAACATTAGGGAAAATAATCCGGGATTTAAAGAACCAAATCTTCAAAAATGGTCGGATGACTTTCGTTTAATGATAGAAAGGGACAATCGTTTACCAGAAGAAATATCCACCGTGATTGATTGGTGTCAGCAAGATTCCTTTTGGAAGACAAATATACTTTCTCCATCAAAATTAAGAAAACAGTATGATCAATTGGTTCTGAAAATTCAAACAAGCAGAAATGTAATAAGGAAAAAGAGCCAACAGCATTTTTCATTAGATCGCCCTAGTCATTGGGAAGAACCAAAACCAATTACAAAAGATGAATTTGAGAAAATGAAAGAATGGGAAGATGAACTCCCATTTTAGGAGGTTAAACTATGAGAGTTGCGAGTAGCTTTCTACCTGAGGATGAGAATAACATTTACAAAAAGGCTGTTTTTAGACTCATGCCAGAATTAGAAGGGCATGAGCTAGAAGCGGATTTTCTTAAAAAACTTGTATGCCCGCAGTGTGGACAAGAAAGTGCATCCGCTTTGGTTTACCGCCTAAATAATAATGACAGTTGGAAGCAGTTAGGTGAAACATTCAAATGTTGTAGATGTAGGGATAGGGATATGCTTAATCTTTCTATGGAAAAAGGTTTAAAGGAGCAAAGTCAGCTCATATCTGAAAGGCTTATGAACGACTATTTTCTTCTCCCCGAAAAATTAAAGGGTTCAGGTTTTAAGGATTACCATGAAACTAATCCCGTTACTACTGTTGCAAAACAAAGGGCAATTTCCTATGTGAAAACATTTTTAGCTTCCGAACAAGATCGCTACAACCTTTTAATTCAAGGCAATCCGGGAACAGGAAAAACACATTTGTGTGTAGCTATTGCCAGAACGCTAAAAGAAAAAGGTTTTATAGTTGGGTTTTTAACCACAGGACAATTACTTTCAAAAATTAAATCTACGTATAACAAAGCATCTATCATAACAGAAGAAAATATCTTTAAGGATTTAAAAAAGCTAGATTTATTGATTTTGGATGACTTGGGTGCGGAAGCATCGGGAGGAAATGATGATTGGAGAAAGAGTATAATTTTTGAAATAGTAGAAAGTCGGAGTGGTAAACCGACAATCTACACGAGTAATTTGACGGATCAAGACTTACCTATGGTCGTAGGAGAAAGAGTCTTTAGCCGTCTATACGATAATACAAAATTCATTGACTTATTTACAGAAGATTACCGAAAAAAACTTCGGATAAAATAATTATTTCGTGGAGGGATTGAGAATGAAGGACAACAAAACAAGGCAAAAGTTTATTGAATTAAGAGCGAAAGGGATCAGCTTTAGTAAAATTGCCAAGGAACTTAACGTATCGAAGTCAACGCTTATTGCGTGGTCAAAGGAACATCTCATGGAAATAGAAAATATGAAGGCAGTTGAAATTGAATCGTTACAGGAGCAATTTTATATGACAAAAAAAGCCCGTATCGAATTATTAGGACGGCAAGTTGAGCGCATGAAAAAGGAACTTGAAAATAGAGACTTTTCAGATGTCCCGTCGGACAAATTGTTAGATACGTTAAATAAAACGCTAATCCAGTTAAAGAATGATGAAATAGAAATCACTTTCAGAGGGGAGGGCGATACGTTGGAGGATTTAGTAAGCACTATGAATACAGTTACATGGAAACCATAACAAATCCAAAATCAGCCCAAAATAGATATAAGGGTGATATTTCATAGAACAGTTCGAACGAGACGTACAGGAGTGTGGGAGGTCGGGGGTTAGTCACCCCCTCCTACTCAATTTCATTATGGTGTACGTTATAGTAATGTGAATGGGATGATTTTCTTTACATGTTTTCCAACAAAATATATTAAGAAAGCTTTCAGTCTATAGGAACCCATCATTTATAGCGATGTGAAACATATCTTGTGGTACAGTATTCAAGGTCAAAGATGACTTCACCGCTGCACGTTTCTGTTACTGATTCATTTTTAAAACATGCAATATCAAGTGATCTTAAACATTCGACAAAGATTGGGACGGATGCTCCAGGACTGACTGTAGCGACTATTGCTGAACCTGCAATATCAGTGACGCGGACTTCCATGGAACAGCCGCTAGCCGAATTGCCTGTGTTCTTTATCACAATCAACCCGCTAAAATCAAGGTTCGAACGGCTGGTAAAATGGTTGTAATAATTACAATCGCAGGGTTGTGAGATAGGGCCGCAATGTTTAAAGCATCTTAGTTCTTCTTCCTTTCTGCAGAAATCAAATCCTTTGATTTCTTCTGGGCAGAGTTTATGATCATCATTACAATTGTCTTTGGGAATATCATCAGATTCACCTAGCATCATTTCGAAAATATTGGAATCACCATTAAATTCTTCACAACCATCCCATTTGCACTTGTGTTTTTCACAATCAACGCATTTGCACTTGTCTTTCCCGCAATCCTCGCATTTGCACTTGTGTTTTTCACAATCAACGCATTTGCACTTGTCTTTCCCGCAATCCTCGCATTTGCACTTGTGTTTTTCACAATCAACGCATTTGCACTTGTCTTTCCAGCAATCCTCGCATTTGCACTTGTTTTTCCCGCAATCCTCGCATTTGCACTTGTTTTTCCCGCAATCCTCGCATTTGCACTTGTGTTTTTCACAGTCAACGCATTTACACTTGTGTTTTTCACAGTCATCGCATTTGCACTTGTCTTTTTCACAGTCATCCGATCTGCAATGATGCTTTCCATGATGCTCAAAATAATGTTTTCCCTTTTCACTGTGTTTAAGTTTAAACACGGATTTTGACTTTCCAGTACATATACTTTCGTTAATGTATATTTTTGGGCCCCCAACGCTTCTATGACATTGATTGCATCGTTGGAAGCCCCTACACCCACAGGATCTATTTATAAAAAACATACAAAAGCTTCCTCCCCATATTCTTGAAAGATACTATCAATATATGTATATTGGGTTTCTTGGCATGGGCTGATTAACCAATATAAACACCCATTTTTGGGTGTTTATATTGGTTAATTCACCTACAATACAAATTTAGTTCAAAATTAGCTATGCTTTTTTTCAGAAATTCCTCATAAATAATAAACAGGGATTCTTCTTTAAAAATATTAAAGAAAAATACATTGGAGGGGATTAACTAAATTCTTGTGGGATCATTTCTTAGTTAATTATGAACATTAAGAGGGATTCTTCACACTGATGAATTATTTTGTCAAAGTTCATTACTTATAGACAAAGTCTTGTCGCACAGTATTCAAGGTCAAAGATGACTTCGCCACTGCAAGTTGCTGGTACAGGAAGCTCTGGTTCATTTGGAAGACAAGCAATATCAAGCGAAGTTAACCCTTCAACAAAGATTGGAACTGATGCTCCAGCGCTAACTGTTGCAACAATTGCAGTGCCTGCTCTATCTGTAACACGGATCTGCATAGAACAGCCGCTAGTTGGATTCCCTGTATTTTTAATCACAACTAACCCGCTAAATTCAAAATTAGTCCTGCTGGTAAAATAGTTATAGAATAATGCATCACATGGCTGGGAAATTGGCTCGCAATGTTTAAAGCACCTTAATTCATTTCTTTGTTTGCACAAATTGAATCCTTTTACACGGTCTGGGCAAGGCTCTTTCTCTTCGTACCAATTTTTTTTAGGCATTTCACATTTTTCATATCCATGATGATCATATCCATGATGATTCATCTTCGGATGATTTCCCATTCTTCTTTTGCAAGTGCACTCTTCCTGTTCTTTACAGCCGCAATGTTTACCTTCTGAATGATATATCATCAAATTACTTCCTCCTTGAGATTAAGTTTCTAAATTCAATAATAATATATGCTTCTAGGTTTTTTGCGTATAGGTTAATCAACTAATACAAACATCCATTTTTGGAGGGAAAGAAAAAGGCTGATTAGGTGTTAGTAGTAATATTCGTGCCTTAAAATCTTCTGATAGATAATTGATTTTTAATGCAGCATGTTAGTGCATAAATTCTAGGCACTATCTATTGTGCCCAATGTTTGACTAACAACGGTAAATCCACTTATGGCACATAGTGAGAAGACACAAATCGAGTCTAGATCAGTAATATCGTTTACAAAGTAAGCAAGGCAGTCTTTTACCGTAAGCACATAAAGAGGAAGTGCTGTGGTCTGCCCCTTGAGATAAACATCAAGGAGAAGTCCGAAGTTGGCTGTACACCTTAACTCTTCTCCAATACCTGAAGCACAGCAAGGACAATTACATGGTTTCTTCCTTTTTTGGTAGGAACAATCTTCAGTGTCTTCATAAGCCTGTTGGAGGAGAAATTCATAAACATTGGAAATTTCAGGAGTAGCATCTGTATCTGTCGCGCATATACCTGCAACATCACATAATTGTACGGCTGTATTCGGAACAATCGTAATCTGGTCAGCAGGTCTAAACCTAAGGACTGAACAATCCACTATATCTGAAATGACTTGTCCTTCAGATGGATTCGGCAATCCGTTCACTGTGCTGAAATATATGTCGATTGCTCGATTTGCTGGATTTGTTAAAGTAGTTTGGAAATTTTGTACTTTTCTTAATAGGTCTGCAAGATTTTGGACACAGCAATCACAATCTTTTGGACATTTATTTTCCTTACATTTGCAATTTTCCATGTCGTCCCCCCTTTGATTGTGATCCTTTTTCTTCTTATTTTTCTCAAAGAAGTCATCTGGAAAAATTATAGTAGGCTTACAGTCTCCACACTGAACATTCACATTGACTCCATCCACGTCCACCGGGGTTGAAATGGTCTGGTTATTTTCCATAGTTTGATCGCCATGTCTTTGGGCTTGTAACTGAGGTCCTTGAGTTTGGTCCTGGTCTTCGGTTTGGTCCTGGATTTGCGTTTGCTCTTGTATCTCATTTTGGCTTTGTGTTTGAGGCCCTTGAGTTTGATTTCCTTGGGTTTGGTCGCCTTGTTGTTGTTCTTGCGTTTGAGGCCCTTGACTTTGCCCTTCTTGGATTTGTTCTTGATTCTGAGGCCCTTGTGCCTGTTCAAGCCCACCCTGTTGTTGTAGTTGTTGCTGTTCTTGTTCCCCAATGGATTGGCATTGTGGATTATGCTCAGAGAATGTTTGGTCACAATGTTCGGTTACTTCTTGGTTAACTGTGTCCGAATGGTAGGAGTCTTTACATGTGCAAAACCTTTGTTGTTTAAAGCACCCCTTACATAATCCATAGCTATCGCTATTGGTAAAACTCATAAGTAACACCACCTTTCAGTAGTATCATATGGTAATAGGAAATGATATGAATGGACAAATAGTCCACATTCAAAAAAAGGGCGAATATTTTGATAGTCAGCTTTATTAAATAATTATTCTTTTCGCAATAGGGGGAAACTTATAAATGATTTGTCATATAAATGAGTTGGTTTTGTTACTTTCTGTTCTCCTTGTGGGAAAAATGCACAAGGTAAGGAAGCAGTTAGAAGGTATTCAAACTCTGAGCCAGTAACTATAGGATGTAGCTAGGGCTGTGGCTATATGAAGACAGTCGAAGACCAGTTTTTGAGGACGTTTCACTTAATATGCAGGTACACGTAAATTCTAAGGCAATACCTTTGATTTTGCTTTGGGTTAGGCTGGGACGGTGTCATCTAGGACGAACGGAAAAGTACAAAAAATAGAAATTTTATGATAAAGAGAAGCTCAGTCCTTTATTGGATATGGACTTCATTATTGTGAATTATAATACTTAAAGAAAACCAGCTATTAGTTTATGAATTTTTTAAAATAAAAACATTCATTACTAAATATGTTCATACCAAATAACCTTTCTCTATCTTGTAAATATGGAAAATATCGAGAAATTATAAAATTGATTATTGTGGAAAAGGCCAATGAATGTGGCATTTTCCCTGATCAGATAGCTGTAAAGTCTAGTGATATTTGATGGTATTGAAGGAATCGACTTACTTTCTAGGGGGTGTTCAATTCGATTATTTTATAACAAAACAGGCTCTCCAAGAGGGGGGGATTGCCCGTTTGCCTACGTTCTTACTGTGCTCACGAACTCATCCGCAAGAACTGCGATGACGCAACTTATCGGTAGTCACCGAAAGGGGGATGCTGCTTACTTTAAACTAGAAGAGCGACCTTTATCGGAAGTGTTTAAAGATATACTTGAGGGAGCTACGTGCCTTTTACATTACTTAGGTGTTAATCTTCTGTTCGTCAAAGTCTCTTCGGAACAATAGAATGTTCAACGTCAGCTTTCTAATATTTAATTCATTGGATAGTGGAAGGGCTTTTTCTGTCCTCGAGCTTGTCCTCGACTTGATAATGTCCCATTTAAAATTATTGTTTTGGATCCTTTGTATTTTGCAAGAGAAAACCTGATAAAAATGCAAAAGAAATACGAGAACTTTGCCAGCCCAATTTTTATGATGGGTAATTAGATAGTGCGTGTGTGACACGATAACTGTCACCAGTAAAACTTAGAACATGCGCATGATGAATCACGCGATCCACCAATGCAGCTGTTAGTCTTGCATCGACGAAGATTCGATTCCATTGGCTGAACTCCAGGTTGGAAGTGATGATGAGACTTTTCTGTTCGTACCAGTCTGTAACCAGCTGAAACAGTAGCTCAGCCCCGTTTTTACTGAATGGGATATATCCCATTTCGTCTAGGATAATGAGGCCCACTTTCTTGAATCTGTTCCTGAAGCTCTGCAATTTACCTTCACTCCATGCCTTTTCCAGCTGATCCACCAGATCTGCTACCCGATAAAAACGCACGTCATAGCCTTGTCGGCATGCTTTCCGTCCTAATCCTGTGGCAATGTGTGTTTTGCCGGTACCAGGGGAACCTGTCAGAATGACATTTTCTTTCCGGTCAATGAATTTCAAGCCTTCGAGGCTTTCACGATTGATCTGTGGTGGAAATTTCACCTGTGATCCCCATTGGAAATGGTCTAACTCCTTATCATTTATAAATCTAGCTTTCTTTATAAGTCGTTCCCCCTTTGCTGTATCGCGGAGTTGGAATTCCTGCTGGAATAAGGTCTCCAGATACTGAGTGGGGTTCTCGAAAGGCACCTTTTCATAAATATCTGCCACATAGGCCAAACGAAGTGATTTGCACATTTCTTTTAATCGATCACTCATGAATAGTCACCGCCCCTTCAGCTACAGGGTTCGTTGGACGCAGAGAGTCATAAATATTCCAGTTCACTTCATAGGGATGAGGGTCAGATTCTAAAGTTGAATTGTCCTTTGAAGGAAGCAATTCATAAAATAGTTCATTAATTTCATTCATACTATAGGTGACAATCTGACTCATTAACCATTCTATTCGATCCTTCTGGATCGCCTGGGATTCGATACTTAAATAATTAGCTATTCTTCCGGGCAAGTAGGGGAAGTACCTAGAGTGAGACACGGAGCGTGGCTTCCTTCTCCACATCCCCAATACGAATAACCATGGCAATTCACGAGATTTATTCATGTAAGGTCGTGGACCTTCACCCAACACCTCACCGTTCGGTGAGACCACCTTGTAGGAATCCCAATAAGTAATCAAGTACACTTGGCTATAATGGTAACTGGTAGGAATATGGATGGCTGTACCATCAATAAGGACCTCTCCATATTTATTGGCTGATACCGTTTCCTTCTTGAATACCGGGTAATCATTTTCCGGCAAAGCTAAGCAATACTTTTTCTCTTCCTTGATAAGGTCCTGTATCGGCTCTCCTTTTTTATAATGTTTGCGTTTATGATCCTCCCTTGACTTCTGTGTTAACATTTCCTGTAAGTGATCTAGGTCTCGGATTACTGGAGAAGGAGTAAAGAAGTTATATCTTACATAGCCAACTTTATTCTCGACATGGCCTTTCTCATTCCCCTTTCTTGCATTGCATGCCTGAGGTTCAAAACCATAATGACTTGCGAACTTCAGGAAGGATTCTGTGAATATCGTATCTCCATGTTTTCCTCTTGCCCTTACTACGGCGGCAGCCAGGTTATCAATCCGTAACTTTCGGGGGACACGCCCAAACTGTGTAAATAATGCTTTCAACCCAACCAGAAAACATTGCTGATTCTCCCCCGGAAGGGGGACAGTGTAACCTCCATTACTGTATGGAAGACTCATGATCAGACAGTGAATGTCTTTCGCTTTACCGTCCTGAATGACTTCCGTTGTGCCAAAATCAATCTGCGCTTCAGCTGGAGGATGGGTCAATCGGTCAAATTCCTCCTTGATTGTTTCGCCATCTTCCATGCGTTTTTCCCGCCACTCTGCAATATAGTTACACACAGTTCGGTAAGATCCGGGAAAGTGGAGTTTCTTTAACTGTTGGTAGATGATTTTGTTATTACGTCGTAACTTCTTTTTTAAAGCGTGATCTTCCAACAACCAATCAGAAACAATCTCTCCCCATTTTCCCTCGTACATCATTCCTCCCTTTTTAGAAAAGTTTTCCGAAGGAAGTTGGTCCTCATCAGCATATTTTTTTACCGTTTCCCAACTGAACCCTGTTCTTCTTGATATTTCGTTGATTGATAATGATTTCTCATTTCTCATTTTTTTGATATGATTAACTTCAGGCATTGCCAGCATCCTTTCAATCCCTCCACCATTATTTGATTCGTCATCATTAACGGTAGGGTTTTTTGATTAGGCTGGCAAGCCTTTTTTCTTTGCTTTTAAGAATTGCAGGGTTCTAAGATTTTCTTTGCAATTCTCACTACTTTTATTTTGCACTATACATCCTTGCAAAATATTGATATATAGTCTTTTTTTATCCTATTTTTTTAATATTTTATTTAAACATGAATGGGCGGCATGATGTAATAATATGCGTAAATGGATGCCCCATTTTATTTGAGGCACCCTGTTTCTTTGACCACAATCTGACCACTAAACATATAGAATTGTATATTATTCTGTTTTCCTTTTAGAGAATAAAAGTGGACAAACCTTGATGTGACAGGAACTGTTTGGTTTTGTGTTTCTTTATATTATCTGCACATATGAAAGAACGTAAGAAATACGGTCTTAAAGGCGCTCGTCGTGCACCACAGTTCTCAAAACGTTAATTTTACATTTACGTTTCAAAGGCTCTCAGCTACGGCTGGGGGTCTTTTTTGTAGTATTATAAAGAATTTGATGTGAAAGAATTATTTGTTTTGATATACTTATATAAGTGTAATAGGGCTTTCATGGGTGGTGGTTCACCCCTTTTTTGAAAGGGGGTGATACTATGACAGTATTCGAAACATTAATGGTAATGATATCTTTCGGAACCTTAATAATAGCTATACTGTCACAACAAAAAAAGTAACCACCCATTAAATGCCTAGCAAGCCTTTGGGTTGGTTACTTTTTTAACTCAAATCGTGAGCTGCCCCCTTGAAGGGCTTTTACACATTAGGCCGTTCCATGTACCACCATGGACGGTCTTTTATTATCATATTACTATCTATATACAGTATACCTCAATTTTTCTGTAAAATAAACATGTTAAAAACTGAAATTCCTTTATTGTCTATATCTGGAGTAACTTAAGTATAATACAACAAACGACTATAAAAATGGTGTGGCCTCAAATTTAACCTATATAGGAGGAATACAAGTGAAAAAGATATCGGTATTTATAATAGCTATTATTGCAGTTATTGTAATGTTTACGGTAGTGAATATGTCAACGTATCCGGACCTTCCTGTTAATTCCATATCACCAAAAGAAGCAATTGAAAAGTTAAAAAAAGCAAATCAAATAGATTTGGTGAAAATTTCACAGGATGACAATGAAGCTTGGTATATCACAGAAAATCAAAATGGCGTAACCGAAGTTGATGAAAACATAAAAAAGTTTATGAGCAGCAATGGGTGGGTCTTCACAGAGAAAGAAGGTAGTGGGCTTTTTTTCAAAAAAGATAGTGGTGAATCGTCGGTTGTTACCACGGAAATGTGGACAAAAAAATATTTTCTTGTCAAAGTTCCGTCCCACTTTTAAACAGGAAAAAAGCTCTGGGATAAATTAATGAGACTAATTCAAAGATCCTTTTCACATATGGACCTTTTTGTGCTAATACACAGCCTGTAATTTCATTATGACTATACTTATTTAAATTACACAAGTCATGTTGCTGTAATAGTGAAGGCAGCTAAATGTTAATTCGATCAAACGCTAGCTTAACAAAGACTGCCTCAGTATTGAACAGCTCGGCTAGAAACCTTTAATCTTTGGACTTATATTTCAAACGAATGGTATGTCAACACTAAACTGGACAAAAATTATAGGGGCAGTTGTTTATATTCCATTGGTGTTAAATAGTCTAAAGTTCCGTGAATTCGAATGTTATTAAACCAATGAACATAATCATCAAGTTCAATAGCTAGCTGTTCAAGTGAAGAGAAATGAGCACTGTTAGCGAATTCTGTTTTGAACACCTTAAACATTGCTTCAGCCACCGCATTATCATAAGGGCATCCTTTCATGCTCAGTGATCTTTGGATGCCAAATGTTTCAAGTGCTTCAGAAATCAGCTTATTATCAAACTCTTTACCACGATCTGTATGGAACATTTGAACGTCGTTCAAGTTACCTTTAATGCTCGATAAAGCTTGATAGACAAGTTCTGCATTCTTATTAGCACCAGCACTACGGCCAATGATTTCACGGTTAAAAAGATCGACAAATAAGCATACGTAATGCCATTTTGTTCCAACACGGACGTAAGTTAAATCACTCACAATGACAGCCAACGGCTTGTCTTGTTCAAATTGACGCTGTAATTCGTTTTTTGTCAATGATTCATTACATGATGATTTATGTGGTTTATACTGTGCTACCGTATAGTTTGATACAAGTCCAAGCTCAGTCATTAAACGGCCAATCCTACGCCGTGATACGTGTTTTGGCTCTGGTAATCTACTTAATTCTTTCTTAATTTTGCGCGTACCATAATTGTTTCGGCTTTCTTTGAAAATTCGAGAGATCTCCTGAGAAATCTCTTTATCTTCCGTTTTTAGCACACGTCGGCCATTCAAATTGGCATGATAGTAATACGTACTTTTTGGAATCTGGAGGACGTCACACATTGCTGATACCGAATAGATGTGAGCGTTATTTCGAATCACATCTATTTTCGTCCCATGATCAGCGCTGCTTGCTTTAAAATATCATTTTCCATCATGAGACGTTGATTTTCCTTACGTAACCGTGCGAGTTCATTCTCTTCTTCTGAACGATTATCCTTGGCGGCAAATGAACCTGTTTCTTGATGATTTTTAATCCAGCGATCTAACGCAGAAGGCGTGATATCATACTCTCTCGCAATATCTGCACGCGATTTTCCATTTTCATAAAGCTTCACTAACTGCAGTTTAAATTCGGTTGTAAAAGTTCGACGTTGACGTGTCATTGTAGTCACGCTCCCTTAAGTTATAGTCTAAGTTTACAAGCCCTCATTTTATCTGTCCAACTTAGTGTAGCCTATCCAGAATTTACGTTATTCTCCCCTTTCCAAGTCTAAGAAATCACTAACTTCTTTAACAAAATCATCAAGCGGATATGCTTTGTACAAACGACCGGATAATCGGACAGGGTCTCCAAAAAAGTACCTCTCATATTGAGTCTGCCTCGTTCCAAATGAACTCATAGTAAGATCCCAGGCCAACCGAAATATTTTCACTCGATCCTCTGCGTTCTTGGTTGCTGCTTGAAGGTACTGATCGAGATCGGCTCGGATAGGGGAGCTGAATGCATCTTCAGTAGGCAGACTAACCATTCCGCTTGCCCCAATTAATTGAACTATTTCGGTGAAGCGGGGGTATATTTTAGGAAAGATGTTATTGGCCACCTTAAGCGGCACAATATCGGGCCGCATGACTCCCCACTCATCTATTGCTGCATCATTCTCGGACTTTTCCAATAGGGCCTTCATTGTTTCAAGGCCAATAATGATTTCTGATAGCTTATCTTGAATATGTTGATACTCGCTCACGTTAATCGTCTGCACAAGTAGCTCAGCCAGACCTAAAATGAATTCGGTTTTTACAATTTGTCTTGTTACGACTTGATGGGTCGTAAAATTGTGAAACGAACTTTGGAAGGAGAAGTCTGCGGCTACAATCGCATTATCATAATAGAATACGCGATTCCACGGTACTAGGACATTATCGAAAACAAGGATGGTATCCATTTCTTCGTAACGAGAGCTTAAGGGGTGATTAAAAAGCGAATCCCCACCAACAAACGACTCTCTGCATATGAACTTTAACCCCTTTATATCTGATGGAATGGAGAAGGCAAAAGCCTCATTTTCATCCAGCAAAAATTTAGGCGTACTAATAACTAATACTTCGTCCGTTAACCCGCCTTGAGTAGCTAAAAGGCGAGCCCCTTTAATGATGATGCCTTCTTCATTTCTATCAACTATCCGTGCAACAATAGGTTCCTCCTCAGAGGATTCCAAATATGAATCCGAACGGTTTACTTGGGGTGAGACAAAAGAATGGGTAAATGAGAGGTCCTCTTTCATCGCCTTCTCATATAAAGATTGGATATTTTCCGGAAAGCAGTTTGTCCTCCCCTTTAATAATGGAGAAGAAGAGGCGAAACTCATTAAAGCGGTGTTGAGATAATCGGGACTTCTCCCAAGCAAGCCACCTGTACGTCTAGCCCAGTGTTCACTTGCCTTTCTTCTTTTTATTAAATCCTCCTTTGTTTTCGGTTGCAAGAAGGAGATCCCAACAGCCTCTCCTAATTCGGCTGAATGGAAAGTCATCTCTTCTTTAATTTCCGGATCATGTTGCATATCATATAGGGAAGCTTTTGTCTGAAGAATCCCTTTGAATGCAGGGTGCTCCGAAATTTCCCCCTCAACTTTTTTTCCATCCAGCCAAATTTCAGTATCCAGCTGGTTTAAGCGTCTAATAAAATCTGCTCCAGTAATAGCTCCCATGATAAACACTTCCTTAACGTATGTTTTTAAAATGCAGCGTTACTTCAACTGTATTATTTTATTAGACAGTGTGTTTACGTGTTCACTATTTTTTGGTGTATAGAAAGCCTGTATTATAAGGGGAAGTAGGGTAATATTTATCCCGCCTTAACTGGCAGTAAGACCCCCACCAAATGAAGTTTCACTTTTTAAAAAGAGGTTGAATTTTTTAATAAATATGATAAGATTTTTCAAATACAGATTAATCCTGCTTTCACAGCATAGTAAAGGAAAGATAAATTGAGTTATATTAAGGTACTTTCCGTATTATTTGCAGTAGTTTTGATTTTGAGTAGTTGTTCGAATGAGGGGGAAGAAGGATCTACACAAATTCCAACTCTCATACAAGATCATAAATTTGGTTTAAATAGCTTCGGTAAATATTACAGATACAAGAAGGTCGAAGATGTTGGAACATATGAAATGGGCCCTATTTCTGTAATTATTGAAATGGCGGAAGTGGTAAAAGGGCGAAATACAGTAAAATTTAGAATGGAAGATAATTATAAATTGATGGAAATGATCAATGTACAAATTAAATTTGAACTAAACAGAGAAATTAGAGAAGGTTTTGCTTTCAGTAATGAACATCTGCAACTATTAACAAATACGGGAGAATTAATCCAACAACCGGATGAATTGATGAGTAGTATTATGCATATGTCGATCCTTAAAACCAATCAAAAGTATGGTAATGAAAGTAACCTTCGTCAATTCTCGTTCCTTCTGAATGATTCTAGTGCAGAAGAAATTGACAAAGCAATATTAAAGATAAATTCACCAATCGACCGTAATGGAGAGCGTCTAGGAAAAGGTTTAGAGGTTGAGTTAGATTTTAACAATGGTCAAGGGGAAAATTAACCTTTATGGTTCTGCCAACCTAATCCACAAAAGGAGCTACTAGCCATGTCAGGAAATATTCTCGTAAAAGATATGTCATTCAAATACCCTTCTATGATTTCTCCGTTGTTTCACAATGTGTCGATCAATATCCATGAAGACTGGAAGCTAGGCTTGATTGGCAGAAACGGTCGTGGGAAAACGACATTATTAAAAATTTTTCTAGATCAATTAGAGTATAAAGGAACGGTCCATGCATCCCTACCATTCAAATACTTCCCTGTATACCCAGACCCGCACAGAAGCATTACAGCAGAGCAAGTGCTACTTCAGGAAAATCCTATGGCCGAACGTTGGGAAATGGAGCTGGAGCTTTCTTATATGGAGCTGCGTCCAGAGATTCTAGATAGAGATTTTCAATTATTGAGCGGCGGCGAGCAGACGAAAATCCTGTTAGTTGGATTATTTCTAAATGAGCATTCCTTCCCTTTAATTGATGAGCCCACAAATAATTTAGATGTACATGGGAGAAAAGTAGTTGGGGAATTTTTAAATCGAAAAAAGGGTTTTATCATAATTAGTCATGATCAGCATTTTTTGAACCAGTTTGTGGACCATGTCATGGCGATCAATAAAGCAAGCATTGAGGTTTTAAAAGGCAATATTGATACATGGCAGCAAGAGAAACAAAATGCCGACAACTTAACAATGGAAAC
This sequence comes from Oceanobacillus kapialis, assembly GCF_044790185.1. Classification (GTDB taxonomy): domain Bacteria; phylum Bacillota; class Bacilli; order Bacillales; family Amphibacillaceae; genus Oceanobacillus_B; species Oceanobacillus_B kapialis. Next base: position 179,469 of record NZ_CP085256.1, read on the forward strand.
AAATCAAAAGCTGTTTAAGGAAATAAATCGGCTTGATGCTGTTTCAAAGCGAGTTGGTGCTTGGGGCCAGAAGAGGGAAAATAGCTCAAAAGATGCTGCTGAAAGGAGACTGGCTGCTAAACAGATGAAGCGGTCGAAGGCGATTAAAAAAAGAACGGAAGAGAAAATAAGAGAGAAGCAAGGTTTAATACATAACGTAGAAGAGATTGCTGAGTTAAAGATGAACGTGGAGCAGCCAACAAAGCAGATTCTGTCTCTAAGAGATTTTTCCATCCTACGTGATGGGAAGCCATTATTCGAGCCAATTAGCATTGATATGGATCCAGGTGATCGATTGTTTATTACAGGTAAAAATGGTGTGGGCAAATCAACGTTACTGAATTTTATTCTAGGTAAAGGGGAATTTGAAGTGATGGGTGACTATCAGGTTCGCCTGCCCGACAAGCTGTCTGTTTTAAATCAAAAAAATCAGCTTGAAGAAGATTATGCCTCCATCCTTTACCAACTCAAGGCAAGTGAAAAAGAGGCTTACTTGCATTTACTACATCAATTAGGTTTCAAGCGCTCCAGGTTTGCGGATCGATCTAGTACCCATTGGAGTGCTGGGGAACAGAAAAAAGTTTTTCTAGCCCAGGCCTTACTAGGTAACCACTCGTTATTCGTTTGGGATGAGGTTACGAATTATTTAGATATGATGATCATTGAACAGCTAATAGATACCATTAAGAAAAATAATCCTACCATGATAGGCGTGGACCATAACGAGCATTTTGTCGAAGCTGTTGCGGTGAAGGAGATAATGTTAAAAAGCACCATATAAGACTCTTTCTCATTTCTGGGGAAGGAGTTTTATTTTTGGTAAGGATAAATGTAGAGGATCTATTCGACATAAAGCGCCTTTCTTTTCTAATTCTCCTCAAAAAAGGTACAATAACAGGGAAAGGAGTTACGTATAACGATGACTGTAAATTATGACTTACCACAATCTATAAATGATTTATTAAATGAAAATAAACGAACAACGGATAACTTGAGTGATTTGATACGCCAAGGTGGGTATATGCCACCAAATGAAGATTTGCTAATAGATGCGATTTCAGCACTTAGTATGGGAAAAAACATTCTGCTAAAAGGGCCAACTGGAGCGGGTAAAACGAAATTTGCTGAGACGCTTTCAAGTTTGTTTCACCAGCCAATGTACAGTGTAAACTGCTCAGTTGATTTGGATGCGGAGAGTTTGATTGGTTTTAAGACATTGGCCTATGAAGGGGAGAAGCAGGTCATTGATTTTGTTCCGGGGCCTGTGATGAATGCGATGACGAATGGCACCTTCCTTTACATTGACGAAATTAATATGGCGAAACCGGAGACACTGCCATTAATTAATGGAGTGCTTGACTACCGCCGGACGATTACCAATCCGTTTACCAACGAAATGGTTACCGCGCAAAATAGCTTTGGGGTAATTGCCGCAATCAATGAAGGGTATGTCGGCACAGTGCCTTTGAACGAGGCATTGAAAAACCGCTTTGTTGTCATTGATGTTCCTTATATTGAAGGGGAGCAATTGAAGAATCTGATTAAAAACAATACGCGTTTAGAGGATGAACGCATGGTCGATCTGTTTGTTTCCTTGTCAGCTGACCTTGTGCAGGCTGCTTTTCAAGGGAAGATTTCCGAGGACGCTGCATCCATTCGCGCTATTCTCGATGCTTGTGACTTGAGCTCGGTTATCCCACCAGAGCGAGCTGTTCAGCGTGCGATTGCCGCTAAGCTTGATGAGGAAAGAGAACAAGAATTTATTATGAGTTTGGCAGAAACCTTATTCTAGTTAGGAGCATGAACCATGTATCGTTTTTATGATGCAAAAGTAGATACATTCCTTTTCCGTCAGCTACAGGATCTCGCTACCGTATTAGCAAGGAGAGAGGATCTTACTTTCGAATATAGCTATGGTGCTTACATCGATATGGTGGACAACAAAGTGACAGCAAGCAGAACGTGGGACACGGCTCCAGCTTCTCTCCAACTCGGTGGGTTGAAATCAGATATCTACCTCCGAACGATTGGGACGATGCATTTTTCCGAGCTTCCAGAATTAAAAGCATATTTGGAAGGGGTAGAAGAAGCGGGATTACCGAAGTTTGCTTCACAGCTCGTCACCCTGTTTGAAGATTTACGGCTTGAGGAAAAAATCCGCAAAGAGCGCCCTGGTACGAAACGCGTCTTTGATAAGAGAACACAGTATTACCGTCATAAATTTACCACAGATCTTGCAGCACACGTGACGAGGGGGTTTGCTCTTGATGAGCTGTTTTGTCTGATTTATTTGACCTTGCAGTCCGATAGCCCTGACCCGACTTTTCCGAGAGCAACGGGCCCGCAGCTAGAACAGCTTGCGACGATTCAGCCACTTCTATACGAGGTATTTGAAGCAAGGGACACAAGAGCGATTGCTCGTATTGCTGAGCAAGTTGTTTATCGTGTGCATGAGGGTTATCGCGATATGGTGGATGAATACTTTGTGTTTCCTGTTGGACATTTGGAAAGCTATACGAAAAATACGTTATTCGATGAATTAACACGGACGGATGAACTCGCCAATGATGACAGCGAGGAAGTTGATGAAGAGAATAACGAATATATTGATGAGGAATTTTCCACGTGGCACAGGGAGAATGAAAACAGTGACAGAAAGCAGACGTTCCTGCAATTTGAATTAGAAGTAGGGACAAAAACGAATATTAAAGGTGGAGGAGCTAGAGAAACAGAGGATGCTGACCAGGCAATGGGATCGATCCAAGGCTCCTCTCAGCAAACCCGGAACAAGGATTATTCCGAGCTTGATGCGCTTGATAAGCAGGAGGTGAATAAGGGGGCATCTGCTGAGAATCAATTTGGTGAAGAAAACAAAGATGCCGTGAAATTGATTGAGGAGGCAGAAAACCCAACAGCTGCTGATCGAGAAGACTATCAAGAGATCCTTCATGCGATTGAGCCATATAAGCGGAAGCTTGCCACCATTATTAAAAAGACAATCGAGCATAAGAAGACTGCACCGAGAAAAGACCTTATGGCAGGACGCCTTTCCAAAAAGCTATTGCCCCTTGTACTAGATGAGAGACCGCGTGTTTTTTATAAAAAAAATGAGGAGTCCAAAGAGTTTGATGCTGCCTTTACGTTGCTTGTCGACTGCTCTGCTTCCATGCAGGGCAAGATGGAAGAGACAAGGCATGGGATTGCCCTTTTCCATGAAGTACTGAAGACATTCCAAATCCCGCATTCGATTGTAGGGTTTTGGGAGGATGCTATGGATGTGCGTGAGCATTACCAGCCGAACTACTTCCATGTCATCCATTCTTTCCAGGATTCGTTGTACAAAGATAATGGCGCCAAGATTATGCAGCTCGAAGCAAGAGAGGACAACCGTGACGGATTTAGCATCCGGGTTGCCGCTAGGGAGCTGGAAAAGCGCCGAGAGAAGAACAGATTTTTACTCGTCTTCTCAGACGGTGAACCTGCAGCAGCCAACTATAACCAAAATGGCATCGTCGACACAAACCTCGCTGTAACGGAAGCACGAAAAAAAGGGATAGAAGTTCTTGGCATGTTTTTAGCGGATGGAGAGGTAGAAGAGCGACATGAAGTCCTGATGAAAAACATTTATGGCCGTGAAAAAATTATCGTACCCGATATTTCCGAACTGCCAGATCACTTCGCACCATTGTTGAAAAAATTACTGTTGAAAAGTATATAAAAAGGCATAAAGGGCCGAGCGGTTAATCGACATATTGTGATCGATTTTGCTCGGCTTTTTCTGTTTTTAAAGTCGAGCACCACCCCAAGAGAGACGCACCCCCAACCCCTGGAAACAACCTGTAAATAAACTAGGACTAATGTCGGGAATTGAATGCAAGGTCGATTAAATCTAACAATAATTTACAAAAACAATAGATTTTTATGCTGTTCTACGATAAAATTGAGTAAATATTTTAAATTTACTTGGAACATACATAGAAAAGGAATGTAGCGGATGACCTATCATAATAATCTTTTTCGATTTTTATTTTCCATGGATGATCACCTTGTAAGAATAAAAGAAGCAGAAAGTATAAAACGTGTTTGGAAGGTTAATGTTTTGCTAGTTCTGATCAGCCTTATCCTGTATGGTTACATGGCTTATTTAGGAATGGGGACTAACATCCTTTCCCCAGAGGCCCAGACGCTAGAACCGTTAGCATATGAACAGCAAAAGTTTTGGTTTCTTGTCGGTAGAGGGACAGTTGGGTTACTATTCGCGCTCTTTATATTGTTCATTCCCTCCGTCTATTTTTCTTTATTGGTGGATATTCCGTACAGAAAAATGGTCATTATGCAACAGGTCGTGCTATTCGTGCTATTGATAGAGCGGGCCATCTGGATTCCGTTAGCTGTGTTTAATGGATTAGACTGGTATGTTTCACCAGTATCGTTTGGGATTATTGCTTCTTATTTAACAGATATTCCGTGGCTTATTTATTTTTTCGGAGCCATTTCGCTTTTTCAAATTTGGGTTATTTGGTTCCAAGTACGGTACTTACGCAACCTTACAGAAATGAAGAAACAATGGATTTGGGTTTATGTAATCCTGTTTCATTTCTTCATGTGGGCATTAACAGCCTTACTTGCTTTCATGGATCAATACATTCTTAACAGGTGGTTTTGATGATGAAAAAAAGAAAAAAACGCCTTATACAGCTTATTGTTCTGCTTTTTATTGCCACCAATTATTTGCTTGTGTTTTTAGATAAAGAGAATAAGGTGGACCGGATTGCCTATGTGCATGATTGGTATGACATTTTCCAAGCAAATTTAGAGGAAACCGTTAGTACGCCAGGTGTATTAGCTGCAACGGAGGAAAATCCTGTTTATTTCGATAAGGAAGCTGGTACCTTTAATGAATTCTTGGTAGAAGAAGGTGCTCAAGTAAACGCTGGGGATCCTTTGTTTTCCTACCGTGTACATAATTACTATGAAACAGAAGCTAATTTGCTAGAAGAAGCAGCAAAGCTAGAAGGTCAACTTACAGCAATTGAGACAGCGATTGCTACGATTAGTGCTTATCAAATACCGGAAGCCGATACAGAATCCGCTCCTTCCTTTGAAGTAAATCAGGATGAAATTCTTGTGGAATTCCCGCAGGACCCCATTGAAGCGAATTTAATGAAGGAGCAATACCTTGCTGAGAAGCAAAATGAGTTGACCCAAAAAACGGCAGAACTTGCCTTAATCGAAGGACAACTTACGGAGCTTCAGCAAACGGGAGACACGATTACAGTAGAAAGCCCGTTTGAAGGAAGGGTGAAAGAGCTGTCTGATTCCTTACAAGATCCGCTTATTACAGTGGAAAGCACTGTCTTACATGCAGAAGGTGAACTATCAGAATCCATGAGGCCAAGGATTGAAGAAGGATTTCCAGTAAGAATAGAAGTATCGGAAACAGCCGCTTTACTCGAAGGAACTGTAGCAGGTGTTAGTGATGCACCAAAAGAAGAGGTATCTGTTAAAGGAGAAAGTGTGTACCCATTTCAGGTGACGTTGGAGGCACCTCCAGATGAAGGGGAGGATGCTGAGGAAGGGGAAGAACCTGCAGAAGAGGAAAACGCTGGGGAGGAGATCCTCGATTTACTTCCAGGCTATCATGCAAATCTAATTATTACCACCGATTCCGCAGAAGGAGCGGCTACATTATTTGAAAAGAATATGCATCAGAACAAAATATGGAAAATGACCGTTGAAGGGACGTTACAAGAGCAGACAATAAAAACGGGAATCAAAATGAATGAGATGCGGGAAATCACAGAAGGCGCAGCAGTAGGAGAATGGGTAGCAGATAGTCCAAAGGGACAGTTACGTGAGGGAGCTACGTTTATAACTCCTCTAAAGGCATGGCAACAGCCTTGGAAGCAACTCATGAATCCGAAGACAACTAACTGGTGGGATCATGTTGCCGCAGGAATTCTTTCTCGTTAAAGGATAACAGGATTATATTGAACTAAAAATAGAATGGTGCAAAAGTACTTTAAACATATGAAACCCCCGAACTACCCTGTCAATTCTTGAATAAAGGTTGCCTAGTTCGGGTTGTCTTATTTTAGCGTAGGTAGAACATGGAGACTCCAACGGGAACAGCACGAGTCCGAAGACCCCGCAGTGGAAAAGGAACAAAGACTAAGGTCGCCACGTCCTGTGGCAACGTCTTTGTGACCAACATCCTGTTGGCCCGAGGCCGTGCCCGTGGAAAGCGGAGTGTTCTGCCGAAGCGGTGCTCGTATTTAAGCATTAATAATTTAGCTGTGTCTCAGCCCCCTCTTTTTAATCTTTCCAACTTACATATTCGATGCTTGACTTGTCTCAGTTGGCTTTTGCTGTTCGCGATAATTTAATACGTTCACGACTGCTCCTATCATTAAGACAATCCCTGTAAGGAAGAACCAAATCATTAAGACAATAATACCACCAAGACTTCCATACGTTGCAGAGTAGTTACTAAAGTTGCTTACGTAAAAGGAAAATCCTAACGAGATGAGCAACCATAGAATGCTAGCTGTAAGTGCGCCAGGAAAGATGTATTTAAAAGGAATCCGTTTATTTGGTGCGACTCTGTACAAAATAAGCAGGAACCCAGTTAAGGCTAACAAGCTTACAGCCCAACGCAGGACTTGAAGTAATATTTCCATTGCGCCTGAAAAACCGACAATCGAACTAACAAAACTTAAAATAACATCACCGAAAACTGGAACAAGAATAGCAATTACTAATGTTACAATCATGCCTAATGTTAGTCCAAGTGATATAAGCCGTACAACAAGGAAGTTACGGGTTTCTTCTACATGGTATGCTTCATTGGTCGATTTGATAAAAGCATTAATACCAGCTGAGGAGGACCATAGTGCACCGATAATACCAACAGTTAGCAATCCGCCTCTTGGTGTGTTTACAAGATTTACGATATTTTCTCTAAAAATAGTCGCAATTTCGCTTGGGAGAATATTCCCGATAAAGCTCACAGCTTCCTGAGGATTTATGTTAAAATACGGTATTAGAGCAAAACAAACGATAATTAACGGAAAGATGGACAGGAAGTAGTAATACGCCTGTGCTGCTGCAAGTATGGGGACATTATCCTCTTTGAACTGGGTCATAAACTTTTTCCCATATGCTTTTATTTTTTTCATATGCTTACCTCCAGACTAACGTGTTTGTTCTTTTTCCTATACCCATGAAATGAATCATTCAATCGTAAGGGGCTTTGCGTTTTATTTCACATATGTAGTGGTATAATGCAATTATAGAAGGAGGGTTTTCGATGGAAGGAATATTTTACCTAGCAATTTTATTACTCGCTATAGCGTTTGCAATTGTTGTTACATATGTCGCTGTTGTGTTAAAGCGGTTATCTGACAATATTAAATCAATGGGCAAAACGCTTGGTGAATTTGAAAAAGAACTACAATACATTACACCACCATTAAAGGAAACCATCAGGGAAACCGGAAGCACAATTGACGATATTCAAGAAAAATTGGATGCAACCGATAGCGTATTTGATACAGTAGATCATGTCGGTACAACCGTTAACTCAACCAATGATTTTATTAAGAGCAATTATACTAAGCTGTCTGATGAGGAAATGGAAAAGAAAACAAAACCGTTCCAGGAAGCGATTAGATGGAGTGAGGCAGCATATAAAATACTGAATATGGTTAAACAAGCGAAGAAAACTAGCAAAAAACATGAACTTATGGTACAGAACAAGGAAACGCAGCTCGTGCCAATAAATCCATCAGGGAGAGAGGATAGATAATATGACATTAACTGGAATTGGTGTATTACTTATCGGTGTTGCCTTTATCGTAATCGCCATCTTCGTAGCACATGTACTAAATAACCTAGCTGGAGTTCTGCAAGGTGTTGAGAAAACGGTTCAGCAGCTTCCGAATCAGTTGGATGATATCTTTAAAGAGACAGGTCAACTTATTGAAGAAAGTAATCATGCTTTACGTGATTTGAATGATAAGATGCATCAGCTTAGCCCATTATTTTATATTATGGGGGATGTTGGGAATGTAACGCGTAAGTTTTCTTCTTCATTAGTAGATGTAACCGATTCGTTAAAAACAAAAACTAGTGGAGCAAATGAAGTAACGAAAAAGAATAAATTAGGTGGGGCTTATGGCTCGTTTGCACTTGGTTATTACTGGTTACAGAAAAAAAGAGAGCAAAAGAAAGAAAAGCGTGGCGTAGCTGGACGTGAATCCAATGAATAAGAACGTGTTGGCTATCTTTGCGGGGGCAGCTGGTGCGGCGGCTGGTTGGGCTGTGAAGTACAAAAAGGAAAAGCGTAGCAGCCTGGAGGAGAACAAGCCGCTTTTAGAAAGGCTAAAACAAGCCGAAAGAAAGCTTTATGAAGCCGGAAGACAGCGTGATGAGCAATTAAAGCAGATTAAAAGCGAAATTAATCATAAAGTATCTCAATAAAAAAATCCCCAATACGGGGATTTTTTGTTTTCTGAAGCATCCATTAAACGTTAGGATGACTCTTGCCATTTTTTTGTTGCTGTACAACGTAATAAATGAGTGTCCCTAGACCATAAAGTCCTTCGAGGTCATGCTTTGTAATAAAAGAGCTACCTTCTGCTGTCTCGGTTTTTACCTTCATTACCTTATCCGCAATCGAAGTGGACAGATGGTTTGTGGCTCTGCCGGCATCCCCGATTGTATGGAAGATAGGGCTTAGCTCCTTTATTTGGCTGTTTATTTGCGCTAATGTATCGTTCCCTGACTGTAATGCATTCTTCGTTTGGCTCATCATATCATCTACTTGTGCTGGAAGATTATCCGTTGTTTTCTGCAAACCTCCCAAGACATTTGCCAGCTTATTTAGTGGCTTTATTAACACAATAACTAAAATTAAAAATGCAACACCAATAACCGTTACACCAATACCAAGCCAGTCCATAAAAATCCCCCTCCTATATTAACTTAATTTTATAATACCACTACTTATTTGAAATGAAACGTAAGAGCGCTTATACCGCTAGTATCTCCGTATGGCTTAGCGTTATGTGTGAGTTCATTCCAATCACGGCTACTCCTCCCATTAGTCATATCAGGCCAACTTGTCCCATAGAATAATTCAGAGGGAATTTATGATAAAGGGGACAAGCTAAATGAAACGGGGAAGTAAATTTATACTATGGGGAATAGGGATGCTTTTATTAGTGTTTCTTATCCAACTGCCTTTAACCAAAAGTGATAAGGAATGGACGGCGTCCTCGTGGTCATTGCCACTTTCCGGAAAAACAATTGTGATTGACCCAGGACATGGTGGGCCTGATGGAGGAGCGGTTGGCAAGGACAACACGTTGGAAAAGGATATATCCCTTGAAGTCTCTAAGAAAGTGCAGGACTATTTGCAGCAGTCGGGAGCAGTGGTCTATTTAACCAGAGAAACAGACAAGGACTTAGCTGAGGAAGATATGAAGGGCCTGGCTAAAAGAAAGTCAGCAGATATAAGGAAGCGTTTGGAGTTTATTGAGGAAAAAGATCCGGACTTCTTTTTGACCATCCACTTGAATGCATTGCCATCCACTCGTTGGAGAGGGGCGCAAACTTTTTATTACCCAGAGTATGAGGAAAACAAGCATCTTGCAAATATGATTCAGGCGGAAATTGTGCGCAATATGGAAAACACGACCCGACAAGCGATGGCGATTAATGGCATTTATTTGTTAAAACATGCAGAAGCTCCTGGAGCCTTGGTGGAAATTGGCTTTTTGTCGAATGAAGCGGAAAGAGAATTGCTGAAACAGGAGGACTACCAACGACAAATGTCAGCAAGCATTTATGAGGGAATCTTACGTTATGTAACAGAAGATCCTCCACAGGAAGAAGAATGAAAGGGTGACCATTCCTAATCCGGCGATGATTCATATCACTTAGATTTTGGCTCATTTATGTTATACTAGCCATAAGTGCTTTAAGACACAATAGCCGGAAAAAGGATGGTGACAGAATTTGTTGACAAAAGATGAAATAATCCAATTGCTAAATCCTGTTAAGGACCCATTTTTACATAGATCGCTCGAAGAAACAGAAGGGATCAAAGAAGTCAGCATAAAAGAAGAAAAGAACCACGTTAGTGTGAAAATCGCCATCGGTAAAACAAATACCGCTGAGCAAATGCAACTACAGCAAGAAATTGTAGGGATCTTGAAAAAGAATGGAGCAGCTACTGTTGGCCTGCGTTTCGAACAACTGCCAGCAGAAGTAATTAAGAAATACCAGACTTCTGTTGATAAAGAAAAAGAGGCATCGCTTATGGGCGGGAACACCGATACGAAATTTATCGCGGTGGCAAGTGGTAAAGGCGGAGTTGGAAAATCAACCGTTACGGTAAACCTTGCTATTTCTCTGATGCGTCTTGGTAAAAAAGTTGGGATTATCGATGCAGATATTTATGGCTTTAGCGTACCCGACATGATGGGAATTGAGGAGCGGCCAGTAGTACGTGCAGAGAAAATTATTCCTGTAGAGCGATTTGGCGTAAAAGTCGTATCAATGGGCTTTTTCGTTGAGGACAATTCGCCAATTATTTGGCGTGGCCCAATGCTTGGAAAAATGTTGAACAGCTTTTTCAAGGAAGTAGAGTGGGGAGACTTAGACTATCTTCTACTTGATTTACCTCCAGGCACTGGAGATATCGCTATGGATGTGCACTCCTTATTGCCGACCTGTAAAGAAGTAATTGTAACAACTCCACATCCAACTGCAGCCTTTGTCGCAGCGCGTGCAGGTCAAATGGCTTTGAAAACCGATCATGAAATTCTAGGTGTTGTGGAAAACATGGCTTATTTTGAAAGTAAAAAAACGGGTGAGAAAGAGTATGTCTTTGGACAAGGTGGCGGTAAGAAGCTTGCAGAAGCATTGAACACCAAGGTGCTCGGCCAGCTACCACTTCAGCAGCCATATGAGGAAGAAGATGTCTTTGCACCTTCTATCTATCAGCAAGACCATCCACTAGGTCAGGAATATCATAAGATTGCCTCTAAGGTAGTTGCGAAAATGGAAGACTAACCTAGGCCTAACTTGAAACAGAGCGAGTGCTTGTAGCATCCGCTCTGTTTTTTGCTTTTATGGCGGTATTATGAGGTATAAAGAGAGGCAGTGATCTCATTAAGATGATCCACCACCGCCACCACCAGATTGGTCGCCACCACCGCCGCCCCCGCCACTTTCCTGCTGGGATTGTTCTCCGCCTTGTTGTTGCTGCCCACTACCCTGCTTTTCGGCTGCTTTTAAGAGAATATCTTGCATTTTTGCCTGAAAGGTAGGGGTTTCCAATGTTTGCTGAATAGTCTCTTCAAGATGAGAGCGGAATTGCTGCCCTTTTAAGGTGCTGAGCATTTGCTCCGTAATTTCGGGGTTTTGCATGAGCTCTAGCATTTGTTTTTGATAATCAGAGTCATTCATTAAGCTTTTCATTAACTTTTTTTGCTCTTCTTCCATTGATTTTGCATATCCTTCTACAAACTTGGGATCTTTAAATAAGGTGGACCACATTTCAGCACCTTTTTCAGAAACCAACGCCTCGTTTATAGACTTTTTAACAACATCTGATTGGATAACAAGCTCTTGCTTCATTTTTTCATCAGCCATTATTTCACCGAGTGCTTTTTTGCCATCCTCGGTTTGTAGTATATCGACAACCATTTTTTTAGTTGCTTCATAATCCCCTTCTTCACCGGAGGCATTTCCTCCACTGCATCCAGTAATGAAGAAGGCAGTTATGACGAAAAGTGTAAATAAGAATCGATTCATTGGAAATCCTCCTTCCCTTACATCTTTAATATGAGTGTCGAAAAAGAAAAATATGCGCTTGGTTAAGGAAAAATGTCTCCCACCATGATAAACTACTCATGTAAGCATTTGCGTAAAATAACATGTATTTTGTAACAGGGTAAGGAAGTATGGAAATACGTGTAGCTGTCTACTCGACGTTTTCAGCGTAAATTCTACGCTTTTCTAATGTTTCGTTTTATATGGGTGCTAAGCACCTTTTTAACATACATAGTGGGAGGAAGTTGTTTTGAATAGTAGAAAATTGGTGAACTTCTTTATGAAAACGCTACTTTTGGGAGGTGCGGCAGGGTTATTAACAAGTTTTTTCGTGAAATCGGAGGACTATAGCAACTACCTTGCTCCATTTGATTTTATGGAATTAATTGGACTACTTATCTTTTTTGTAGGATTAGGACTGGTGTTTAGTGTCATTAGCCAAACTGGTTTTTTTGCTTATTTGTTTATTAATCGCCTTGGTTTAGGATTATTCCGAGGGTATTGGCCGACCGTACAAGTTCTCCTAATTGCATTTGTGGTGTTTGATCTGGTTTATTTCCCTTACCAGGCTACGGATGGTGAAGTTTCTGTGTTCTGGTTTATGTTGATGGCTGCTGCAATACTCGGTTATGGCTGGTTTGTGGCACGAATAAAGGCGAATGAAACGAATAAACGAGCCTTCATTCCCGCCTTGTTTTTAATGGTGGTCATCACGACACTAGAATGGATCCCGGGTCTCAATACAGAAGGAACAGATTATGCCCTTTTAATGATTGTGACGTTATTAGTTTGTAATACATATCAATTGCTGACCTTACATCGCATAAACCCAAGTAAGCCTGTTGAAGCCTCAGGGAAAGCAAAGGGGAAGAAAAAATAAATACATGGATACATAATAAACCTGCTAAGGAATTTTCCAGAGCAGGTTTTTTTATCGGTTTTGAGTTATTCCACGATTTTTGATTCAGCATGGGCTTGGCTTTGAAGCTCGCTAATTGGAATAAAAGAAAAGCCTTTATTCTTTAACCCAGGTAATATTTTCTCAAGTGCTCCAGCAGTCTGCTTAGCAGAGTCGGAGGCATGCATAAGAAGGATATCGCCGTTCTCTGTATGCTTCATAATGTTATCAATGATATTATCTGTCCCCGGATTGTTCCAATCATTGGAGTTAACATTCCAGTGTACTACTGTAAAGCCCATGTCTTCTGCCAACTTTAATGTATCTTTATTAAATTGACCGCTTGGAGGTCTCAGAAGGCTAATATTCTCATACCCTAATTTGTTAAATGTCTCTTCCGCTTTACGTAGATCATTTCTAATTTGTTCTGTTTCCATCTTTAAATAACTTTTATAACGGTAACCGAGCATTCCTAATTCATGTTTTCCCTCTGTAATTTCTTTTAATATGTCCGGATGTCTTTCCGCCCATTCTCCGCTGACAAAGAAGGTTGCTTGCACTTGCTTGTCCTCTAATTGTTTTAGAATGTCATATACCTTTTCCTCTCCCCAACTAATATTAAAGGTTAGTGCAATATTTGTTTCTTCTGCATTTCCCTTTGTTAATGCCTGTGGTGCATTACTGGAAAATACTGAAAAGGTGCCATCGCGCTCAAACCATACAAATGTAGCGGTAAACAAGGCGAATAGTACAATTACCAACCAGCGTTTCCACCTGTTAAACTTCATTACATAAAAATGCTGCAAGTTTTTTCCCTCCAATATACTTGTCCTTACACATATCCTATGCAGAGCAGAGCGCATTTTAGAACTATTCAAGTTCCTTTTAAAAGAAAGAATAGGGAAATAGGGATGAAAAGAGAGAAAAAGTGGGAATAGTAATCTTATGACACATGTTGCGAATGACAAAGTCTTATTTATACCGACTAAATTCGCTATGTTTCACGAATACTTATAATAAAGCTTTATAGAAAATCGCTCGACCATAACACATGATAAAAACGAAAACTTGAAAAAGAATAACGAAATTTGAGGTGAATACATGTTAGGGTTGCTAATTAATGAAATGGAACAAAAAGAAGTAGAATATCTTTTAAGACGAGAGTTAGAGGAATTATTATTAGATTTAGAAGATCATCGGATAGATCATATGGTGAAACGCTCTATGCGTGAAAGGTATCATCTTCTCTTTCAGCTGTTTCGCAGGGTAGCTAGTGAAAAGGAAATTTTAAAGTACATGCCAAAGAGAAGTGAGAATCAATAGAGGTTAACCGCCATGAATGTGGCGGTTTTATCGTTATCCCGCCTGAACTAGCAGTAAGACCCCGGAGATTTACTGCCAGTAAAGGTCCGATTCGTTCAACTAACAATTGGTTGGGGAGAAAGGGACTCCCACCAAATGAAGTTTCACTTTATTTGTAAGAATAATCAACGCCTGTATATCACGCCTGAAAGACTGTAGATGTAAAAATCACATCGAGTGTAGATTCTGCCGTTTAAGTTGCAGCTAAAAAAATTGCAATTACCTATTGATCTTCCGTTTTATATATGCTATATTATTTTTTGTTGTCAATAAACAACGAAACACGCAACACACTTTCAAAAAAATAATTTAAAAAACATGTTGACATTAACATGGAAACATGATAAATTATATCTTGTCGCAAAAAACGACAGAGACATTAAATCGCTCTTTGAAAACTGAACAAAACAACCAGTATGTCAAGGAAAAACAGCTTGCTGTTTTTCGAAGAAATACAAAGCAGAAGTCAGCTTCTGTGAAGCTAAGACGCATCATGTTGATTGGTGTCGACATGATACAAACTTTTTTGGAGAGTTTGATCTTGGCTCAGGACGAACGCTGGCGGCGTGCCTAATACATGCAAGTCGAGCGCAGGAAGCAAGCAGATCCCCTTCGGGGGTGACGCTTGTGGAATGAGCGGCGGACGGGTGAGTAACACGTGGGCAACCTGCCTGTAAGACTGGGATAACCCCGGGAAACCGGGGCTAATACCGGATAACACTTTTCGTTGCATGACGAGAAGTTGAAAGGCGGCTTCGGCTGCCACTTACAGATGGGCCCGCGGCGCATTAGCTAGTTGGTAAGGTAACGGCTTACCAAGGCGACGATGCGTAGCCGACCTGAGAGGGTGATCGGCCACACTGGGACTGAGACACGGCCCAGACTCCTACGGGAGGCAGCAGTAGGGAATCTTCCGCAATGGACGAAAGTCTGACGGAGCAACGCCGCGTGAGTGATGAAGGTCTTCGGATCGTAAAACTCTGTTGTTAGGGAAGAACAAGTCGGGTAGTAACTGACCCGGCCTTGACGGTACCTAACCAGAAAGCCCCGGCTAACTACGTGCCAGCAGCCGCGGTAATACGTAGGGGGCAAGCGTTGTCCGGAATTATTGGGCGTAAAGCGCTCGCAGGCGGTCCTTTAAGTCTGATGTGAAATCTCGCGGCTCAACCGCGAACGGTCATTGGAAACTGGAGGACTTGAGTACAGAAGAGGAGAGTGGAATTCCACGTGTAGCGGTGAAATGCGTAGAGATGTGGAGGAACACCAGTGGCGAAGGCGACTCTCTGGTCTGTAACTGACGCTGAGGAGCGAAAGCGTGGGGAGCGAACAGGATTAGATACCCTGGTAGTCCACGCCGTAAACGATGAGTGCTAGGTGTTAGGGGGTTTCCGCCCCTTAGTGCTGAAGTTAACGCATTAAGCACTCCGCCTGGGGAGTACGGCCGCAAGGCTGAAACTCAAAAGAATTGACGGGGGCCCGCACAAGCGGTGGAGCATGTGGTTTAATTCGAAGCAACGCGAAGAACCTTACCAGGTCTTGACATCCTCTGCTATTCCTAGAGATAGGAAGTTCCCTTCGGGGACAGAGTGACAGGTGGTGCATGGTTGTCGTCAGCTCGTGTCGTGAGATGTTGGGTTAAGTCCCGCAACGAGCGCAACCCTTGATCTTAGTTGCCAGCATTTAGTTGGGCACTCTAAGGTGACTGCCGGTGACAAACCGGAGGAAGGTGGGGATGACGTCAAATCATCATGCCCCTTATGACCTGGGCTACACACGTGCTACAATGGATGGAACAAAGGGAAGCAAAACCGCGAGGTCAAGCAAATCCCATAAAACCATTCTCAGTTCGGATTGCAGGCTGCAACTCGCCTGCATGAAGCCGGAATCGCTAGTAATCGCGGATCAGCATGCCGCGGTGAATACGTTCCCGGGCCTTGTACACACCGCCCGTCACACCACGAGAGTTGGTAACACCCGAAGTCGGTGAGGTAACCTTTTGGAGCCAGCCGCCGAAGGTGGGACCAATGATTGGGGTGAAGTCGTAACAAGGTAGCCGTATCGGAAGGTGCGGCTGGATCACCTCCTTTCTAAGGATAATTAAGAAGGCGAAAGGGCTCGATTAGCGACGTATAAACTGGACTGAACCGAAGGAGATAAAGGAAACACAATGAGCGTAGCGAATTGTTGTTGACTTATCGTACGGAGGTGAAGGAAGTTTACTAGTCGTTGAGCACTGTAGCTGGACTAACGGAACGCCGAAGGTTCTCTTGCGAGAGCCTTCCGGTAAGGACATACATGGTTGTTTGGTTCAGTTTTGAGAGAGTGATATTCTTTCAATATGAATATAGATGGGCCTGTAGCTCAGCTGGTTAGAGCGCACGCCTGATAAGCGTGAGGTCGGTGGTTCGAGTCCACTCAGGCCCACCATCTATTCTCTTAAATTTCATACGGGGCCTTAGCTCAGCTGGGAGAGCGCCTGCCTTGCACGCAGGAGGTCAGCGGTTCGATCCCGCTAGGCTCCATTTTGTACCTTGAAAACTAAATAAGAGTAACAACGACATCAAATGTAAAGCTGAAACAACTGTTCAGCGATGTACGGACTGGACTGAGCCGTAGGAGATAAAGGAAACACGAGGACCGTTAGGGAATCGATGTTGACTTATCGTACGAAGGTGAAGGAAGTCACGCTAATCGCTAGTTGTTGAAGCTGGATTAGTAATGCAAGGCTAAGAAATTAGCACGCTTATTTACTGTAACTTAGTTAAGTGAATAAGGGCGCACGGTGGATGCCTTGGCACTAGGAGCCGATGAAGGACGGGACTAACACCGATATGTCTCGGGGAGTCGTAAGTAGACATTGATCCGGGAATTTCCGAATGGGGGAACCCACTGTTCGTAATGGAGCAGTATCGTTATCTGAATACATAGGGTAACGAAGGCAGACCCGGGGAACTGAAACATCTCAGTACCCGGAGGAAGAGAAAGCAAATGCGATTTCCCAAGTAGCGGCGAGCGAAACGGAATTAGCCCAAACCAGAAAGCTTGCTTTCTGGGGTTGTAGGACACTCCACACGGAGTTACAAAGAAACTCTTTAGATGAATCGATCTGGAACGATCAGCCATAGCAGGTAAGAGCCCTGTAATCGAAAAGGAGTTTCCTCCGGAGTGTATCCTGAGTACGGCGGAACACGAGAAATTCCGTCGGAATCCGGGAGGACCATCTCCCAAGGCTAAATACTCCCTAGTGACCGATAGTGAACCAGTACCGTGAGGGAAAGGTGAAAAGCACCCCGGGAGGGGAGTGAAAGAGAACCTGAAACCGTGTGCCTACAAGTAGTCGAAGCCCGTTAATGGGTGACGGCGTACCTTTTGTAGAATGGACCGGCGAGTTACGATCGTATGCAAGGTTAAGTGGAAGACACGGAGCCGCAGCGAAAGCGAGTCTGAATAGGGCGATATAGTATGCGGTCGTAGACCCGAAACCGTGTGATCTACCCATGTCCAGGGTGAAGGTCAGGTAACACTGACTGGAGGCCCGAACCCACGTATGTTGAAAAATGCGGGGATGAGGTGTGGGTAGGGGTGAAATGCCAATCGAACACGGAGATAGCTGGTTCTCTCCGAAATAGCTTTAGGGCTAGCCTCAAGCATCGAGTACTGGAGGTAGAGCACTGATTGGACTAGGGGCCCTCATCGGGTTACCGAATTCAGTCAAACTCCGAATGCCAGATACTTAGACTTGGGAGTCAGACTATGGGTGATAAGGTTCATAGTCGAAAGGGAAACAGCCCAGACCGCCAGCTAAGGTCCCAAAGTATACGTTAAGTGGAAAAGGATGTGGAGTTGCCCAGACAACCAGGATGTTGGCTTAGAAGCAGCCATCATTTAAAGAGTGCGTAATAGCTCACTGGTCGAGTGACTCTGCGCCGAAAATGTACCGGGGCTAAACGTATCACCGAAGCTGCGGATTGTTCTTCGAACAATGGTAGGAGAGCGTTCTGTGTGCTGTGAAGTCAGACCGTGAGGACTGGTGGAGCGCACAGAAGTGAGAATGCCGGTATGAGTAGCGAAAAAAGAGTGAGAATCTCTTTCACCGAATGCCTAAGGTTTCCTGAGGAAGGCTCGTCCTCTCAGGGTTAGTCGGGACCTAAGCCGAGGCCGAAAGGCGTAGGCGATGGACAACAGGTAGATATTCCTGTACCACCTCTTGAATGTTTGAGCAATGGGGGGACGCAGTAGGATATGGAATGCGCACCGATGGATGTGTGCGCCCAAGCAGTGAGAATGTTGGATAGGCAAATCCGTCCAACTTAAGTTCAAGCTGTGATGGGGAGGGAAATTGAGTACCGAAGTTCCAGATTTCACACTGCCAAGAAAAGCCTCTAGTGAGTTCAAAGGTGCCCGTACCGCAAACCGACACAGGTAGGCGAGGAGAGAATCCTAAGGTGAGCGGGAGAACTCTCGTTAAGGAACTCGGCAAAATGACCCCGTAACTTCGGGAGAAGGGGTGCTCCTTTATGGAGGAGCCGCAGTGAATAGGCCCAAGCGACTGTTTAGCAAAAACACAGGTCTCTGCGAAGCCGTAAGGCGAAGTATAGGGGCTGACACCTGCCCGGTGCTGGAAGGTTAAGGGGAAGCGTTAGGCGCAAGCCGAAGCGTAGAACCGAAGCCCCAGTAAACGGCGGCCGTAACTATAACGGTCCTAAGGTAGCGAAATTCCTTGTCGGGTAAGTTCCGACCCGCACGAAAGGTGCAACGACTTGGGCACTGTCTCAACGAGAGACCCGGTGAAATTATACTATGCGTGAAGATGCGCATTACCCGCGACAGGACGGAAAGACCCCGTGGAGCTTTACTGTAGCCTGATATTGAATGTTGGTACAGCTTGTACAGGATAGGTGGGAGCCTTCGAAGCGTGAGCGCTAGCTTACGTGGAGGCATCCGTGGGATACCACCCTGGCTGTACGAACCTTCTAACCCAGGACCGTAATCCGGTTCGGAGACAGTGTCAGGCGGGCAGTTTGACTGGGGCGGTCGCCTCCCAAAAGGTAACGGAGGCGCCCAAAGGTTCCCTCAGAATGGTTGGAAATCATTCGCAGAGTGTAAAGGCACAAGGGAGCTTGACTGCGAGACCTACAAGTCGAGCAGGGACGAAAGTCGGGCTTAGTGATCCGGTGGTTCCGCATGGAAGGGCCATCGCTCAACGGATAAAAGCTACCCCGGGGATAACAGGCTTATCTCCCCCAAGAGTTCACATCGACGGGGAGGTTTGGCACCTCGATGTCGGCTCATCGCATCCTGGGGCTGTAGTCGGTCCCAAGGGTTGGGCTGTTCGCCCATTAAAGCGGTACGCGAGCTGGGTTCAGAACGTCGTGAGACAGTTCGGTCCCTATCCGTCGTGGGCGTTGGAAGTTTGAGAGGAGCTGTCCTTAGTACGAGAGGACCGGGATGGACACACCGCTGGTGTACCAGTTGTTCCGCCAGGAGCATAGCTGGGTAGCTACGTGTGGCAGGGATAAGTGCTGAAAGCATCTAAGCATGAAGCCCCCCTCAAGATGAGACTTCCCATCACTTCGAGTGAGTAAGATCCCTCAGAGACGATGAGGTTGATAGGTCCGAGGTGGAAGCGTGGTGACACGTGGAGCTGACGGATACTAATAGATCGAGGACTTAACTAAATTTTTTCTTGATTCGTTGTTTTCTCTTATTTAGTTTTCAAGGTACAAATTATAAAACCTATAGGTCTGGTAGTAATAGCGGAGAGGTCACACCTGTTCCCATGCCGAACACAGAAGTTAAGTTCTCCAGCGCCGATGGTAGTTGGGGCTTTGCCCCTGCAAGAGTAGGACGCCGCCAGGCCTATTTTTTTATAGGTTTTGTATAAATATCGGTTTTAAAGTACATACTATGTTTGTTATAATATATTTAAAGATTATTCCACAGTAGCTCAGTGGTAGAGCAATCGGCTGTTAACCGATCGGTCGTAGGTTCGAATCCTACCTGTGGAGCCATTTTTATGTCTGCTTCCATAGCTCAGCAGGTAGAGCACTTCCATGGTAAGGAAGGGGTCAGCGGTTCAAGTCCGCTTGGAAGCTCTTATAGGAAAAGCCTTTACTCCACGTGAGTAAAGGCTTTTTTGTTGCATAGGAGATTATAAAATTTGTGTACTGTGGATAACGTAGTAACTGAACGGGCCACGTCCAGATCCTGCGCCCGGAGACTAGCGCGACTTCCCTCACCTCCGTACGATAAAGCGAAACTTCATTGGGTAGGGGTGTTTCTACCCAATGTTAATTGAGCAAATCGGACTTTTACTGACAGTTGCTCCAGGACGGGGTGTTCTTAGTCAGCCTTCCTTAAAACGGGCGCCCAGCGCTTTTGTTCGATTCTCTTTTAATCAAGCAGCTCCCCTCCATAGTATACATCCTTATTTTTCAGCATCTCTATACGTTTACAGGCAAACGAGTATTCTACATTGAAAAGTTCCATGACCTTATAAGGGGTAATTCTTGTATAGTCTTCTACCATAAATGTTGGAATACACAGGTGGTACCCAAAGTAGGTTGCTTGCCACTCCTGTAACTCAAAAAAGCTCAATGGTAATAACTCCTGTCTGCCTACATGCCACATTACATGTGCCACTTCGTGGGCAAATTCTTGCCATTGTATCATCTCATTTTTTTGACCATTTAAGAAAATTTTATACTTATCATTTTTACACACTGCTTCACTCCCAAACTCCCATAGATGCACCTTTATTTGAAGGGCCTCCGCTATTTTTTCTACCCCTAAGTCGGAAGGGTTCACTATATGAAATCGCAGCAAGAGGTTTTTTATAAATGTTTCAGTTCTCGTGTAAAACAGAGTAAAACCTCCTCATATGAGAATATAAGTTCGCATGTTGGTTATAAAAGGAGGTGTACCATTTAGTTCAGTACACCTTATACCCAACAACGATCTATCATATTACTCTTCTTTAAATGCTTCCCATATTCTCTTTAACCGTCGTAAATCTTCTTCACTGCTTTCTGGTAATGTCTTATACCATCTTTCAAGGGAAGGGTCATTGCGAAACGCTTCAAACTCTTCATTTTCAGTCATGGAAGGGTTCTCGGACCTTCCAACAAGATAGTCTGTCGTTGTTTCTAGTATAGTTGCGATCTGACTAAGCTCATGGCCTTTAACCGGTCTTTCCCCTAACTCAATTCGGTTCATCACACTCACATTTAATGAGACACGTTTAGCGAGTTCGCGTTGGCTCCAGTTCTTTCTTTCTCGTAATTGAATTATTCTATTCCCAATATCCACCCTGAAACAACCCTTTCTAGTAACAGCTTTATCATACCACGATTTCTATTAAGGAAACAAATTTCCAATTTTAGCACTATAGTCCCCTTTACATTTCTATTTTAGCAATATATTATAAGAACACACGTTCTATATATGTATTCTTATAGATTTCAAGAGGGGGATTGTAATGGGAGTTTCTAGCTGGCGAAAAGTTACTGAAAAAGAAAAAATAGAGACTGTTACATGGTTAATAAGTGACGGAAGGAAAGATAAACGTACTGGTGCTCTCTCTCCAGTTACAAGAAGTACGTATGCACAATACCTTTTTGAAAAGGGGGCGGGATTCAATGAACGAAAAACAGATTGAGCGTGCTCTGAAGGACTATCACTGGATGATTAAAGAAATAAAGAGGCAAAGAGATATGCTGGATAATGAGATAGGATTAAAGCTTGTTGCTTCTTCTGGTATTGAATCAACTCTCCCTAAAGCAAAAGGTTCTGTAAGTGATCCTGTAGGACAGGAAATTTTACGGAGGGAGAAGAAAAGTGGCTGGATAATCAAATTGGAGAAAAAAGTTTTATATATTCAGGAAAGAATGGATGCAATTGAGGAGCCAAAGGAGAAAGTTATCTTAGAATGTCTATTAGATGGAATGGCGATCAGTGCCATAAGCGAGCATATGGGTCTTTCAAGAAGACAGGTCTATCACATCAAGGATGAAATTGTCCGTAAGATTTCACACTTTGCACACTCTGCTCAGTAGATGACAAGGATCCCTGAGGAAATGTATAATGTGATTAACAGAAATAGAACAAATGTTCCTGTCCGAAATGACGCAAAACTATCGTCCTTGTAAACGTCTTTACACTGCATCTCGCTATGTAAAGGCGTTTTTAGTTAGGGCGTTATTTCATATTGGAAGGGAGGTTAGGAATGCCAAATTCAAGGGATGAGGATCATGTAAAGGAGTTTATGGTGGTGCTAACGGAAGTGAAGGTGTCATTGGCTGAGTTAAATGGACGAATTGATCAGTTAAGGGATGTTAAAGACACACTCGGCCAAACAAAGAAAATGGCAGAAGAAGCAAACTATCGTTCCACTGAAAACGACAAAAAGATTAAATCCATCCAGACTAGCTCCAGGCAACTGGGTATCGCCCTAATATCGCTGATTGGAGCATTTGTATCTCAAATTCTATTTTTTCTGTTGACAATTGGTATATGAGACGTGAAAGGAGGTTGGTCAAAATAGATAGAGGAACGGTAGTACGAACCATAGCCCTTGCCATAACATGGATCAATGTACTGCTTACCCACTACAACCTACAGCCTTTACCTGTGTTAGAAGAACAAACGATAGCATATCTGTTGTGTTTCTCCGTCTCTGTTTGGGCTTGGTTCAAAAATAACTACCTTACCGTAACAGGTGAGCGACAAAAGTTAGTACTAGAAAAATATAATCTAACAAAATAGTCAAACGGCTAGTCCACACGGGCAAGCCGTTTTTCTAATATAAATTATTAAGGAGGAGATTTATTATGGCTATTATTGCAATTGGAGCAGGACATGGATTGAACACACCGGGAAAGAGAACGCCGGCAGGGGAAAGAGAGTGGAGTTTTAACAATAAGGTAGTTTCTGCAGCAATAAACTATCTCGGAGGCTATGAGAATGCCAATGTTGTAAGATTGGATGACCCTACCGGAAATACCGATATTCCTTTAACAACAAGGACAAATGCAGCAAACAATGCGAATGCGGATATTTTAGTATCCTATCACCACAATGCAAATACTGGGCAGTGGGGGACGTGGACAGGTACAGAGACGTACCATTATCCTGGGTCTAGTTCTGGAAACACCCTCGCAAGAGCTATCCACCCTAGTATTGTCACAGCAATGGGACTTCGAGATCGTGGTATCAAAACGGCAAACTTTCATATGTTACGTGAATCTCAAATGCCTGCCATCCTTATTGAAGGTGGATTTATGGATTCTACCATTGATATTGTGAAAATGCGTAATGACGCTGTGATGGAGAATACCGGAAAAGCGTTAGCCGACTCAATTGCTTCTTACTTTGGTTTGCAAAGGAAGGATGGCGGGGGAGGTACTGGCCAAGGCTATGTAGAAATCGTGACAGACTCATTATGGACGTATAACACGGCTGATTGGAATGATCGTGCAGTTGTAGTAAATAAAGGGGAAGTTTTTACCGTTATTCGGGACAGGTTCCCAGTTGACGGAGGGTATATGTACCAAATTAAAAGTGGTTTGTATATCACAGCAAATCCGAATTATGTAAGATACTATACAAAATAATTTATCTCGCCTTAACTGGCAGTAAGATCATGCGGGAAGCAATTAAGCATGATCAACTGCCAGTAAAGGCCCGTTTCGTTCAATTAAAATTTGATGGGGGAGAAAGTTAACCCCTCGCCAAATGAAGTTTCACTTTGTAGGAGGGGCTAGTCCCCTCCCTATTTAAATGAATTTCCTCCGATTTGGTTATGCTAAAAAGAGGTGATGAAAAAATGAAAGCTAACGAAAAAGATTATCAGAAATATAGTGATGCGATCGACCGAATTCAAGAAGGAAACGAGGCCATGATCGAGCTGTTTAATGAGCTTGAAAAAGATAACCCTGTGATTAGTTTTAATGAAGAAATCATGAAAAGCATTAATAAGGCGAAAGAGAAGTATGGTGATGAAATTATCGAACAAAGAATAAATAAGGTTGTTGCGGAAATGCTGTCTTGGTTAGAGTTAACCGATCCTTCGTAAGGGCTTAGCAAATTCCTGGCGCTTTTTTAAAAAGTGAATGGCAGCCCATTGAACAGAAAATACAATAAGTGCCACAAGGCATAAATTTACATAATAAAGTACTCCAGTTCCAAAATAGTCTAAAGGAGTATTAGCTAAAGGCGTTTCTCTGAGAAATAGATAATTGGCATTTATAACTGGATTTACAAAAAAACCAATAAATGCTGCATAAATGAGTAGTATTCCGAAGCTCCTTAGCACGGATAGATAGGTTAGTGTGGAAGAACTAGTCAAAATGACAAATAAGCTTGCCCAAGAGATAACGATGTGGTGAACGAAAAATTTCCAATACCGAAAATGCGAGTAGTCATAGGGTAACTCAGGAGTAATCAGGGCTAATAATGGGGGGATAAACCCGATATAAAAAGAGAGGTAGCCGAGTAATTTATTTTGAAGTAAAAGAGCTAACGCGACTGTAATACTTGCGATACCACATAAATGTAAGGGGATATGTTCGCTTAAACTCCAGATGCCTGTTGCTATAGTCCAAGCTTGATAGCTAACCTCAGAGGTAACCAACCAAAAGAAGAGAAACCACCTTATTAGATTATATGTTTTAGGATAGAAGGATCTCTTTTTTAACGTACTAAAAATAATAAGCAGAACAAGACCAACACCATAAATGATTATCATGACAACATGGGAAGTCCCGAATGGTAAGAACGCACGACCGTCTAGAGAAAAGAAATCATCAAACATGTATATCTCCCCCTAAAGGTAAAGACGCTTTTTGCTTGGTGACAAAGAAGCGCCTTCTTTTATTGATATCTAATTAACCTCCGATAATATGGTAACCGGAGTCAACGTGCATAACCTCTCCTGTAACACCTCTAGCCAAGTCACTAAGGAAAAATAAAGTCGCATCTCCTACTTGGTCTTGGTCAACGTTTCGTCGTAAAGGTGCTTTTTCTTCAATAATACCGAGCTTCTCATTAAACCCTCCAACACCTTTGGCGGATAGAGTACGAATTGGACCCGCTGAAACTGCGTTAACACGGATACCATATTTACCAACATCTTCTGCTAAATAACGCATGCTCGCTTCTAGAGAAGCCTTCGCCACACCCATCACGTTATAATTTTGAATCACTCGTTCTGCACCAAGGTAGGTTTGGGTAACAATGCTTCCTCCTTCTGTCATTAACGGTTTAGCAGCTTTCGTTACGGCTACTAAAGAGAAAGCACTAATTTCTTGTGCTAGTAAGAAACCATCACGTGAAGTGTCTGCATACTCGCCTTTTAGTTCATCGCGATTAGCAAACGCCACAGAATGAACCACACCGTGAATAACACCGACTTTTTCTTTAATCTCATCAAATGCATTAGTAATACTCTCATCACTTGCTACATCACATGATACGATTAGTTTAGCCTCTATTTCATTTTTCTCTAATAGCTTTGTAAGTTTTTGATAGGAACGTTCCTGTCTGTTTGTAAAGATCAGGTTTGCCCCTGCATTATGTAATGATTTTGTTATGCCCCAGGCAATGCTTCGTTCACTGGCAACACCCATGACAACTACATTCTTGCCTTGCAATAATTTAGACATGAAAAATACCTCCATTAAAATGATCCTCTATATTATAACCCAAATGAATAATAATTAGAAAGTATGGTCTAGGGGAGAACCCGATCTCATTCTATGCTATTCCATCTTCTATATGAGACATGCTTCTGCTTTTAAATATTTCTTTTTTGGATACAAAGACCGACATGAAGGCTTTTTTAATAGTGCTTTACGTTAAGGATAAAAAAAGATAAAAAAAATGTATTTTCCTCTTTACAAAGTTTTAAGAAACGATTATAATAAAATTCGTTGGCTTGAGAGATATGTCACAAATTGTAGAAATCTCTTTAGACAATCCTTATTTTTTGCCTTTATGGCCCGTTGGTCAAGCGGTTAAGACACCGCCCTTTCACGGCGGTAACACGGGTTCGAATCCCGTACGGGTCACCAACTAATTATAATGTTTTGTGGAGGATTAGCTCAGCTGGGAGAGCACCTGCCTTACAAGCAGGGGGTCGCAGGTTCGAGCCCTGCATCCTCCACCATTTATCTCGCTGGCTCAATCGGTAGAGCAAGCCGTTTATTTCACCGAATAGACTTGCAACACGACGAGCATACTAGATGAACGCAATAACTAACATATACTAACTAATTTTTTTTAAGCCGGCCTAGCTCAATTGGTAGAGCAACTGACTTGTAATCAGTAGGTTGGGGGTTCAAGTCCTCTGGCCGGCACCATTTTTATTTTTTATGTATATTAATACGTTTATAGTTAACAATACGGAGGGGTAGCGAAGTGGCTAAACGCGGCGGACTGTAAATCCGCTCCCTCAGGGTTCGGCAGTTCGAATCTGCCCCCCTCCACCATTTTACATTGTTGGGCTATAGCCAAGCGGTAAGGCATCGGGTTTTGATCCCGTGTATCCCAGGTTCGAATCCTGGTAGCCCAGCCACTTTTTTTATTTTCAGGGCTTTTTTACATAAAATTTCACTTGGAAATAAGAAAGCTTATCAAACAGCATTAGCCATTAGCAAAGCTTCTACCGAATAAGCTACGAGTAACCCCGATGCATCAAACATCTTAGAATAAGCTAGAAGAAGCAGGGGTCCACTTGATGAACGTTCTCTAAAATGCAAGTAAACATATTGAGCATGAGCCATTAGCTCAGTTGGTAGAGCAAGCCGCAAGCATCACCGAGTATGCTACCATGTGCAGGCCTGCGAGGAGTGCCGCTCCACCGAAATCACTTGCAACACGACGAGCACACAGAGATTACGCTTCACTTAAAAATAAGGAAGCTTTTAAACATCTCGAGCCATTAGCTCAGTTGGTAGAGCAACGAGCAAAGCTTCTACCGAATAAGCTACGAGTAACCCCGATGCATCAAACATCTTAGAATAAGCTAGAAGAAGCAGGGGTCCACTTGATGAACGTTCTCTAAAATGCAAGTACACATATTAAGCATGAGCCATTAGCTCAGTTGGTAGAGCATCTGACTTTTAATCAGAGGGTCGAAGGTTCGAATCCTTCATGGCTCACCATTTCATTAATAATGAATAACGTGAATATAGATAGAATAGATAAACAGGGTGGTTTTGATTGTTAAACAACCTTGTTTATTTGCATTTTACCCCTTTTTTTAACATAATAGTTACAGTAATTTTATTTAAGGAATCTGGATGCTAAACGTGTTATAATAAATTAGATTTAATACTTTGTTAACAAAACTGCTACGAAGTTTATATATATAATTATTGTATACAAAAGGATGAAAACGTATGAATACTTCCAGGATCCCGGGCTTCTACAATAAAACAGTTGCAGAACGAAGAGAGCTGTTAGAAAAGGCGCAAGGATTAACCGCCGATGATTTAGCGGCTTTGTCCGACGTCCCCCTCTCTACTGATACCGCAGATAAAATGATCGAAAATGTTATTGGCACATTCCCTCTTCCATTAGGTTTAGGATTGAACTTCTTAATAAATGGGAAAGAATATGTAGTACCAATGGCTATTGAAGAACCATCTGTGGTTGCATCAGCAAGTTATATTGCAAAGATAGTTCGAAATGCGGGAGGATTTACTACAGAAGCGTCTGAGAGAGTTATGATTGGACAAATTCAAGTAGTAGGTGCTCCAGATTTGAATGTTGCAAAAGCTGCATTACTTGCAGAGAAAGACTCGCTTATCGAAGATGCCAACGCCGCATATCCTAGCCTGGTTAATAGAGGCGGCGGTGCTGAGGATCTGGAAGTAAGAATCTTAAATGAAGCATCTGATTCAAAATATGGCAAGATGCTTGTTGTGCATTTATATGTAAATACATGTGATGCTATGGGTGCGAATATAATTAATACAATGGTAGAGTCATTAGCACCTACCGTTGAGTCGCTTACAGGTGGAAAAGTCTATTTAAGAATCCTTTCTAACTATGCAGATCGATGTATTGCCCGGGCACGCTGTGTCATTCCTGCTGCGTTACTAGAGACAGGTGATTTTTCGGGTGAAGAGGTTAGAGATGGTGTCGTGCATGCTTATGAGTTTGCCGCATCAGATCCATATCGTGCTGTTACCCACAATAAAGGAATCATGAATGGAATTGACCCAATCGTAATCGCCACAGGTAATGATTGGCGTGCGGTGGAGGCCGGCGCTCATGCCTATGCAGCTAGAACTGGACAATATAGTTCCATGACTACCTGGTCTACAGACAATGAGGGGAACCTTGTTGGTGAGTTGGAATTACCAATGTCAATTGGAACCGTTGGCGGTGCAATTCGTGTACACCCAATTGCCAAAGTAGCCCATAGTATTTTAAATGTGGAGTCAGCAAAGGAATTGGCTCAGGTCATTGTTGCTGTCGGGTTGGCACAGAACCTTGGAGCACTTAAAGCATTAGTGACAGATGGTATTCAAAAAGGACATATGGCATTACATTCTCGCTCTGTTGCAATAGCAGCAGGGGCTTCTGGGGAGATGATTGATATCATTGCAGGAAAATTAGTAGAACTAAACGAAATCCGTGTCGGAAAAGCTAAAGAATTGGTGGAACAATATAAAAAATGAGTGCAGAAAAAGCTACAACAACAGAACAAACAGCTATAGGAATAGCTCATAGTAAACTGATTCTAATCGGAGAGCATGCAGTTGTACACGGACAACCCGCTATTGCTATCCCGTTTCCTTTAGTAGGAGTAGAATCAATTGTGGAACACCAGCCAGGTCCAGTTATTATTGATAGTACGTTTTATCATGGTCCAATGGATTTAGCGCCGGAATCCTTGCAAGGAATAGCCAATTGTATTCGAGGGACCCTTGAACACCTTGCAATGCCTGAAGCGGATCTGTTGATTCGCATTAAATCCTCAGTCCCCCCTGGAAAAGGTCTTGGTTCAAGCGCATCCGTTGCAATATCGGTAATTAGATCCTTATTTGCTTATGCCAGTGTAACGTACTCTGATGAACAATTGCTCCAACTTGCAAACATTGCGGAAACATTTGCACATGGTGCACCAAGCGGTATTGACACTATTACGATCACATCTGAGTCACCTGTTTGGTATGAAAAGGATCACCCAATCGATTTCATCCATTTGAACGATGATTTCCATTTCGTTGTGGCAGATTCAGGGAGCATTGGCGATACCAAAATGGCTGTAGAGTCTGTGGCCCACCTATTGCGCGGAGCTCCACGCCGAATTCAACGAAAGCTTGACCGCATCGGGGAACTAACACATCAGGCAAAAGATGCCCTTGAGAAAAAAGGGAAGCATTTGTTAGGGCATATGCTGAATGAAGCACAAAAAGAGCTAGAGGCTTTAGGTGTAAGTAATACCGGATTAAACAAACTCATTGCTTATGCACGCGAAGAAGGCGCTCTTGGAGCAAAATTAACAGGCGGCGGAAACGGTGGCTGTATCATTGCGCTTGCCCAAAACGAGGTTCATTCGAGATTACTTGCAGAGAAATTAAGGAAATTTGGTGCACATGCTGTTTGGCCATTTGTGCTTAAAAGGCACCATAAGAAATAGTGAAAAAGGGGAATACTATGAAGGCTACAGCTAAAGCACACACAAATATTGCCTTGATTAAATATTGGGGAAAGCGAAATGAAGGCATTATACTTCCGACGAATAGCAGTCTTTCTTTAACATTGGATGGTTTTTATACGACAACTTCGGTACAGTTTTCCGAAGAATATACGAACGATCAGTTTATGTTAAATGATAAGCCGGTCGCAGATGAGCAGTTTAAACGAGTTTCTTCTTTCCTCGATTTAATTCGACAAAAGGCTGGAAAGTCCCTTTATGCAGCGGTCGAGTCAACTAACGAGGTTCCAACAGCTGCTGGATTTGCATCTTCAGCATCTGGTTTTGCTGCATTAGCTGCAGCTGGCACAAAAGCATTAGGATTGGACTTGTCAGATAAAGAGCTTTCTGCTTTAACTCGGCAAGGATCAGGCTCCGCTTGTCGTTCTATTTATGGAGGCTTTGCTGAGTGGCAAATGGGAACTGAAGAAAATGGCACTGATTCCTATGCCGTTCCAATCGCTCCAGCTGAGCATTGGGATTTACGGGTGGCTGCGGTTGTGTTGTCCTCAACGATGAAAAAGGTTTCCAGTAGAGCTGGAATGAAGCGGACCGTGGAGACCTCTCCATTTTATCAAGGCTGGCTTGATAGCATTCCCGCGGATATGAAACAAATTAAAGAGGGAATAAACGAACGTGATTTTGAAAAGGTGGGAGAAGTAGCCGAAGCGAATTGCCTAAAAATGCATGCAACCACGCTTGGTGCAAATCCACCGTTTACATATTGGCATGATACGACCATGACAGTCATGCAAGCAGTAAGGGACCTGCGTGAAAAAGGGGTACCTGCATACTTTACGATCGATGCAGGACCAAATGTAAAAGTATTGTATTTGCCCGAAAATGAAGAAGTAATTGAGAAAACGCTCCGAACCATTCCTGGTGTAGCCGATATTCGGTTAAGCCGGCCTGGACAGGGAGTAACTTATCTGTAAGGGATGAAATCCATTGCCTAATACACCAATGACCATAAAGGTACCGGGAAAATTAATGATTGCTGGCGAGTTTGCCGTCTTAGAACCTCATCATCAATTAGTCGTAATGGCGGTTGATCGCTACGTATATACGACGATCGAAGAAAGCAACCAAAATTATGTTTCCCTTCATGATTTCCAGTTAATAGATTTGAATTGGGATTACGAAAATGGAAAGCTAACGATTCACACAGATCACCCTAAAACAGTCTTTGTACAAGAGGCCATGCGCATAGCCATGGTCTATCTTCATGAAAAAAATATCCAGCCAGGCCCTTTTGCCATTTCAGTTAAAAGTGAATTAGATGATGCGAGTGGCAAAAAGTACGGTTTAGGTTCAAGTGCTGCTGTAGTAACGTCAATTATTTCCGCGATCCTCACTAAGTATTTTCCTACATACACGAAGGAATTGTTATTTAAGCTTGCTGCTTTAGCTCATGTAAATGTACAAGGAAATGGTTCAGGTGCAGATATAGCGGCCTCTGCATATGGAGGCTTTTTACAATATGCATCCTTTCAGGCGGGCTGGCTAAAAGCTGCTTCTAAAGAAGCGAAAAGCTTAAGTGGATTGGTTGAAGGGGAATGGGAATATTTGTCCTTACAGCCTTTGCGAATACCTAACAATGTCTATGTCTGTGTTGGTTGGACGGGAAAACCAGCATCTACTGCCAAGCTTGTAGATGAGCTTATGAAGCTTAAGGATACAGATCCAGCCGCCTATCAGACTTTTCTGGATGCAAGTGAAAAAGCAGTATATACGTTTTTAAAAGGTGTGAATGAATCTAATACTGACTTATTGTTTGAAGGGGTTAAACGAAATAGAGCAGCCCTTGCTAGAGTGGGGAACCAAGCTAATGTAGCGATTGAAACGCCGCTACTTCGCACACTATGTGATTTAGCAGAGGAGTATGGAGGAGCTGGAAAATCATCCGGAGCTGGTGGAGGAGATTGTGGAATTGCCTTTATGCCATCGAAAGAACAAGCTGACGAATTGATGGAGGCATGGGAAAAAGCGGGAATCACCCCGTTAACAATTAAGCCTTCTTCTATAGGAGCGAGTATTAGTGAATTGTAAGGCAGCTATCTGTTATGGTAGTTGTCTTTTTTTAGGGTGTTTTTGTGTCGCCCGAGGGTGCTAGTCAATCAACCAGGCGTGCGACTGAATCAACCAATCCGGGATGCCAATCAACCAGGCGTGCTAGTCAATCAACCAAGGCGGCAAGCCAATCGACCAAGAGTGCTAGTCAATCAACCAAGCCTGCAAGCCAATCAACCAGGAGTGCTAGTCAATCAACCAAGGCGGCAAGCCAATCGACCAGGAGTGCAGCACAATCAACCAATCGAGCAAGCCAATCAACCAAGCCTGCACACCAATCCGACCCGACATGCCAATAAACATTCACCACTACCCTCCTCCTCAAACAAAAGCTATCACCTAAAATACTCTCTTGTATATATATTCATCTAAATGCTGAGTTGAGTCACCTCTTACTTTTTAGCTAAAATAGAATGGAGGAGGCGCTTACATGAAAAAAGACATATCAATTATAGGGGTTCCAATGGATCTTGGGCAGAGTCGACGTGGGGTGGATATGGGTCCGAGTGCTTTGCGCTATGCTGGGGCAATTGAAAAACTTGAAGAGTTAGAATTTAAAGTACATGATTTGGGGGACATTCCGATCAATAGGCCCTCGGCGGATCAGGCTAATCAGTCTAATAGTAATCTAAAAAATCTTGTTCAAGTGATTGAAGCAAATGAAAAGTTATCAGATATGGTAGATAAAGAAATAGAGTCGGGACGTTTTCCATTAGTTTTCGGTGGTGACCATAGTATTGCAATTGGGACTCTTGCTGGAATATCCAAGCACTACGAAAGCCTTGGTGTGATCTGGTATGACGCGCACGGTGATTTGAATTCAGAAGAAACTTCACCCTCTGGAAATATTCATGGCATGCCACTAGCAGTTAGCCTTGGTATAGGGGACGATCGCCTAACCAATATTTCTGCATATGAACCAAAAGTTAAGCCAGAGAATATTGTTATAATCGGAGCGAGGTCATTAGATCCTGGGGAAAAAGCGTTAATTCGCGAGAAAGGGATTAAAGTTTTTTCCATGCATGAAATAGATCGAATGGGAATGCCTGCTGTAATGGAGGAAGCCATCGAATATTTAAAAGAAAGAACAGATGGAGTGCATTTAAGTTTGGATCTGGATGGGTTGGATCCTTCAGAGGCTCCCGGAGTTGGTACGCCTGTAATTGGCGGCATGTCTTATCGGGAGAGTCATTTGGCAATGGAAATGCTTGCAGAAGCAGAATGCATTACATCTGCAGAATTTGTCGAAGTAAACCCAATTTTAGATGAGAAAAATAAGACAGCTGTCGCCGCAGTTGCCCTTATGGGTTCATTGTTTGGTGAGAAATTAAAATAGTGCTATATTACTAAAAAGACATTAAATCATTTATTGATTTAATGTCTTTTTACACTTTATAGTTAACACATTGATGTATGTAGGATGGTTTTTATTATTTTTTATTTTCGTATTCATTCATTAGTTGGTCTAGTTTTACACTGGAGGTAATTACAGCCTCTGAAGTTAGGGAGTGAGAGCGGCTTAACGAAAGCATCTCTTCACGACATTGCTCAATTTTTTGCAAAAGTGTTGAATTACTCACAAAACTTTCCTCCTATTTAGTATAATGTATAGTAAGAAACTACCCATTTCCCTGAAATCTTAAACCAAAAAAATTTTTTATCTTAAATTGAAACCTTTTTTACATAGAATCGTATGATAAATACCGCATGATTGGCGGAGGTACTTGTATGGAACAATTTATAACAGAGAAAATAAAAAAAGTGAAAAAAGGGGATCAATCTGCTTTTGAGGATGTTGTCTCATTTTTTCAAAGCAAGATCTATCAACATTGTTATCGCATGCTTGGTAATGCACACGAGGCAGAGGATATAGCACAAGAAGCTTTTATTCGAGCATATGTGAACATCCATTCTTTTGATGAAAAACGGAAATTTTCCACATGGCTTTATCGGATTGCAACAAATTTAACTATTGACCGAATCCGTAAACGTAAGCCGGATTATTACCTAGATGCGGAGATTAAAGGAACGGAAGGTTTAAACATGTACTCGCAATTGGCTGATCAAGGTCGTTTGCCTGGCGAAGAAGTTGAAGGTATGGAATTACAGCGCTATATACATCAGGAAATTTCAGAGCTACCTCCAAAGTATCGCAGTATTATCATATTGCGTTACCTAGAAGAGTTCTCCCTACAAGAAATCAGCGACATTCTGGATATTCCATTAGGAACCGTGAAGACCCGAATCCATCGAGGGAGAGAAGCTTTACGGAAAAAGCTTCGTCACGTGTAAAGGAGTGTGATTCACTTGAATTGTAATCATGAAGCGTCCTTATTAATGCATCAATATCTGGACGGGGATTTATCCAGTGAAGAAGAGAAAAAACTGCGGCTTCATCTGGAAGAATGTGAAGTCTGTCAAAAGCATTTCCGTGAGTTGAAGCGCACAATTACACTGCTTCAAAGTACGGAACATATAGAACCACCTGCGAATTTCACGGCTAATGTAATGAAGAGACTTCCAACAGAGAAGAAGCGAATGAAATACGGGCGGTGGTTTAAAGCGCACCCGATTATTACGGCAGCAGCCATTTTTTTAATTTTTATGATGAGCGGTGTCTTTTCGGCATGGAATCAGGATAGCGAGTTAGTGGTTTCCAAACAGGAGAATCTTGTTATTGAAGGGGATACAGTCATTGTACCTGAGGATGTCACCGTAGAAGGAGATCTCTTAGTCAAGAATGGGAACCTCGTGATAAAGGGGACCATTGATGGCAATGTTACCCTTATTAATGGCAAGCTTATCGAAAATCCGATTGAAAGTGAAGGGTTAATGGCTTCAGTTGGTGAGGTAAATGGGGAATTAAAGCTTGTTGATCAGGTCTTTGAGTGGATTTGGTACAACTTGAAAAATTTATTTAGAAGTATCTTTGCATTTTAAGTCAGTCTCAATCCCAAATTCTTTGAAAAAAGGTTTGGGTTTTTTTAATCCCGTTTGTTCAACTAACATCTGGTGAAGGGGGGAGATACCACACGCCAAATGAAGGTCCCCCTTATACTTTCTATGGCATATTTATTATGGGCTCCGATACACCTTTCCACACGTGTCCTAAAGCAAAGTATGTTATAATAGAAAGCGTTACTATCTATAGAACGGTGGAACGAATATGATATGTAAAAGGATGGATACATATGCTTGGTGAGGGATTCGATCTTTTACAACTCCTGAGGATAGGCGTAGACGTTGCT
This sequence comes from Oceanobacillus kapialis, assembly GCF_044790185.1. Lineage (GTDB taxonomy): Bacteria > Bacillota > Bacilli > Bacillales > Amphibacillaceae > Oceanobacillus_B > Oceanobacillus_B kapialis. The sequence goes on from NZ_CP085256.1 coordinate 214,633, forward strand.
CTTGTCTGGTATATATTATATAAATTAATCATGCTCATCAGAGGGACAAAAGCAATCCAGCTATTAAAAGGAATTGCTGTTGTTTTGGCCGTATGGCTCTTAAGTATCGTTTTAGAACTTCAAACGATCCAATGGATTACCAACCAGGCCATAAGATGGGGGCTTATCGTTATAATAATATTATTCCAGCCAGAGCTTCGCCGAGCATTGGAGCAGCTAGGAAGAGGAAATATCTTTGGACGGGGGTCCCGCTCTGAAGAAGAAATTATTGAACAGAATATTGACGCAATCATCCAGTCCTGTGTCTATATGGCAAAGCGCCGCATTGGTGCCCTTATTTCGATTGAACGAGAAACAGGTATTGGGGATTATGCAGAGACAGGGATACCAATCGGGGGAAAGCTGACCCATCAGCTGCTAACAAATATTTTCACGCCTAACACCCCATTACATGACGGTGCGGTTATTATTAAAGGGGAAGAACTTGTTGCGGCTGCCTGTTATCTCCCGCTCTCTGAAAGTCCTTTTATCTCAAAAGAATTAGGGACAAGACATAGAGCGGCTATGGGAATTAGTGAAGTGACGGATGCCCTTACAATTGTCGTGTCTGAGGAAACTGGAAATATCTCTTGTACCAAAAACGGTGAGCTACATAGAGAATTGGACACGGATGAGCTACGTAAAATGTTGAGCGAGAATCTATCCTTAAATGTGAAAACCTCTGAGAAGAAGTCTTGGAAATGGAGGGGGAAAAAGAATGGATAACTGGTTCAGAAGTAAGTGGTTTGTTCGCGTGATTTCCCTGGCGTTAGCAGTTTTGCTATATGTGTTTGTTAATGTAGAAACGAACAGGCCAACAGCTAATGACCCCACCTTCCCAAGTCAATCAGACGACACTCAGACTATAACGGATGTACCTGTTGAAATAAGAATTGATTCTGAGAATTATGTCGTAAGTGGAGTGCCTGAGAATGTGACAGTTACCATGCAAGGATCTCCCGGCATTATAACGCCAGTTCTTACAAACCGAAATTTTGAAGTCTTTGTTGATCTGGAAGGCTATGAAGCAGGAGAGCATAGGGTGGAGATTCAGCATACAATTTCTCCAGATATCGATGCCTATATTGAGCCGAAGCAAGTTGACGTCGTAATAGAAGAGAAGGCTACAGAGGAGTTTAATGTAGCTGTAGACTTTTTAAATGAGAACCAGCTCGCGCAAGGTTATGAGCTGGGCGACTACGAAGTTCAACCGAATACCGTTACTATTTCGAGTGCAAAAAGTGTTATTGACAGAATCGGTATTGTAAAAGTCTATGTAGATTTAGCGGGGCTTGATCGTTCAGTAGACAGTAGGGAAGTACCTGTGAATGTATATGATAGCCAGGGTAACCCATTAGATGTAAATGTCGAACCTCAAAATGTAGTCGTCTCAGCGAATATTGATAACCCGAGTAAGACAGTACCGTTGAGTGTAGAAACAACTGGTGAACTCCCAGATGGCTATTCACTTACGTCCATTTCTCCAAATGTTGAGGAAGTCGAAGTGTTTGCCCGTAATAGCGTTCTTGAAGGCCTTGAAGCAGTTAACACAGAAGAAATTGATTTATCAGATATAACAGAGTCTGGTACCATTGAGGCGGCTCTTACATTACCAGATGGGGCAAGCGTCGCAAATAATGAAACAGTCGAAGTTTCTGTTGAGTTATCCCAAACCGAAACATTGGAAGCAATGCCAATTGAGCTTGAAGGTTTAGGGGACGAGCTTGATGCGACCTTCCTGGAACCAGAGAATGCCGAGATGAATATTACGATTAGTGGAAACCAGACAGATATAAGTGATGTAAATGAAGAGGATTTCCGACTTGCCGTTGATTTGAGTGAGCTTGAACCAGGTGAACATGAGGTTCCAATCTCAGTTGAAGGGCCAGAAGGAATAGAAATAGAGCCTGAATTTGAACAAGCTACGATAGAGATTATTGAAGCTACAGAGCCTCAGGAATAAAACAGTCTACGTACGGTAGATTTGGATACAAAGGAGAGAAATGATATGGGAAAATATTTTGGAACAGATGGTGTCCGCGGTGTTGCAAACGAAGGTCTTACGCCAGAACTTGCTTTTAAACTAGGACGTTTTGGCGGATATGTCTTAACAAAAGATACTCAACGTCCTAAAGTTATTATTGGGAGAGACACCCGTATTTCCGGGCACATGTTGGAAGGCGCTTTGCTTGCGGGATTACTTTCCATCGGTGCAGAAGTAATGCGTCTTGGAGTTATTTCCACGCCTGGTGTTGCCTTTCTAACAAAAGCAACAAGCTCACAAGCTGGTGTCATGATTTCAGCTTCCCATAACCCAGTAGAAGACAACGGGATTAAATTTTTCGGTCCAGATGGTTTTAAACTGACTGATGATCAGGAAAACGAAATTGAAGCTTTAATTGATGGAGAGGATGAGCTTCCTCGCCCTATTGGTGGAAATATTGGAACGGTCAATGACTATTTTGAAGGTGGTCAAAAGTACTTATCATACTTGAAAGATACGGTAGATAATGATTTTGACGGACTGAAAATTGCCGTTGATTGTGCACATGGCTCCACGTCCAGTTTAGCAACCCATTTATTCGCTGATCTTGAAGCCGATATCTATTCAATTGGTTCATCTCCTGATGGGTTAAATATTAACGATGGCGTTGGTTCTACTCACCCTGAAACACTTCAGCAGTTTGTTTTGGATAAAGGGGCAGACATTGGCCTTGCTTTTGATGGTGACGGAGACCGATTAATCGCTGTGGATGAAAAAGGTAATATTGTCGACGGAGATCAAATCATGTTCATCTGTGCCAAGCATATGAAGGAAAAAGGTAGCCTTCGTCACAATACGGTTGTATCAACTGTAATGAGTAACATCGGTTTTTATAAGGCATTGGAAGAAAACGAGATGCGCAGTGATAAGACATCTGTAGGAGATCGTTATGTAATGGAAGAAATGCGTAGAGGCGGCTATAACCTTGGTGGTGAGCAGTCTGGCCATATTATTTTCCTTGATTACATAACGACTGGTGATGGAATGCTTTCAGCCCTTCAACTAGTTAATGTCTTGAAGGAAACGGGCAAAAAGCTTTCAGAACTAGCGAGTGAGATGACTATTTTCCCACAGGTTCTAAAAAACGTTCGCGTAACCGACAAAAATGAAGCATTAACCAATAGCCGTATTTTAAGTGAAATTGAAGCGGTAGAACAGGAACTGGGTGAGGACGGCCGCGTGTTAGTACGTCCTTCAGGAACAGAGCCACTTGTTCGCGTAATGGTAGAAGCTCCAACCAAGGACGATTGTGAGAAATACGTTAACCGCGTTGCTGATTTAATTGAAAGCCTTCTTGGTTTGGAAAAGTAATATAGGAAGCCGCTCTTGTTAAAGGAGCGGCTTTAATTCTAAGGTATAATAACTGAATATTTAGTTTTATAAACAGCATTATAAAGAGGAAAGAAGGGTAACTATCTCAGCCTTCAGTCGGAGTTAACAACCATCTACAGGCTGTTTATACGATATGATGCCAATGCTATGCTAGAGCTACAAACCAAATCCTATCGAATCGTCGCTAAATACGTTATAATGGCAAGAGATAAAATTTTCTAACATTAATGTGTAAGCTACTAATTTAAAGGGGGCAATACAAGAATGAAATTTCCTAAACCAACAGTTGAACAGTTTTTTAGAACGTATGTAATTACTAATTTCACAGTCAGCAGTGACGAGCAACGGCTTTTATTCAGCTCTAATCTAAATGGCAAAGTGAACATCTGGGGAATGGATTTACCCGACAACTTCCCGTACTTATTCGCACACAACGATGAATCAGTTAGCTTTTTAAAGTTTGATCCAGAAGGGCGTTATGTGCTTGCTGGGTACGATAAAGATGGAGATGAGAACCACCAAATTTACGCTCTTCCACCAACTGGGGGGCTACCACAGCCACTTGTAACAGGTGACCCTGAAGAAAAGTACTTTTTTGCACACTTAAGCGATGATGGTAATCGTCTGTATTATATGACTTCAGAAGGGAATCCATCGTTTTTGAATGCACGTGTACGTAATTTGGAGGATGGTACGGATAAGCTATTAAATGAAGGGGAAACATCCCCAACCAATTTGGCAGCAGTTTCTGATGATGAACAGGCGTTTGTCTATGTGCGTTCATTTGCTAATACGTATGTGACAGGGTTTGTTAAAGTCGGTGAAGACATCAACTATTTAACGCCAGACCCAGAAAAAGTGCATGTTGTTTTCGATCCGGTTTTCGTTGACGACAACACAATCTATTTTGTAACAGACTATGAAAGTGAATATAGCTATGTTGCAAAATATGAAATAAAAGAAAAAACCTTCTCCAGCGTTTTTAGCATTGAAGGTGAAAGTGTAGAAACATTAAAATGGCATAAAGAAAGCAATAGCTTCTACCTTGCTGCAGAAAAGGGAGTTGTCGATGTTCTTTATCGCTATGACCTAGAGTCTGATAAGGTTGAAACTTTAACTACTCCAATTGATGTTATTGACAAGCTGCAAGTAACCAAATCAGGTAATGTATATTTATTGGGAAGAAGTGCTACCATCCCACCAAATATTTTCAAGACAGAAAATGGAAGTGACTGGGAACAGTTAACCAATAACAGTGTGCTTGGGGTAAGCAGTACGGATATGGTGGAGCCGGAAGTAGTTTCCTATAAATCCTTCGACGGCATGGAAATCGAAGCATTATTATTCAAAGCCCTGCCGGAAAACGATAATGGCTATACCATTTTCTGGCCGCATGGTGGTCCACAGGCTTCTGAGCGTAAAATGTTCCGCTCCATGTTCCAATGTTTACTAAATCGCGGCTACACGATTTTCGCACCGAACTTCCGCGGGAGCACAGGCTATGGCTCTTCCTTTGTGAAGCTAGTTGAACAGGATTGGGGAGAAGGCCCTCGTCTGGACAATGTTGCTGGTATTGAGTGGTTATTTGAAAACAACTACGCAGATAAAGATAAATTATTCCTCGTTGGGGGTAGCTATGGTGGTTACATGTCACTGCTTCTTCACGGACGTCACGCAGAATATTTCAGAGCGGTAGTGGATATCTTTGGGCCATCTGATCTGTTTACCTTTGTTAATTCTGTACCACCACACTGGAAGCCGATCATGGATCGTTGGTTAGGAGACCCTGAACGCGATAAAGAACGTTTTATAAAAGATTCTCCAGTAACGTACCTTGATGGCATGACAAAGCCAATGCTTGTTATCCAGGGCGCGAAGGATCCACGAGTTGTAAAAGAAGAATCAGACCAAATCGTTGCCAAGCTTGAAGGTGAAGGCCGCGATGTAGAATACCTTGTTCTAGAAGATGAAGGACACGGCTTCTCTAAAAAAGAAAATGAAATTAAAGTATATAGTAGGATGCTTGATTTCTTGGAGAAGCACCAATAGGATAAGAATTAGTAGAAAAGCAGTACAAAGGGCAGACCTTTGTACTGCTTTTTTTAGTAGAACATTGTAGCGTTTCGTGGTTGATTGAGTGGAGGTGTCTTGGTTGATGGAGAGCGTTGTGTGGTTGATTGAGTGGAGCTCTTGGTTGATGGAGAGCGTTGTGTGGTTGATAGAACTGCTCACTTGGTCGATAGGAGAGCACTCCTGGTCGGTAGGAGAGCATCCCTGGTTGATTGGACGGCTTGCTTGGTCGATAGAAGAGCGCCCCTGGTTGATAGGACGTCCTGCTTGGTTGATAAGAGAGCACCCTTGGTTGATAGGACAGCTCCCTTGGTTGATAGAAGAGCACCCCGGGTTGATAGGACATCCATCCTGGTTGAATGACCACAACCACAGCTCCTGGGCGATAGAAATGCACTCCTAAACAAGCCCCTCAACCATCGCCACCCCAGTCATAATTGCCCACCTCACCGAGTAAACTAAACTAAAGACGTCTAGGAGGGTGAGCAAAATGAAAAGGGTGTTTCGACCATTCTGGAGCTTTGATATCAAAAAAACCGAAAGCTGGCTGAACAGTATGGCGCAAGATGGCTACAATCTGGTCAATCTCCGTACAGTAACCAGCTTATTCATATTTGAAAAGCAAGACAGCTATAACTCTGAACCACTCTATCACCACGTGGCCTACGAAAAATCAGATAAAAACCCACTCTCACCTCCATTAGAAAGAGATGGGTGGGAATTGGCAATGCAGATAAGCAACTGGTCTATACTACGTACCACTAAACCTGCAAGGGAGCGAAAAAGCTTCCCGGTCCGCGAAGGATTAATTAAAAGAAACCGAAGCCTGCTTTATCTTTTTGGTGGTATGACAGTATACACTTCATTAACTACAATCTTATTCCTGTTGCTTAGCGGATTAACCTTGTTTCAAAATAGGATGCTAACCATTGAAGCAAATCCATTCTGGCTCGTAACATTAACCCTTGCCATATTGCTTTGGGCCATCGCTCCGTACTGTACGGTTTACCTTTACAAAGGCAACAAGCGATTTTTATAAATCCCCGTTACCGATAAGATGCAAGCGGGCCTTCAAAATAAATTATTTGTGAAAGTCTAATGTCTAATGTGTAACGAACGATCCTCGACATTGATTTGAATATGATCAACAGCAACTCCCGCGTTAATTCCCTCAATTCTACCGGCTGTTGTCATCAATGCTATGTGCTGCCCTTGATGCCTGCTTAAATGCTGAACAAATACTGGGTCAAGCTGTGTCATATAAGCAGTAGGCTGTGGCACAGCTTGGACTGGATAGATTTTTGTGTGGGCAGCAGGCATTTGATTGACATAACCAGGCCGGTCAATAGGATTCTGTTCCATATTCATATTTGACCCATCCCCATGATGCATGTTTATCATCCCCCCGGGAGAAACGCATTTTTACTTAGCCTATGCAGCCTAAGCAAATGATGTTCATTCTGTCTTATTGAGTGATGAGGCCAAAATGAACAGGACACAAAGCTGTCGCATATAATACAGCACACCTCAGAAAAACATTGACTTCCAAGAAGTAGAAAGGTTAAAATGTGGTGTACCCATTTTAAAAGGGGTATTTTGAAACAGAAAGGAGCCTAGTAGTTAAAAAAGAACGACAAAGCGCCAGGACTATATTCCGAACGGTGAGGAATAATAGTTGACGAGGTCGGAGGTTATCGAAAATTCGGCGGATGCCTCCCGGTTGTACATCCCAATCGTTATGCTTTTTCTTAAAACAATGAGGTAACTTATTGGACAAAGGAAAAAGGAACAGGATAACAACAACAAACACGAGAAAGGGGCAGTAAAACGCTCCTCTATAACAAGAATATTGGTCTGTTTATCTGCCCCTTTTACGTAAAAGGAGGCCCACTTATTATGTGTGGAATTGTAGGATATATTGGACAAAATGATACAAAAGACGTTTTATTAAATGGACTAGAAAAGCTGGAGTACCGCGGATATGACTCTGCCGGTATTGCTGTACTAAACGATGAAGGAATTAATCTCTTTAAAGTAAAAGGTCGTATTGCTGCGCTTCGTGAGCGCGTAGATAGCTCTGTTCATGCAACAATGGGAATTGGCCATACGCGCTGGGCGACACATGGAGTGCCAAGTGAAGACAATGCACATCCACATCGCAGCACGTCTGGAAGATTTACCCTTGTTCATAATGGTGTTATTGAGAACTACCAAGAAATTAAAAAGGAATACCTTCAAGATGTAAACTTTGTTAGTGAAACAGATACAGAAGTTATTGTACAGCTTATTGAAAAGCTTTTTGCTGAAACAGGAAGCACGATTGAAGCTTTCCGTAAAGCAATGGAACTTTTGAAAGGCTCTTATGCGATCGGTCTAATTGATAATCAAGATGAAGATACACTATACGTGTCTAAAAATAAAAGCCCACTTCTTGTAGGTCTGGGTGATGGCTTTAATGTGGTTGCTAGTGATGCAATGGCGACATTGAAGGTAACGGAGCAGTATGTGGAAATTCATGACAAAGAAATTGTTCTAGTTAAACGTAATAGTGTTGAGCTACAAAAGCTTGATGGAACAGTAGTGGAACGCAGCCCATACACAGCTCATATCGATGCAAGTGACATTGAAAAAGGGACGTACCCTCATTTCATGTTAAAGGAAATTGATGAGCAGCCTTTCGTGATGCGCCGAATCATTAAAGAATACCAAACAGATGACACGAAGCTGAAGCTTGATGCAGATGTACGCCAGGCAATGAAAGCTTGTGACCGCATTTATATCATTGCTGCGGGTACGAGTTATCATGCAGGACTTGTTGGAAAAGAGTTCATTGAAAAGCTTGCGAACATCCCGGTTGAGGTTCATATTGCAAGTGAGTTCTCTTACAACATGCCATTACTATCTGAAAAACCACTCTTTATCTTTATTTCCCAAAGTGGTGAAACAGCGGATAGTCGTGCCGTATTAGTTAGAATTAAAGAAATGGGACATCCAGCACTTACAATTACTAACGTGCCAGGATCCACTCTTTCTCGTGAAGCAGATTACACATTAAATTTATATGCTGGCCCTGAAATTGCGGTAGCATCTACAAAGGCATATACTGCACAAATTGCGGTATTAGCTATCCTTGCTGTAGACACAGCACAGGCTAAAGGACTTGAGCTGGACTTTGATCCAATGCAGGAACTTGCGATTGTTGCAAACGCAATGGAAGTTTTAACAGATCAGAAAGAAGCCATTGAAGAGCTTGTTCGCGATAATCTTGGAACAACTAGAAATGCTTTCTTTATCGGTCGTAGCACAGACTACCATGTATGCCAGGAAGGCGCACTTAAATTAAAAGAAATTTCCTATATTCAAGCAGAAGGCTTTGCCGGTGGAGAATTGAAACATGGTACCATCGCTTTAATTGAAGAAGGTACACCTGTTATTGCCATCGCAACACAGGAAAATGTAAACTTGTCCATCCGCGGAAACGTGCAGGAAGTAGCTGCTCGTGGAGCAAACACAATGGTATTCAGTATGAAGGGACTTGAGCAGGATACAGATGCATTCGTTATCCCGCATGTCCATGAATTGCTAACGCCACTAGCAAGTGTTGTACCAATGCAATTACTGGCATACTACGCAGCACTACACCGTGACTGTGATGTGGATAAACCACGTAACCTTGCTAAGAGTGTGACAGTGGAGTAGTTAGGCGTATTGATTTAGTAACGAGTGTTGATTTAAAATAAAGTCGTACCGTTTGCAAAAAAGATGTACCGTTTAAAATAAAGTTATACCGTTTATAAAAAAGTTGCACTGTTTTGCCCCTTTGGATATGATTGTCTAAAGGGGTGTTTTTGTGTCGAAAAGAAAAAGAACATCTAAAGTCGATAAGTGGATTAAAGAAGGCCGTGGAACTGGTAGTGGGGTAGAATATAAGCCATGGCTAAAAATTCAAGACATTTCCTCATTAGGTCGGTCAACGAGATTAAAAGGAATAAAAACCAACAGACAACATGAATTTTTATCGGACTTGGAACGAAACTATTTTTACATATCTGAATTTTCTGATGCTATCTTAGATATTCGCGAGCAGTTTCCATTATTACCTCAAGAGGAAACGATTGTTATTGCAGATGAGCTTGGAATTAATCATCCAGCTGATCCAAAAACAGGCGATCCTATTGTGATGACTACGGATTTTCTATTGACAGTTGGTAAAGGACAAAATGTGTTTGAAGTAGCTCGTACAATCAAAATGAAGGACGAATTACTGAAGGAACGTGTACTTGAAAAGTTTGAGATTGAACGAGAGTATTGGAAACGGAAGGATATAGACTGGAGCATTGTTACAGAGGAAGAGATTCCTAAAACAATGGCACGAAACATTAGCTACATACATGATTATTATGATATTCGAGATTATGATGTGTTCGAGCAAATGAGTTCACAACATATTGAAGATATATCCTTATCATTAATGCAAAGGTTATTAAATAATAAACATAGTATCCGTACAATTACGAATGAATTTGATACCGATACCCATTTACCTTTTGGTAGTGGTGTAACACTTTTTTATCATTTAATTGCTCAAAAAATAATAGCGATAGATATGCTTAATCCACTTAGTTTAGAACAACAGATTGATATTAAATCCATTGATGAAAGCAGGCTGAAGAAGGTGAAATTCGGATGATTTATATTAATCAAGTGCTTCAATATGTAAAGGATTCAAAACGGATTCGAGTTGTTGAAATAGAAGAATCTTATGTATTTATTGTAGATATTGATGCACACACATCTATGGCTAAAAAAGAGCTTTATGCTACATTAGCTACAGAAATCGAACAAAAAGTATTATTAGTAATCCCAGATCCTTTTGCAAGAGTTGTAATCGATAGTGACTTAACAGAAGTACAAATTCAAAAGCGCGAAAATGATTGGGAAGCTATTCAACTATACTGTTTGGAACATATGAAAGTACTCTTTCAAAAAAGTGGCAGGGAGAAGAAGATAAAGGAAATTGCAGAAGAATTAAAAGTCACTCCTACTAAGGTAAAAAAGCTACTTAGTCGTTTTTGGCAGCGAGGTATGACAAAAAATGCGATGCTCCCCGACTACTCGAATTCGGGAGGAAAGGGTAAAACAAAAACTTTAAATAAATCAAAGGTAGGTCGTCCTCGAAGGGTTCTCAGTAATGAATACCAGACAGGTATTAATATTACGGATGAAGTAAAAGTTCAATTTGAACATGCAATTAAAAAGTATTACCGAGCTACAAATAACTATTCGTTAAAAGACGTTTATAATTTCGTTCTTCGTGACTTTTATTCTGACCGCTATAAGGAAAACGGTGAACTGAAATACCGTATCTGGGATGCTACACGACTCCCTTCATACCATCAGTTTTACTACTGGTTTAAAAAGCTTGAAGATCCGAAAAAAGATATCCAGTTTCGTAAAAGTACGAAGGAATATGAATTGAAATATCGCCCTATTCTAGGCGATGCTAAATCGGAAACAAATGGTCCTGGTACTAGATTTCAAATTGATGCAACCATTGCAGATATTTATTTAGTTAGTTCGCTTGATGTAAATAAAGTAATTGGTCGACCAGTTATTTATGCGGTACTTGATGTGTATTCACGTATTATTACTGGTCTTTATGTGGGACTAGAAGGCCCATCATGGATTGGTGCAATGATGGCTTTAGATAATATGGTCGCAGACAAAGTAGAATTTTGTAAGCAATGTGGAATAGATATTACACCCGAGCAATGGCCAACACATCATTTGCCTGAAATTATAATTGCTGACAGGGGCGAATTTGAAGGATATTCGATAGACAACTTAATTAATAATCTTAATATTAAAATAGAGAATACCACGGCTTATCGTGGGGATTTGAAAGGAATTGTTGAACGGAAGTTCCGTACTTTTAATGGGAAGGTGAAGCAAAAAGCACCGGGAGCAATTCAAAAGGAATATAGAGAACGTGGTGATCAGGATTATCGCTTAAATGCCACACTGAATTTAAAGGAATTTACGTCCATTATTATTACAATGGCGCTACATCATAACCAAAAGGTAATTGATAAATATCCTGTTGAAAAAGAAATGGTCGCTGCAGGATTAGTACCAACGCCGATTAATTTATGGAATTGGGGTATTCAAAACCGCAAGGGAAGGCTTAGAACAGTTGATAGAAATATTCTTCGCCTGAACGTGCTTCCGCGTGGAAAAGCGACAATTTCAAGGGCTGGTATCAAGTTTAAAAATCTTCTATATGGTTCCCAACGAGCGATTGAGGAACATTTGTATTTTGCAAGAGAAAACCTGATAAAAATGCAAAAGAAATACGAGAACTTTGCCAGCCCAATTTTTATGATGGGTAATTAGATAGTGCGTGTGTGACACGATAACTGTCACCAGTAAAACTTAGAACATGCGCATGATGAATCACGCGATCCACCAATGCAGCTGTTAGTCTTGCATCGACGAAGATTCGATTCCATTGGCTGAACTCCAGGTTGGAAGTGATGATGAGACTTTTCTGTTCGTACCAGTCTGTAACCAGCTGAAACAGTAGCTCAGCCCCGTTTTTACTGAATGGGATATATCCCATTTCGTCTAGGATAATGAGGCCCACTTTCTTGAATCTGTTCCTGAAGCTCTGCAATTTACCTTCACTCCATGCCTTTTCCAGCTGATCCACCAGATCTGCTACCCGATAAAAACGCACGTCATAGCCTTGTCGGCATGCTTTCCGTCCTAATCCTGTGGCAATGTGTGTTTTGCCGGTACCAGGGGAACCTGTCAGAATGACATTTTCTTTCCGGTCAATGAATTTCAAGCCTTCGAGGCTTTCACGATTGATCTGTGGTGGAAATTTCACCTGTGATCCCCATTGGAAATGGTCTAACTCCTTATCATTTATAAATCTAGCTTTCTTTATAAGTCGTTCCCCCTTTGCTGTATCGCGGAGTTGGAATTCCTGCTGGAATAAGGTCTCCAGATACTGAGTGGGGTTCTCGAAAGGCACCTTTTCATAAATATCTGCCACATAGGCCAAACGAAGTGATTTGCACATTTCTTTTAATCGATCACTCATGAATAGTCACCGCCCCTTCAGCTACAGGGTTCGTTGGACGCAGAGAGTCATAAATATTCCAGTTCACTTCATAGGGATGAGGGTCAGATTCTAAAGTTGAATTGTCCTTTGAAGGAAGCAATTCATAAAATAGTTCATTAATTTCATTCATACTATAGGTGACAATCTGACTCATTAACCATTCTATTCGATCCTTCTGGATCGCCTGGGATTCGATACTTAAATAATTAGCTATTCTTCCGGGCAAGTAGGGGAAGTACCTAGAGTGAGACACGGAGCGTGGCTTCCTTCTCCACATCCCCAATACGAATAACCATGGCAATTCACGAGATTTATTCATGTAAGGTCGTGGACCTTCACCCAACACCTCACCGTTCGGTGAGACCACCTTGTAGGAATCCCAATAAGTAATCAAGTACACTTGGCTATAATGGTAACTGGTAGGAATATGGATGGCTGTACCATCAATAAGGACCTCTCCATATTTATTGGCTGATACCGTTTCCTTCTTGAATACCGGGTAATCATTTTCCGGCAAAGCTAAGCAATACTTTTTCTCTTCCTTGATAAGGTCCTGTATCGGCTCTCCTTTTTTATAATGTTTGCGTTTATGATCCTCCCTTGACTTCTGTGTTAACATTTCCTGTAAGTGATCTAGGTCTCGGATTACTGGAGAAGGAGTAAAGAAGTTATATCTTACATAGCCAACTTTATTCTCGACATGGCCTTTCTCATTCCCCTTTCTTGCATTGCATGCCTGAGGTTCAAAACCATAATGACTTGCGAACTTCAGGAAGGATTCTGTGAATATCGTATCTCCATGTTTTCCTCTTGCCCTTACTACGGCGGCAGCCAGGTTATCAATCCGTAACTTTCGGGGGACACGCCCAAACTGTGTAAATAATGCTTTCAACCCAACCAGAAAACATTGCTGATTCTCCCCCGGAAGGGGGACAGTGTAACCTCCATTACTGTATGGAAGACTCATGATCAGACAGTGAATGTCTTTCGCTTTACCGTCCTGAATGACTTCCGTTGTGCCAAAATCAATCTGCGCTTCAGCTGGAGGATGGGTCAATCGGTCAAATTCCTCCTTGATTGTTTCGCCATCTTCCATGCGTTTTTCCCGCCACTCTGCAATATAGTTACACACAGTTCGGTAAGATCCGGGAAAGTGGAGTTTCTTTAACTGTTGGTAGATGATTTTGTTATTACGTCGTAACTTCTTTTTTAAAGCGTGATCTTCCAACAACCAATCAGAAACAATCTCTCCCCATTTTCCCTCGTACATCATTCCTCCCTTTTTAGAAAAGTTTTCCGAAGGAAGTTGGTCCTCATCAGCATATTTTTTTACCGTTTCCCAACTGAACCCTGTTCTTCTTGATATTTCGTTGATTGATAATGATTTCTCATTTCTCATTTTTTTGATATGATTAACTTCAGGCATTGCCAGCATCCTTTCAATCCCTCCACCATTATTTGATTCGTCATCATTAACGGTAGGGTTTTTTGATTAGGCTGGCAAGCCTTTTTTCTTTGCTTTTAAGAATTGCAGGGTTCTAAGATTTTCTTTGCAATTCTCACTACTTTTATTTTGCACTATACAACATTGGTATTTGAAGTTGAAAAATAAGAGCGTAGAAGTTGTTTATGATCCACGCCATATTGAAAAAATCTATATTCCTCATGATAACGGAATGGACTTTGAGACTTGTATTTTATTAGAACCTAGTCAGCAATATAAAGGTGATTTCTTAGAGGAAATTGTATTTCAACATCAACTTCGGAATGAACTAGAAGAAGTAGAACGTACAAATCAAATTCAATTAACAGTAAATACAGATGCAACAATGGAAGAAATAATAAAAAAAGCTGTGAAGAACAAAAAAGAATCTTTCAACCAACCAACAAGTAAAAAAGCAAAAATTGCTTCTATTCGAGACAATAAGGATGTTGAAAAACAATTAAACCGTGAAACTGACAAATTTGATTTATCACCTAAAAAGGTTAGTGAGGAAACTGAAGTAATCGATTTCACTACAAAAGAGAGGATTGATGATACACCACCAAAGAAATCACCCTCACGCCTAATGCAAAAATTAAAGAAAAAGCGAGATGAGGAATTTGGGAAAAACAAATGACATGGTTGTTTTAAAAGGAGAATTTGAGAAAGGCGTTTATAAGGAACAACCTTTAAGTGAATATGCCAATAATCCTTTTATCGAGGCTCTTCCACCGATTTTAAGTGAGGATGTTGTGCTAGAACGATTTATGGTGACCCCACGGATTAGTGATCAAGATAAGTTAAGTGAATCCAATATTCGTTATCACGTATTAAAACGTGTGAGGAACTTTATTCAGCCATTACCGATTCATTTTGAGGTAGAGCGTCGATTATCAACGTTGATTCGCAGAGGCTACTTAGCAAGAAATCCATTAGATTCTACATTTCTAGAGCGAGTTCGTGTATTACATGAATTGCGTGAAGAAGAGGAGATTGCACATAAGCATATCAAGGAGCGTTTAAATTATATTCGCTCTACAGCTGATAGCTTATCTATTATAGGTATCTCTGGTATCGGCAAAACCACTGCAATTGAACGCTTGCTGCTCATGTATCCGCAAGTCATCAAACATGAAACTTACGGAGGACAACCTTTTAACCGTACACAAATTGTTTGGCTTAAAATTGACTGTCCATATGACGGTAGCTTATCAACGCTCTGTAAAAGCTTTTTCAAGGCAATTGATGACCTACTTGGTACGCGTTATTTAGAAAAGTATGGTTATTTGAATCGAGTGACATCGACAATGCTTTTGCATATGACATCATTAGCAAGTATGTATGGTATCGGTGTATTAGTCATTGATGAAATACAGCACTTACTACATTCTAAAAATGATCAGGAAGAAATGTTGAATTTTTTTGTAACGCTGTCTAATACAGTTGGCATTCCCACGGTCTTAATTGGGACTTCTAAGGCACAAAAACTTTTTAAAGGGAATTTCAGACAGGCAAGACGGGCAGCAAGCGATGGAGCAATTATTTGGGATCGTATGGCGGAAGATAGTGAGGAATGGGAATTATTCCTTGAAACACTTTGGGAATTACAGTGCTTAAAAACCCATTCTGATCTTACTGAGCAGGCAAAGAAGGCATTTTACTATGAATGCCAAGGGATTACTGCTCTTGCTGTAAACCTCTTTATTTTAGTGCAAGAACGAGCATTATTTGATGAGGATAATCCAAATGAAACCATTACACCACAAGTAATAAAAAAGACTGCTAAAGAAGATATGCAAACGATTCAACCAATGATGACGGCTATTCGAACCAATAATTTAGCTGATATGATGAAATATGAAGATATTATGATCAACCTGGATGAGGTAATGCTCAACCATAAGCGAAATACAGAAATTACAGGGCGTATTCAAGATGCGTTTAAAGAACGACAAAATACAATCCAGTATAAACGGCAAGACACGATTGAAAACTTACGTGTTGAGGTAGCTGCCCTTGGTATTTTTGATAGATTGAAAGATAAAGACATTAAAAAGTTGACAAAAAATATAGTTGAAGAAAGTCCACTTGATACTGACTTTCACCAGCTTAAATCGGATGTGATTCAGCAGGGAATTGCATTAAATCAACAAAAGAAGGAACAAAAAACGAAAGCTAAAACGAAAAATGCGGATGTACTACCATTATTAACGCTAAGAAAGCGAGCATTGGACAAAAAGCAACATCCCCATGAGTTATTGAAGGCAAATGGGTACATTAAAAATCCTTTGGAGGAATTCTATTAGGAGTGAGTTTGAATGCTGCCATTCTTTACGGATCCATATCCAGATGAATTAATTTATTCAGCGATTGCCCGTTATCACTTTTACAGTGGAAATATTGATTACAAAGATTCATTGGAAGAAGTGTTTGAAAGTCGCTCTGTGATCCCGAGTGTAGAGATTGGTAGCCATTTTTATGCTTTGTCTCAACAAATGGGAAATCATTATTCAATAGGGAATTTATTGGCGAAACACACTATTTATCCGTTTTATGCTCCGTTCCTTGCTAAACATCGACAACACGAGGTAATGCTTGATGTTCAAGGTGATGGAAAGGGTCTTTATACAAGGATTGGTATGGTTGCAGGGGGTATTTGCAAGAAAGATGTATTATACTACTGTCCACAATGCGCCCGTGCTGATATTGATAAATATGGTGAACCATACATACATCGGGAACACCAATTACAAGGTATAGACTTGTGCGCACACCATTATTTACAACTAAGAAAATACCCGGTTGAGTTTAACGAGCAAAGTCGAATCAAGTTTATCCGGTTTGAGGCAAAAAGAATGAATTTTTCAGCTTTGCAGGAAGTGAAGTCTCCATATTATTTTGATACCCAAGTAAAGCTAGCAAAAATGGCATATCAATTATTAAATATTGATATTGAGGCATTCTCACGTGAAGATGTCTTTAAAATGTATCGATTGCTTCTTAGGGAAAAGAATTTAATTACTACATCGAATCAAGTAAGGCAAAAGGGATTATTTGAAGCCTTTCAAGCAAAGTTCTCTAAAGGGTTTTTGAAAAAGTACGAGTCTGAGTTAAATGAGGAAAACGAATACAATTGGCTAAAGGTACTAACCCGCAATGAAAAGCGTCATGTGCATCCTTTGCGTCATTTATTCTTCCTATATTTTTTAGGTAAAGATGTAGAAGGGCTTTTACATGTTAAAGAAGATGTAGGTCCATTTGGTAAAGGTCCGTGGCCATGCCTGAATAAGGCTGCTGAACATTACAAGCAACTGGTAATCCAACCCGTGGATATTACAAGGGATTATAAATCATCTGCCCCTATTGGTACGTTTGAGTGTTCGTGTGGTTTTGTTTATGCCAGAAAGGGTCCCGATAAATCCAGAGAGGAAATATATCGCATTGGCCGAGTAAAAGCGTTTGGAGATACGTGGAAGGCAAAATTACAAGACTTAGCAAGCAAGGAAGACTTGAGTATTAGGGCAATGGCTAAAATGCTTGGGGTAGATTCTAAGACGGTGAAAAAGTATTTATCTAAGGATGGACAAAAAGAAAAAGCTGAAAGTAAAGTGAGCCCTCAAATGTTACAGCAATACCGGAGCAAACTGCTGGAAGGAATGCAACAATTTCCTAACGATTCCAGAACACAAATAAGGGAGCTCTTTCAAAAGGAATATATTTATCTGTATCGCCATGATAGGAATTGGCTATTGAAACAATTACCCAGAAGATGTGAAGAGGCACATGCCAATAATACAATTGTTGATTGGTCTGCACGGGATGCAGATTATTGCGCAAAAATAAAACAGCTACATAACGAGTTGATGGCATTGGAAAAGCCTGTCCGGATAACAAATTCTCTTATCGGAAAACGTTTAGGAATCTTATCTAATTTAGAGAAGCACCTTAACAAACTGCCTAAGACTAAGAAACTCTTAGGAAACATCACAGAATCGGTTTCGCAATTTCAAATTCGACGTTGTTGTAAAATCATAGACTGCATGATTCAAGAGGAAGAACCGGTAGTATTGTGGAAAGTCCAGCGCATAGGTGCTGTTAAATCGTATCATCTTCATGAAATAAAACCGCATTTAGAGGCGTACATAGACATGAAAATAGGAAGTGGTTAATGATGAGTGCAAAACAAGTTAAAATTAAATGGCCGTTCGTAAAAGGAGAGAATGCAAGACTAATTTGGATTGGTGATCCTATTCGTTATGATAATAAAATAATGCTGTATGCGTATTTGCGCTCAAAGGGGGTTACAAAGAAAATACTACTGGACTGGGGTACGTTACCATGTTTGGCTATCCAACATTATTATATTAACGGTGTAATCACAGCAAGTCAGCCTCCCCAGGGTGCGCAAGAAGTAGATATTACTATTTATCCTAATCGAGTGCAGTATTATGAAAAGCCATGGAACATTTATGGAAGTACTGATCTAGCAATTTCTCGTAGTTTCATATTCTTCTTTGATGGCAAGAATGTCATTCTGCCAGTTATTGAAGTGTTGCGCAGTATATTAGCACCGAACGGATTTCTTTTACATCGTTTGTTTGAATCCAATTCATTTCCGCAGTTTTTCACTGAAACATATGAACCAAACAAAATTCATCTTAGCTTCTCATCACTATATGAGATGAAATACACAAAAACGCCATTCATCTATCAATTGGTGTGGCTATTAACCAATCGTGATTTACGTCAAGTCTATGAAAGCCTTGCATTCACATGGTTGCAGGAACGGATATTGAAGTTTGAATGGAATTTCACACAACCAATCACAGTAACTGCCCGTGTAAAGGAGAAAGATAATACATGGACGGTTTTACAAATTGTGAATGTAAAGAACAAGCATATTCCATATGAAAATATCTCGATCTCACATCCGGAAATTCAAGATAAAGAGCAGTCAAAAGAGGCAAAAAAATATACATACCATTCTATAAATAAATACGGGGATGAGGAAGGTTTTACGTTAGATGAACAAGTAGATGGATCTACGGAGGATTTTGATTTAGTGCAGATGAATCAATTGAGTCATGAATATACCTCAGTCCCTAGAGTCAAACGGATCAAACGTGAGTTTGCCAAACAACGTTTGGAAGAGGATGAAAATACAAAGAGGTACTATGGTGAGAGTAATTCCATTCGCTCTACAGCAGATAGTGGTGGACAGCAGTTGGCTAGGGGATTGGAACATCAAATGCTGCATGAAGTTAAGACTCAGGGGGAGTTGAAGGACTTTATAAATGTCTTAAAAGTATTGGAACAATATCCAGAGGTAAAAACAATTCAGGCATTTACTGATGTGTTACCAGAAGGCATGGGGGAAAGGAAATATACAAAGTTAAGTGATGGTATTACAAAAAGAAGTTATGTAATTGCTGAAGTATTTATGATAAATGACAATCGTTTCAATGTTATTGAGGTTGAGCGTGAACACCGTCCACTATCAACGATTATTTTAACATCTAATTCCGAACAAAATTGGGGTATGATATATAACTATTTGCTTGTGAACCTTGTTAATGCTTGTGGAACATGGAATAGTAAGTTTCTAAAATCCATTGAAACAAAAGGAATTGGTGTTACAAAGGCAAAGCATAGCAGTAAAGGGGTTCGTCATAGAGCAAAAATTTTGCTAAGCAAACTTTTGTGACTGTTGGGGATATTTTTAACATAAAATTAGTCTATTAAATTAAAATAGCTTCATTCAAATGGGGCTATTGACTATAACTCAAGTTGGAATTAAAGTGTCGAAAATATTTTTTCAAACAAGGGGGAAGATTAATGTCCAAGGCATTAAGAGAGTATAAACAATTTCTAAAGAAATACACAGGGGATTTGTCTAATTACGAAATGAAATTGGCCAGTATTATTTTAGACAATTTTACTTCTATTGAAAAATCTAGTAGCTCTGGGGGAAGAAGAGGTAAACTTATCGCTAGTTTAGTAACCGAACATGGTGATTCAGTCGATGGGCAGTTTTCATTAGATGAAACATCTGAAGCAATAACTGAAGATCAAATCAATCGTCTTTCGAAATTAACTGTAAAAAACTTCAGGGGGTTCTCTGATGAGCATATTTTTGAATTTAAGAACCCCTATACTTTTGTTTATGGTCCTAATGGAAGTGGAAAATCGAGTTTTTGTGAAGCCCTCGAATATGCACTTTTAGGGACAATTCATGAGGCAGATGCAAAGCGAATTGGCCTTGATACATATATTAAGAATGCATATACAGGACGATCGGAACTACCTGTTTTAAAAGGAGTAAATTCCGAGGATTGTGAAATTGATGTAAAACCAATGCCCCAAGTTAATGAATTTTGCTTTATAGAAAGAAACCGTATAGAAGGGTTTGCCCGAGTCTCCGCTAATACACCACAGGCTCAGCAACAACGACTTGCTGCTTTATTTGGATTAGAGGATTTTAATACCTTTGTTGCGAATTTTAATGAACGGTTTGATAATTATCTTGATTGTGAAGGAAAGCTTGCAAAGAAACTTTCTGAAGAAGAGAAGAAAATCGAATTACATAAACAAAATTTAGAAACTCTGCCTCAAAAAAGAGAAGAGGTACAGCAACAGACAGATGAATTACTTAGCAAGTATACTGATGTTAATACTTTAGAAGAATTAAAAGAAAAATTATCAGGAACGGAAGAAGCAGAGGGACTTATACAAAAAAATAATGCACACATTGCGAGTTTAGGGAATTTAAAAAATATACCGGACCCTGGTATTGAAAAGTTGATGGAAAGTACCCAACGTGTAGACTCACTAATAAAAGAGCGTAATGAGGCAATGGCATCTTTACAGGATTATAAAGACCAAATACCTTTAAAAGATCTGTATACCGCTATTTTACAAAATAAAGATAAATTTCAAGATGTTTGTCCAGCGTGTGAATCAGAGTTATATATAGACGGGAACCTTGCAGTTCCTTTAAACCCTTATTCCCATGCCTCTAAGAAAGTACAAGAATTTGAGATAGCTATAAAACTTGAAACACGAGTAACTCAAATAGATAAGCAGGTACCTAAAGAACTCACGTTTCTTGAAACCAAACTCACGCAAATTTTAACGATTGTAGAATCAATAGAATTCCCAAAAAAAGATACCATTGACGCTTTAAATCAACAGATATTGGATGCCAAGGAAGATGGACAAAATTTAAGTGATGCAATAGCAACGACTATCTATTATTTTGATGTTTTTAATGATTTTAAAAAACATCTGATTATTTACAACAAAAAAGTCACGGAAGCTGAGGATGAAATTCAAAAACTAAAAGCAGAAAATAGACGATTAGACGAAGTTCTAGAAGAGATATCAAGAATTCGGACAAGAATAGAATCTATTAATGAAGGTGAAAAGAAGGCAATTGAAGCTGTGGAGGAATTTACCCAGGACAACAAAGAATTAATTAAGCAGGTTGAAAAGGAAAAGCTGTTAGTAGCACGTAATTGCCAATATCATGATGCATATGTTTCACTAAAAGCCCGTTTAATAGAATATAACCGTCAGTTACCATCTGTATTGGCATCTAACTTGAATGCTAAAACAATGGAGTTCTATAACGCAATCAACAGATATGATCATCCATATGATCTTTTGGAAGGTGTCAATCTTCCTTCTAATTCCGGCGAAAAGATAGAAATCCGCTTTAAAAATGGAGGAAACTTAGATGCATTACATGTTTTGAGTGAGGGGCATATAAGGTGCTTGGGTTTATCCATCCTCTTAGCTAAGAATGTACAGGACAATTTGCCAGTAGTAATATTTGATGATGTGGTAAACGCAATTGACGATGAACACAGGCGAGGAATTATCGAAACTATATTGGAGAATGACTATATAAAGGATAAGCAACTTATTATTACTACCCATGGAGAAGAATTTGTAAAACAGTTAGAAAATAATATTCCTAAAAAGGATTATACAGAAAAGGTAACACGAATAGACTTTCTTAAAACTGATGAACCCAAAAAAATTACAGTAAAATTAGATCTGCCACGAAATTATTTAGTTCTTGCTCAACAAAGGTTAGATGAAGGTCAACATCGTGATAGCTTAGCGAACGGGAGGAGGTCACTTGAAAGCTTAATCAATAAACTTTGGAAACAGTTAGCCAAAAAATATAACGTTCAATTAAGTGTACCAATGCGTTCTCCTGGGAGGGCATCGGAATTAATGTCAACTGCTCAAGCACTAAGAAAGTTTATTTCCAAGAATAATATAGATGGATATGAGAATGTAGTTTCATCGTTAAACGTTTTGTTGGGAATGGAGAACAAGCATCCTTTCGAATGGAACTACCTTAATAAGGGAACACACGAAGAGGAAAGAACGGAGGAATTTGACAGAACAGTTGTCAAAGAAATGATAGAGTTATTAGAACAAATCGATGATACTATAATGAATAGGTAGACTGATTGAATCCAAAAAATTATGTAACCAGAAATTCACAAACCTTAGATATGAACTTTGATTGGTGATCTTAATCATCAAAATTATCCCCTTTTTATTTTTTACATTTATTGTAAGTTGATACTCGCCAGTGTGACAAGATTGATAAAACTTTTGACTTTTGGTAACAAGCTGGTTACAATAATATGTGTATATATAAATTTTAAATTATTTAAGGAGGATTATTAAAAAATGACACATGCTATGAGACTTCGTTTCCCAACTTTGAACCAGTAATTAAATACGTTCAAAGGCTCTGTTTGTGTATGCAGAGTAAATGGGATAAGTCTGTCGTTTTTTAATAACCTTTCATTTCGTATAAAATATATAATGTAAGGAAAGGTGGATTTTTCTGCCTTTCTTTTTTTATTAATGTATACTTCTTTTTCCTTTGCAAAAGGAATGTTTATTTTTGATGACGGCTATCTTGACTTCTCACTTAATCTAATGAGAATAGGTTTTCTTCCCCTTTACTCTAAATCACAGGCAAACAGTCTGTGGTTTTTTTATGTTCTTAAAATTGATTGGGAGGCTTTTATATGATGACATTACTTTATTATTGATACGAGTTTCGTTCATCTAACAAACTCGTATCGATAAAAATCGATACGTAAAAAATTAGGAGGTATCGATTAAAATGAAAAACAAAAAATGGAAACAGAAATTTTTTGCAATATATACAGGACAGTTCTTTTCTTTATTAAGTAGTGCAGCTGTTCAATTTAGTATTATTTGGTGGCTGACGGATACAACAGGTGGTTCGCCACTGGTACTGACGCTGGCAGGTCTTGCTGGGTTTTTACCACAAGCATTAGCAGGTCCATTTGCAGGGACAATTACGGACCGTTATTCACGAAAATTGATGATGATTCTGGCAGATATGACCGTCGCACTTGGAAGTTTAATCTTATTTACAACGTTGTATTTTTATGAGGCAAGCATCACATTTGTAATACTTGTTTTGGCTATTCGTTCATTAGCAACTGCATTTCATATGCCGGCAATGCAAGCATCTATTCCACTACTTGCACCCGAAGAACATCTTACAAAGGTTGCTGGTTGGGGACAGACAGTAAGTTCCATATCCAATATTGCAGGTCCGGCAGTTGGGATGTCATTACTAGCTGCAAGCTCAATTGAGTGGGTGTTATTGTTAGATGTTCTTGGTGCGGTTATTGCAAGTAGTATTTTACTATTTATTTACATCCCAAAGGTACAAAGAACAGAATTAATAGACCCTACCAGCATGCTTGTTGAAATGAAAGAGGGGTATGACGCACTTGTAAAGCATCCCGTCTTGTTAAAGCTAACGTTCGTTATGACGGTTGTTGCGGTTTTATACATTCCGCTAGGCACTTATTTTCCGCTTATAACACGGAATCATTTTGAAAAAGGTGTTGTCGAGGCTGGAATCGTAGAGATTGTTTTTGCTGTTGGTTTAATAGTGGGAGGTTCACTAATAGGTGTACTGGGAGATCGATTTGATAAAGTTAAAACAATGGCAGCAGGAATAATGTTGATGGGCGTTGCATTATTTATTTCTGGTTTACTCTCACCACCATTTTTCTATATTTTTATTGTTCTGGCTGGTTTAGTCGGTTTGTCTGGACCATTGTTTTCAGCACCATTCTATGCCTTTATCCAGACAGAAATAGAGCCTCATTTACTGGGGAGAGTTTTTAGTTTCGTGACAAGTCTCTCGTTATTAGCGACACCAATTGGCTATGCGGTGGCTGGAGTATTGATTGAACTAACTAGTGTTGCCGCACTATTTTCTATAATTGGTGTCTTAATTATAATAAATGGAATTATTACAATAAGGGCGAAATAGGGGGATAAATACGATGCAATTTTTATTATTCTTTTGATGCGGGCTAGATTTAGAAGCTCGTATCGATCGTGAGCTATCGATACGAAATCACTATATTTCGGGAGGTAGCTAAGATGGAACAAATATGTTTTGAATTAGAAAATGTTGAAGTGACCTATTTAGATAAAAAGGTATTAGAGATTGGACGTTTAGCAGTCCATCAATTTGATCGAATCGGTATCGTTGGGAAAAATGGAGCAGGGAAAAGTACTTTACTAAAGTTACTTGCAGGTATCGTTCAACCATCAAGGGGAAAAGTAAATCGTCATGTAGATTTCGGGTATTTTGAACAAGTAGAGGCTCCAAAAACCCGTGAGGCTGATCCTCGGTTACTGGGGAAATTGTATGTATCAGACGCTGCTGATGGGCTAAGTGGTGGTGAACAGACAAGGCTGAAGCTTGCACAATTGTTCACACACTACTACGAATCCCTATTAATTGATGAACCGACGACACATCTGGATCAGGATGGTATTACTTTTCTACTCGATGAACTTATGTATTACTATGGTGCGCTAGTGCTGATCAGTCATGACCGTGCTATATTAGACGAACTCGTTACAACAATTTGGGAAGTAGATGAAGGAAAAGTAAACGTATATTCTGGAAATTACAGTGAATATATGGCCCAGAAGGGGTTGGAGCGAGAGCAACAAAGCCAAGCGCATGAACAATACGTGAAAGAAAAGAGCCGGCTCGAAAAAGCGGCCCAGGAAAAGATGAAAAAGGCTGAGAAAATAGCTAAATCTTCTGCGATGTCGAAAAAAGAATCGAAGACAAAGGCAAATCGCATGTTTGAAACAAAATCAAAAGGTACGAGTCAAAAGGCCATACAGCGCGCGGCAAAAGCAGTTGAGCAGAGAGTGGGGCAACTAGAGGCTGTGGAGGCTCCAAAAAAGGAACAAACGATCCGTTTTCATCAGGCCAATGCGCTTCAATTACACAATAAATTTCCAATTATGGCAGATCGTTTAACGCTAAAGGCAGGGAATAAAACTCTTATTGAAGAATCAAGTTTTCAATTCCCATTAGGTGATACGATTGCGATTACAGGAAAGAATGGTTCGGGCAAAACAACATTGATTCATTATATTTTACAACGTGGGGAAGGAATTACTATTTCACCAAAGGCTGTCATAGGATCTTATGAACAAATGGGTTATCAATTTCGTAAAGATGAAACGGTATTAGCCTATATGAAAGATAGAAGCGACTATCGTGAAAGTAAGATACGATCCGTTCTTCACGCCATGAGTTTTACAGGAAATGACTTAAAAAAGAATGTCCGTGATTTAAGTGGTGGGGAGGCAATCCGTTTAGTACTGTGTCAGCTCTTTTTAGGAAGATATAATGTGTTAGTTTTGGATGAGCCAACAAACTTTTTGGATGTTTTTTGTATTGAAGCATTAGAGCGATTTTTGGAAGGATACGAAGGTACAGTCCTTCTTATATCACATGATAGGACATTTGTTGCTCGTGTAGCTGATAGTGTATATGTCATAGAGAATAAACAATTGAAGTTGAGAAATTAATATTAAAAGGAGCAGGGGAAACCCTGCTCATCATCTGAGCCAAATCAGCCAACCTTCGGTTCTTTTTATTTGACACAAGGATTGAGACTAAAGTGGAAATGAGGTTTTGAAACAAAGTATGATCAATTATATTAAGTATGATAAAATGTTCTGTGAAAAATGTTTCTTATATTCAGTAATCGATATTTAATTGAATACCAATGAAATCAATATAAACGTACATTATGCGAACAAAATCAGAGGAGAGGAGTTTGTAGTTGATGAGCAATTTGAGTAACGATAAATTACCAAAACAAGCGATGCAAGCATTAAAAATTGTAGAGGAGTTGCTTGGAAGTTCGATAGTCGGGGTATATCTATTTGGCTCTGCAGTAAAAGGTGGCTTGCGCATTAACAGTGATGTTGATGTCCTAGTGGTAGTGAATCATCGCTTATCTGAGGTGAACCGAAAAAATCTAACAGACAGACTAATGCTTATATCTGGAAAGATAGGAAATAAGGATTCTGTGCGACCACTTGAAGTCACATTTATAAATCATAAAGATGCCATCCCCTGGCAGTATCCTCCAAGAAATGAATTCATCTATGGTGAATGGCTTAGGGACGATTTTGAGAAAGGACAAATTCAGGAGTCATCCTATGACCCTGATTTGGCTATTGTCTTAGCACAAGCGCGAAAAAATAGCGTTTCTCTATTCGGTCCCCCTGCTTCAGATATACTTGCCCCCGTTCCGATAACAGATATTCGAAGGGCAATTAAGGAATCTTTACCAGAATTAATTGAAGGGATTAAGGGAGATGAACGTAATGTAATTTTAACTCTGGCTCGAATGTGGCAGACAGTGGCTGTTAGTGAAATCTCCCCAAAGGATGTAGCTGCAGAATGGGCTATAACTCGTTTACTTAATGAACACGCACATTTACTTGAAGCAGCTAGAAAAGCGTATCGCGGAGAGTATGTTGATAAGTGGGAAAAGGTGGATTCCGAGGTGATAGAGCTTGTTAATTATATGAGGAACTCTATAGAGTCTCATTTATAGCATCTGAGCAAGTTCTTGGAAAAACCACGATTATCATCAAACGAGAGCTAATCAGGAATAAGTATTAGCGCCCAAAGGGACATTTTATTGAATAAGATTGGAGTGAAACATTATGGCAACTGTAGATAGTATAATTCAAGACATAAAAGAAGAACTAGATGGACTGCCAGGTGTAGTAGGAGTCGTGTTAGGTGGATCTAGGGCAAGAGGGACTCATAGTCCGAATTCTGATATAGATATTGGAATTTACTATGATGAATCAAAAGGATTTAATACCAATGATATAGAGAAATCAGCATTCAATCTAAATGACGAAAAAAAAGATCATTTAATCACTTACTTAGGTGAATGGGGCGAATGGATAAATGGTGGTGGCTGGTTAGTTGTACATGGTTACCATGTAGATTTTATTTTTCGTGATATCAAACGAGTCAGTAAAGTTATTGATGATTGTCTGTCAGGTCTAGTATCCATTCATTATCAAACAGGACACCCTCATGGTTATTTGAATGCTATGTATATGGGTGAATTAGCTATTTGTAAAGTATTATCTGACCCTGAAGGCACATTAAATAATTTTAAAAAGAAAATGGAACCCTATCCCAAGAAATTTAAAGAAGCGATGATTCAGTATTTTTCTTTTGAAGCTTCATTTTCCCTTATGTTTATGGAAACCAATGCTAATGAAGATGATATTTCATATGTGATGGGACATTGTTTTCGAAGTATTTCTTGCTTGAACCAAGTTCTCTTTGCGAAGAACGAGGTATACTGTATCAATGAAAAGAGGGCTGTAGCCATGATTCAAGGTTTTTCGATAAAGCCTATGAACTACAAAAAACGAATCGATGAAATTGTTTCTCTTCTTTCAACAGATAGCGATAAGACAAATCAAGCTGTAGAAAACTTAAAAGAATTAAATTCTGAAATAGAAGCATTATAAATCTTCCGGAGTAACTGTTTTTGGAGGGGAGGGTCTAATCAATGAAGAAAGCAGAGAAAATAGCATCCTAAATAAGAAATTAGTAAAATTTAGGAGGCATACAATAATGAGTTTTAACAGGATTAACTTAGAGAATTGGCATCGAAAGGAATATTTCGAACATTATCTGAATCAACAAACAACGTTCAGCATGACGTCTGAGATAGATATTAGTATTTTATATAAAAATATAAAAAAATTCGATTTCAAGTTTTATACAACCTTCATCTACATGGTAACAAACGTCGTGAATAGCAATACTGTATTCAGAAAATCTTTTGATAACCAGGGGTGTTTAGGTTACTGGGAAAAGTTAAATCCAAGTTACACTATCTTTGATGAAAGTTCAGAAGCTTTCTCAAGTATTTGGACAGAAGTAACTGACAACTTTAAACAATTCCATAAGGATTATGAAGAGGATTTAAATAAATATAATGGTTTGGGATGTTTATTCCCAAAATCTCCTGTTCCTGATAACACTTTTCCTATATCGATGACCCCGTGGAGTTCGTTTACTGCTTTTAACCTTAATATAAATAATGGAGGTAATTTTCTTTTCCCAATTATTACAGCGGGTAAGTTTGTGAAAAAAAAGAATGGTATATTTCTACCAGTGTCTTTACAAGTTCATCATGCTGTTTGTGATGGTTATCATGCAGGATTATTTATGAATAGTCTTCAGAGTTTATCGGATCAGTCCCATGAGTGGTTATTAAGGTAAATATTCTGCAATACGATCGGGCGCTTTCGCGGGATAAAGAAAGCGCCTACTATTGCTTTCTAAGGCCAAATAGTTGAATAACTTGAAATCTTAAATGCATACGACAGCATTTTATTAAACCTTAGAGGGCATTAACATTCTATTCACAGTGTTGTTAATGTCCTCTAAGGTTTATTACTGACAAATTAAAAAAACTCCCACTGCGACATTATACTTTAGTAAGGCATTTCCTGATATTGAAATGTAAATATTGTATTGATGTATTGACTCTCACCTACACGTTAGAGTTTATAGTTGTATTAGATTAAGGAATTTGGAGAATCATGATCACGATGAAATGCGTTGGAAATCTTGTACGAAAAGAGGAATTAGAGTATGAAAGCGAAAAAGCATTGGTGGTTAGGATTTTTAGGTCTTTTAGGTATTCCAAATCTGCTGAATTTTATACAGGGCGAATCTTACAGTTATCTCATGTTTTTATGGTTATTCTGGTTCTTAGATTTTATTCCCAATAAAAAGGATTAAGGAAAATGCTACTTCACCAGTCTATGGGATCTACAGGCAGTCAATTTGTAATAATATAGAAATCAATATTGGAGGTCCACCATGCAAAGTATCGGAAACATTGCGAAGGAAATGAATCTGACAGTTCGAACGCTTAGATTTTACGATGAAATTAATTTATTAAAACCATCCCATATTGCAGATTCAGGTTATCGTTATTATTCAAAAAGGGATGTCCTGAAGCTGTATCGTATTATCGCGTTGAAAGAACTCGGCTTTCACCTGCATCAAATTAAGACAATACTGAATCAAAATGACTGGGAGAATGTCTTTGAAGAACAACTGGCGATTATCGCAAAGGAAAAAGAGCGATTGGGTTATCAAGAGAAATTGTTGCGGTTATGCATGCACCTTTCTCTCATTGAACACGATATCAGTTGGAAGAGTATTTTTCAACACCATAAACGACCGACGGAAGAGCGGGATCAAGAGATCATAGCGTATTATAAAGAACATTTTGATGACCGTGAAATGGAGATCTTAAAAAATCCCTCATTGGATATAGGATCAAATGCATCCAGAGAGTTGGTCGAATTATTAAGAGCAGCTAGGGAACAAAAAAGAGATGATCCGCATTCCCCTAAATCTCAAAGTTTGGCCAAACGATTGATGACATTTCTTGATCATTCATTTGAGGGAAATTCAGCGCTTGTCGAGAAGTTTTGGGATATTCAGAAACTCACAATCGAAGACGCTGGTCTCATCACGATAGAAAAAGATGTCGTTCAATATATTGATGATGTTATGGATATTTATGAAGCAAAACTAAAGGAGAATGGGCAGTGATTGAATTCGTTCTTGACCACAAATGGTATTTCTTCATTGTTGGGGGAGGTTATATTTTGGAGCAGTCTTATTGGTTTTATGGTGCTGAGATATGCGTTTAACCTAAAAAAGTTAAGCATATACTCAATTGTTCTTTGGTTAGTGAGTGATATTTGGCTGGTTGCAATCGGCGTACTTGATTATATGCGGAACGGTACTATCAATAGATTTCAAATCATTATCTTAATCTTTGTGATTTATGCGTTAACAGCTGGAAAAAAGGATTTCAAAAGGTTGGATCGATGGATCCAGAAAAAGATTTCCCGATGGAAAGGTAATCCAGAATCAAAATTTGATGAACCTCAATCTCTGAACAACAAGGACCATGCCAGATCACAAAGGAGAAAATTTTACATTCATCTTATCATTTTTGTAGCTCTTCAGGTGGTATTTATCCTCTTTACAGATTATAACCTATCTTCTATTCCTGAGTTGATTCACAAACTTGATAGTATAGATAGCGATAATTCAAATCAAGTTATGGAAATAATGAGTGGCGTTAGTGGGATTAGTCTGATATGGACCATCTCCATATTCATTCATTTTATTATTTCTTTTTTCCCATAGCCTCTCACCCGAAAAGGAAAAAGAAGGGTAATAATAAATTAAAGAGAATATACCAAACGGATTTTGCAATGCACTTCTAGATATATTTTTAACATTCGCTGACAAGCATATTAATAATTGTAAGAAATGTATCTTTTGTCGTGAATACCCTTTTCAAACTTTTTTGGGTTATGGAGACTGAAAAAGGCAGACTTATGATGAGAATTAATAAATCGTTTACTAAAGGTTGTTAAGGTAACAATGACTATTCAACAAAAGGGCCAGATTATTGAATACTCATATATATAAACCAACAGAAAAATGATACTGTATTAACTAAAAAGAGGTTGATAAAATGAAGTTGTTTAGCAAATTATTTGCGAATAAAAAGCAGAAAAATAATCAGAAGATCTTAAAAAAGGAAAAAGAAATGCTGAAACAGGAGAAAGAGAATGAAACACCTGAAGATGCAAAAGTCAAAGGCCTTTCTTTAACCTTCTCATCCGATGAAAATTATGGTATTTCTATTTCTTCATCTGATGTAGGTGTTGCCACTGGTAGTACAGCTGTAGATTTTTATGTATATGAATGGTTTATTAAAGATACTGGAGAAATATTTTATGTAGGAAAAGGACGTGGTGATCGTTATAAAAAGTTCCACGAACGAGCATATGAAGCTGAAAAAATTCGTGAAATGTATGATACTGACACACGTTTTGTTGGAACTGGGTTAACTGAAGAACAAGCAATAGCGTTAGAGAGTAAAGAAATGACACGAATATTAAATGAAACAAATGATAGATTGACTAATCGGATAATACCACTTTTAACTAAAAGAGATAATGGATATGATCGTAGTCCCAACACTCCTGAATTACAATTTGAAACAACGCCATATTTATATGCAAGTGAGATAGATGAACATTACTTTGGGATAAAAAACCGAGCATTTGATGAAGTTAAGGATGAAAATTTAAAAGCAGTAGTTTTTATTACCCGAAATATGAGAGCTGAAATTGGTATTATTTATGGTGGAAATCTTAATAAGTATCAAGATGAAACAAAAGATTTATTGTCAATGAATGGTAACAGAGTTTTAAAAACTCAATTTGCCAAATCAGTAACTGCTTGGATATATATTGGTGATGATTATGTAATGAATTATGAAATTGACCAAGAGAAAGCGTTAGAGAAATTAAGACGAAATATACCAACTTATCATTTACTTGATGTTCGAAAATTTTTAATAGAAAGATATGGTGAAGTTAAAACAGTTTCAAAAGAAAAAATATCGATTAATCCAGTTCATAATAGAGTACCATTAAAAGATATAAAGAACTTACACAATTGGGAAAAAGGATTCGATGAAGGGATGCCATATTGGGAACAAGGTGATAGGGAACGAAAAGATGGCAACCTAGAAAAAGCTATTGAGTTATTTGATAAAGCGAGGTACAACGGGTATGATGCCCCTGCATTATATAGTTCGTATGCAATGGCGTATAGAAAACTAAAAGACTATGATAATGAAATTGCAATCATTGATGAAGCGATTGAGCGTACTGGATCTGAAGGAAATACTACTATTATGAAATTAAAAGAGCGTCGAGAAAAAGCTCTCTCATTAAAAGAAAAGCAAAATACTTTGTTACGTAAATAAAAAATAAGTATTTCATTAAAGGGCGCTTATCTAGAATTAGGATAGGCGTCTCATTAGTGTTTTTACGATTGATCTAGGGATGTATTTTTATTATACATTTCGATTTTTGAATAAAGGATGTTTAAGCAGACCATACTGAAATCAAATTAATTGATTCATAGTATGGGAGCGTGAAAACATGTTGTTGTCTGAAGCATGGGAAAAATACCACTCTGATAAAAGAATTGAAGGCTATTCTTCTCTTACTTTGAAGGTGTATGGCTTTCAATGTAATCTTTTAAAGCGTTACTTCGGTGATATCAGAATAGGCGATATAACCACGGAAAATCTGAAACAATACCTGGTCGAAGCTGGAGAACATTTAAAACCATTTAGTTTAGGTCATCGTGTACGATTCATTAAATCGTTGTTTAAATGGATCCATGAGGAAGGTTATATCTTTAAAAATCCAGCTGCTAAATTAAAAGAACCAAAGTTAGGCAAGCGAATTCCAAAGTTTCTTTCCGCGCATGAGATTGAACACCTTCGAGAAGGATGTTATACATCGATGGAAAATGCTTTGATTGAATTCTTTTATTCGACTGGCTGTCGGATTGGAGAAGTTGCGAAATTAAATCGTGATGATATTCATTTTATTGGAAACTCGGTGATCGTGCATGGCAAAGGCGATAAGGAAAGAGAAGTTTATTTTAATATACGTTGTGCGATTTGGCTAAAAAGGTATTTAGATGAACGTGATGATAACCAACCCTGTTTATTTGTCACTGAGCGTAAACCTATAAGACGTATGAGTGTAGATACCTTGAGACACATTGTTAAACGTATTTCTAATCGTGCTGGAATCAATAAAACGATTCATCCACATCAATTGCGTCACAGTTTTGCCACACACATGGTAAACAATGGTGCTCCTCTTGAAGTAATTCAAAGCCTTCTTGGTCATGAAAAGAGTGAAACAACAAGAATTTACGCTCATCTCAAAGGTGATACTTTTTTACTTGCAATGTACTCCGAATTTTACCTTTTGTGTTAAAATTAATTAAACAATTAGTATGGGACACATGCAAGTGGGCTATAAATAATCACTATTCATAAAAGGGCCAATTAATTGAATAAGAATACAGCTAAGAATCTATTGGGATACTCCGAGATACGTGTGAAATTAGGATATAGATAGTCCAACCATGTTGATCATATTAACTTTTGATCAACATGGATATCACTTTCCATCCTTATAAAATGCTACAAGGCTTTCAGCCATTTTAAGAATCTTATCGTGTAATTCTTTTGGTTCAATCACCTTTATTTGATCAGCAAATCCCAATATATGGCTCTTTGCCTCGTCTTCGGTATCAAAAGAAAGCTTAACTGATATCCAATCACCTTGAGTTTTATTTTCAACCTCAACAATTTGAACAAATTGACCCGAGTATTTTAGCCGCGTCAAGATAGAAGGCATAACCTTTACCCGCACTTCGTATTTAGGTAAATTCTCAATAAAAGCCTTTGTTGATGATTCCCAATACTGAGCAAGATTGAAGTCTTTAGGTCTTTCAAATGTTTCTTCCATAGGTATTGCTGATAAAATTCGTGATGCCCGGTAATTTCGTTTTTCATCGTTCTCTTTGGAAGCAATGAAGTACCAACGACTTCCCTTGGCTACAAGTCCAAGTGGTCTTACAACACGTGCATTCGTTTTTCCATCTGCCCGCTGATATTCAATTTTTAATTTATTTTCTTTCCATATGGCGTCTTTAAGGACTTCAAACGACATTATCTTTTCTTTCTGTTTACGCCATGTACTCATGTCTACATGAATACGATTCCAGACGTCTTTAGCGTTTTTACGGTAATTTGCAGGGAGCGAAGCAATCAGTTTATTCCTTGCTTCCTCGGATGTATGGGTCATGCCCAGATCATCAAGCAATTGCGTAGAAGGAGAAACGAATAGTGTACGAATTTCAGATTCTTTTAGTCCTGTTAAATTTGTACGATAGCTCTCAAGTATTGACCAGCCTCCGTGTCTCCCGCGCTCTGCAAAAACCGGAATGCCGGTTCTGCTCAAGGCTTCCATATCCCGATGGATTGTACGCTCTGTCACATCCAGCTCCTTCGCCAATGCCTTCGTTGTTAATTTTCCATTATTTTGTAGCAACAATATTATGGTAATAAGTCTGTCTGCCCGCATTGATAACCACCTAACTAAATATATTAAAAATTTTTTATATGACATAAGGTGTCAACATTATAGATTATACTATAGATATTACAAAAAGTATCAATTGAAAGATACTTTAATAATGTAAAGTGAGGAGAATGTAAATGAAGTCTTTAAAAGGTCAAATCGCTTTAGTGGCTGGTGGAACAAGAGGTGCAGGACGTGGTATTGCAATGGAGTTAGGGGCTGCAGGAGCTACTGTCTATATCACTGGTCGTACTACACGAAATGAGCTTTCTGAATACGGGAGGCCTGAAACGATTGAAGAAACAGCAGAATTAGTGAATGATTTAGGTGGAGTCGGAATTGCTGTTCAAGTTGACCATCTGGTACCTAAACAAGTGCAGACCTTGATTGAAAGAATTGAGAAAGAATACGGGAAATTAGATATACTTGTAAATGATATTTGGGGCGGTGAATATCTCGTTGACTGGAATAATGCGAGTGTATGGGAGCATTCGCTCGAAAAAGGTTTAAGAATGCTTCGTTTAGCTATCGATACTCATTTGGTTACGAGCCACTATGCATTGCCGTTGCTCATCAAAAACGAAGGGGGACTTGTCATTGAAATGACCGATGGTACGAAAGAGTATAATAGTAAGAACTATCGATCACCAATGTTTTATGATCTAGCGAAAAGCTCAGTCATCCGTATAGCGGAAGGGCTCGCTCGCGAATTAGAACAGCATTATTGCACAGCGGTCTCCTTAACCCCAGGCTGGATGCGATCCGAAATCATGCTCGATCATTATGGTGTCAAGGAAGAAAACTGGCGTGACGCTACTAAGAAGGAACCTCATTTCGTTATCTCAGAAACGCCACGTTATGTGGGACGTGCTGTGGCAGCTCTTGCTGGAGACCCCAAAGTATCACGTTGGAACGGCCAATCTCTGTCAAGCGCAAAGCTTGCACAGGTTTATGGGTTCACTGATCTTGATGGTTCTAAGCCTGATTGTTGGAGGTATTTAGTTGAAGTTCAGGAGGCTGATAAACCTGCCAATGCAGAAGGTTATAGATAAATGATGTACCAAAAAGGTATTTACTGATAAATATTTTTAATTCATGATTTTCATATTGGTCATCTTATATGCATCCCTTACCCTGGGCAGTTCTTTTTTAATAAGCAAGACAAGGGTGCAAATTGTTTAATGAGCAGTTAATCGATGTTAAACAAACGGGTGCAGTTCTTGAACAGGAGCTGCGCTTCAATCGGGCCATTTAATGGAATAACTTATTGTACTGGATTTTTGAAGCAATTGTTTTTTTATTTTGAGTAAACAAAAGACCATCCATATTTAGAATCGCAATTAAAGGGTACACTTTATAGTGGCAACCGGTCTCTTAATACATAGTTGAGCAAAAACCTTATTATCATTCAACAGTAATTAAATGAAATTTGGTATTTTGACTAGGATTTAAAAATAAAAGTGAAAACTGAGGTGTGTAAATTGATAAGAGAATTAAATAAGGATGAGGAATTGCCATTAGAGTTATTATTGTTGGCAGATCCATCGGAAAAGCTTGTCAGAGAATATATTTCAAGAGGTAAGTGCTTTATTATGAATCTTGATGGAAGAATTATAGGAACTTATGTCCTTATTCTAACTCGACCAGAAACAGTAGAAATTGTAAATGTGGCAGTGAATGAAGAATATCATGGTAATGGTTATGGAAAGCAACTTGTCCTCCATGCAGTTGAAACAGCAAAACGTGATGGATATAAGACCATTGAAATTGGAACTGGCAATTCAGGAGTTGTTCAATTGGCACTATATCAAAAATGCGGTTTTAGAATGACTTCAATTGATCGTGATTTTTTTGTTAGGCATTATGATGAACCAATATATGAAAATGGCATCCAAGTTATCGATATGGTCCGACTTTCTCAAGATTTATAAGGGTTGTCATTTTAAATAGTCTTCAATTATCAGAGTGCTTTTATTGAATAAAATTAAAGAACTTTAATTTGAACTAGCCGCATTTTTCAACGGAGAAATGTGGCTTCTCATCTGAAAAAAGTCAACAACTTTATTGTTACTTAACAATATGTGAATTCTAATATAAAAATGTCATAGATCAGTAGCAATAAAGATATTTCTTTTACAATAATGTTGTTCCACAATGGGCTCAGAGATTGTGAAACAACCATTTTTATTAGTAGTAGACTTTATACTGCGCAACAGCTTATTTTTATACTTGTGAAGAACTGATCGATTTTATTTACTGTTTATTAGGTCATACCGAGTCTTTACGTAAAGTAGAAATTTTAGAATACCTGAGATCTCTTATTGGAATTGATTTGTTAACGGGCACGATTGTTGAATATCATAGATAAAAAACGATCAATTTTTTATAAAAACTTCACACTCATTCAAGACAAGAATCCGTTTTGATAAAACTTTATTCCAAAGCTACACTTGTACACTTAAACTTCAAAGGATTAAAATTTTAGTGGACGTAAAAACGTGAATTGTCTTTTACCGTGTTTAAGACGCTTAACTTGCTTAAAGCACTCATGCTTTATTCTTTGTTTCTTATTAGAGACAATAGCGACAACGGAATTATTTAAATCAAGAATCTGATAAATATTATTAAGCATCTGTTCAGTAGGGTTATTCTTCATTATTCCTTCCCAATGGGCCATGTTTCCATAGGGTAAATCGGTAATAACGATATTAATCTCTCTCGATAATGGAGGCTTAGAACTTGTGATATCCCACTTTAAACATTGAATATCCTTTAGAGATTTATTAGAATCGATTAACATAGATGCTAATCGATTTACACTACGCAGCGCTTCCAATTGGGGTTGTTTTCCATATTTATTATAATTGCATTCAATACTCTTTTTTCTTTGAAGTAACCCCTCCATTGTAAGAAGGTTTAAATTTCTCTTAGCATAATCAAGAGCCCTAGCATCAATATCTGTGCCGTATACTTTATTTAAATTTGCGCTGTAAAGAAATCCAATCACAGTTAGCAAATGACCGCCACCACAACATGGATCATAAATAGAGATACCATCCGATGAGTCTGTGAAAGATAAACATCTTGCCATAATTTCGCTTGCTATCCTCACAGGAAATGCAGGTGTTCTAGGGGCATTAATTAATACTCTATCACTGGAAAAATCACCATAATCTTTTTTAATTGTTTCAAATTCAAATTTCATGCATAATTACCCCTTTAAATAGTTCTAACAAAGTGTTTTAAATTGGGTTGGGGAGTATCATCTGTGTGTTAGTAAGATTTGTTTTTTATAACTGGGATCCAGAGCTCGTATTTATGACGCTCTTTCATTTCGCGAAAAAATTCTATATTATTGGCCAATTCGTATCCATGTACAGGAAACCAATATATAAATAAATCATACCATGTTTTGTTAATGATACGGGGAGAAAGAGAACCTATTTCAAAGACTGCCCATGTTTGCTCAGGGATTTTCAGTTTCACAAGAGATGGAGGGCATATTGCCGTTGTTTCAATTCCGATATAAGAATCCACTGATTGTTCCGTTTTGTTGACAGCTACATGTAACAGGTTGTCTACTCTTGTATTTAATAGTTGTTCTAAAGATTGCCGAAATTGTTCCTTAGTAAAATGATTGTCGTTTGGGATAAAGACTCCCCTTTCATTGGTATGTGTATTTTCCAAAAACCCAACGACCTTGAAGGGGGGTTTTTTTACAAATCTATATTCCAATTAATATCCACCCTTTCAAACGTACCTTTTATTAAAATTATTTTTTAAAGACATAAATTGTTGGATGTAACCCTTTAAGACTTAAGTTATAATTATCTATCAAGGAAAAACCCAAAATTTCTGCTATCTGTAAAATCTCACTCCATCCCTCTGAAAGAATCACGACTGTCCCTTGATGTGTAAGCACTCTATATATTTCAGTTAATATCGCTTGATTTATCTCCTTTGTTTCAGATCCGAATGAAATTTGTCTTCCAAATGGAAGATTTGTTACGATTTTTGAAATAGACGTATCCGCAATTTTTAGTTCCCTGGCATCCCATTGATTTACTTCTGCAAAAGAGTTCTTGAGATTTTCTTGAGCCGCAGCCAGAGCTTTGTTATCTATATCTCCACCTCCAACATAGGTGAAAGGGTACGATAATCGCTCGGATAAGATGGTGCCCGACCCACAACAAGGGTCAATAAAAACATCTGTTTCCTTAGGTTTTGAAAGCCGTACCATTGCATGAGCAACTGTTGGCAAAAGAGAAGCAGCAGTAAAACTTCTTTGATGCTGTCTAAAACGATAGGTTGCATCTGTTAACCTTAATGAAAAAAGCGCCTGATGACCTTCAATATCCAAACGGAATTCGACGTCATGCCGATTTGCAGTGCCTATCTTTCTATGTGGATACCTTTTTTTAATCCCTTCTATTGCTTTTTGTGCTGCTTCAAATCGGCTATACGTATGCTGTCCTTTACGACTTACATTTACATAAAAACTTCCTTTTCCTAGAAATTTTTTAAGATTGAGCCAATATATTTGATTGTACAATTGTTGTAAGTCTGGACGATGGATTCCAACATCAAATCGGGTAATCACTTGATATAGATTGTCCGCTAATTTTAAAGTTTTTAATTGATCTAAATTTAAATTTGTTTTTATGAACACTTTACCTCTTGCTATTTTAATTACCTGTGCCTCTATCAGTTTGTCATTAATTTCTTCCACTAAAAGTTGTTCTAGACCTGTTAATACAGTAGCAAAATAAGTTCTCATATTGTATATTAGGATTCTGATATTTTTTAAAATGTTTGTGTTTAGAATCCATATAAACCCTCCTTTCTGAGAACAGAATAACAAATTGAAAATAAATAAACCCGACAATTTATTTTCAATTTCTATCGGGTTAACAGAAAAGAAAGAAGTGATATTTAAAATAAGCCTTTTATAGAACACGAAATGTCGCGTGACTTTACCCATAGAAGGTATAATTTTAGATAGAAGGGGAGTGATGAATTGGCTTTGTTAAAGGATTTAAATAAAGCGCTGACTTATATTGAAGAAAATCTTGAAAATGAAATAAATATGACGGAAGTAGCAAACATCGCACGTAGTTCGGA
Source organism: Oceanobacillus kapialis (assembly GCF_044790185.1). Lineage (GTDB taxonomy): Bacteria > Bacillota > Bacilli > Bacillales > Amphibacillaceae > Oceanobacillus_B > Oceanobacillus_B kapialis. The sequence goes on from NZ_CP085256.1 coordinate 254,290, forward strand.
ATACCATTTTAAAAAGATGTTTTCTTATTTATCTGGGGTAACTTTATTAGAATATATTCGGAGAAGGCGTTTAACCCTAGCAGGCCTTGAATTAGGAAATCGTAATACGAAAGTAATTGATGTTGCAATGAAATACGGTTACCATTCACCTGATTCATTTGCAAAAGCATTTTACCAACTACATGGTATAAATCCTTCTAAAGTAAAAAGTGGGGAGTCTTTAAAAGCATTTCCACGTATAACGTTCCAACTGGACATCAAAGGAGGAGATGCTTTGAGTTATCGAATTGAAAAAAGAAAGGCATTTAACATCATTGGTGTTAAAAAAAGAGTTCCTATTATTTTCAACGGAGTGAATCCAGAAATTGCCTCTATGTGGGGAAGTTTAGATAGTGAAGCGATAAATAAACTTAAAAAACTTTCTAATGTTGAACCTGTGGAACTGCTTAGTGCATCTGTAAACTTTTCAGAAGGTAGAATGGAGGGAGAAGGAGAACTTGATCATTATATTGGTGTTGCAACAACAAATGAATGTCCTAATAACTTTACCCAACTTGATGTTCCTGCTCTAACATGGGCTGTTTTTGAATCAGTGGGACCATTTCCTGAAACATTACAGGATATCTGGGGACGTATTTATTCCGAGTGGTTCCCTTCTTCAAATTACGAGCAAGTAAAAGGTCCTGAAATTCTATGGAACGAAAATAAGGACACAAGCTCGTCAAAATTTAAGAGTGAAATATGGATACCGATCATAGAAAAATATTAATAGGATATTCGACAATCGGGCGCGATTGCGGAAGATGATAGGTAGAAAATGATCAATCTTTTTTATAAAACTGAACCCAAATTTTCCTGATGGAGAATCCATTTTGATCAATCTTTTTTCAAAATGGATTCTTTTTATTTGCCTCTAAAATGAGGTTTTGGAGGATATTTTTGATCAAACTTTATTTTAAAGCTACATCCAGCACTAATTATCTATTAGCTTAAAAAGGATGTTTGTTATAAATTTGGGCTTTAGTTAAAAAATTCCATTTAACTAAGCTCTCTTTGTAACGGACTTTTTTTATTAGGTTTTTAAGATAATTAGTGTTTTTTAATACAAATTTTTAGGAGGATTAGAATGGCGAAGCGAAACAGGGGGACAACGAAGAAAAAAATAGAAAAGTGGACTTTGGAAGGTAGAGGACAAGGCGTGGGGGAAGATTATAAGCCGTGGTTAACAATACAAGATGTCCCTTCAGAAGGGATTACACCTAGACATAAAGGGTGGAAAACGGGGAGAATTCATCATTTAATGTCACAATTAGAATTACATTATCTCTACGAACTGGAGTGGTCTCAGGCTGTTATAGATATCAGAGAACAGTATCCCTTGCTACCTTTAGAAAGAACAATAGAGATTGCAGAATCTTTAGGTATAAAACATCCTAATGACCCAAAGACACAGGAGCCAATAGTGATGACAACTGATTTTATGATATCAACAAAGTCCTCCAGCAATGATCAGCTATTTGCAAGGCAAATAAAACCTACGAATAAATTAAACAAACGTGAAATAGAGAAGTTTGCTATTGAACAGCAATTTTATAAGGAGCAAGGGATAGACTGGGGAATTGTTACGGAAAAGCAAAGGGATGAAGTTTTTATAAAAAATATTGAATGGTTATATAATGCAAGGTACTTAGAGTATTTTCCATCGTTAAATATAAGGACGGTGGAAAGAGTTGCCCCTACTTTATTAACAAGTATACGTAAGTCCAAAGATCCTCTTGCTTTGATAGCTTTGGATTGTGACTCGAAATTTGGCTTTCAAGATGGTAGTTGTCTCTTTATTGTAAAACATATGCTTGCAAATAAATATTGGGGAGTAGATATTAATAAAAAAATAGACCCAATGAGGAACATAGAAATAGAACTTATAAACATGCGCGAAAAAGGAGGTACTTCCCTTGGGTGAGATTTATGTTAATTCAGTTATAGAGTGGAGTGAAAAAGAAACGTATCTAGAAAGAGTGTTATGGGTATCGCCAGATAAAAAAGAAGTTGTAGTAATTAAGATAGGAGAAAAATCACTATATCTTCCACAAGTTCGACTTTACGAGGAAATCATTATTAACATAGAAACTCTTGCTGCAAAATTGATTAGTAAAGAACCATATATATTACAGTTGAATCCAAGTAAAGAATTTGTTGAGAAACATGGTAGTAGACGTGATGAAGCCTGGGAGATACTAAAAGAAACATTAGAAATTGAACCTGACATTTACAAACCAAAACTTCGTGGTATTTTGGTAAATAATATAGTGGAAGAGCATGGGGTAACCAAAAAATGGGTTTATAAAATGATTAAACAGTATTGGACATGCGGGAAAACAGTGAATGCATTGTTACCGCTATATGTTAATAGTGGTGGGAAAGGAAAGAGTAAAACTTTAAGCGATAAGAAAATCGGAAGACCTCCTAAAGTAGCCCATGAAAATGTTAGCTTAATCGGTGTTAATGTGAAAGAAGATGATAAGTTAATTTTTAAGTCTACTATTAGAATGTTTTACGATAATAAGCCAAAACCAGATTTGAAATTTGCTTATGAACAAATGGTAAGGATGTTTTATCACGAGGGATATTATATAAAAAATGGAGTAAGGACACCAATTTTACCTAAAAAAGAAAGTGTACCTACGTATAGGCAGTTTTTATATTGGTTTAATAAAGAACATAATGGCAGAGATAAAGCAATTTTAAAATATGGTAGAAGGGAGTTTAATCTTAAATATCGTCACCTCTCCAGTAATGCAACAAAACGAGCTTTAGGACCAGGCTCTATTTATGAAATAGATGCCACAATAGCGGATGTCTACTTAGTAAGTTCATTAGCGCGACATAGAATTATTGGTAGGCCAATAGTCTACATTGTAAAAGATGTATTCTCCCGTATCATCGCTGGGGTTTATGTAGGTTTAGAAGGACCATCTTGGCTAGGAGCAATGATGGCTCTAGAAAATACATCAATGAATAAAAGGGAATATTGTAAGACCTTAGGTATAGATATTACAGACGACGAGTGGCCGGTTCATCATTTACCATCGACAATTGTGGCCGATAGAGGCGAGATGGAAAGTAAAAATGCAGATGATTTAGTAAGTAATCTAGGTATAAGAATAGAAAACACACCTCCCTACCGGGCTGACTTAAAGGGGATTGTTGAACAACATTTTAGAACAATAAATACTAAAATAAAACGTTGGATACCTGGTGCAGTTCATAAAGATTTTGCAGCGCGAGGTGGAAGAGATTATCGGTTAGATGGAAAGTTGACTTTAAAAGCCGTAGAAAAAATCATCATTTTTTCTATACTTGAACATAATCAAAAACTAATTAATGATTACCCACTAACTGGCGACATGATACAAAGTGAATTGAATTCCAAACCAGTTGAACTTTGGAAGTGGGGACTTGAAAATAGATTTGGGCACTTAAAGGAGGTGGATAGAGACTTAATTAGAACTGTAACAATGCCTAAGGGCCAAGCATCTGTGCGTAGAGGAGAAGTTTATTTTAATAAGAATTATTACTCATCTAATTACTTTCTGGAGATAGGTTTGTTTGAAGAAGTAGCTGCAAAGGGTAGCCGAAAGATTGAAATTTCATACGATCCTAGGTCTATTAACCAAATATACTTCCAAAAGGATAATGGTAAATTTGTGAGGTGTGAACTAGTAAATAAATTCTTTGATGAAGGCGAAGAAGAATTACAACCAAGACTAGAGGATCTTATGGAGTATTACGAACATAATCATATTAAAAGAGAGGATCAGATAAATAATCAAAGACAAGTTACTTCGGTTATAGATAGTCAAATTAAGGCTGTTATTGATGAAGAGACCACTAAGACAAATGCATCCGTAATTCCCAATCAAAGTAATCTAAGTAAAACTAAAAGTATTAGGGAAAACCGAAAAAAAGAAAAGGATTATCAAAGGAACGTCGAAAATTGGAGTGATACTTTAGAAACAAGCACTACTGGTAAATTGGCAGAAGTAGTTGATTTTGATAATTCAGTTGAAGAACAAGTTGACACAGAAGAGAATCCCTATTTTAATATATTGTTTAATATGGATAAAGAAGAAGGTGAATAGATTGAAGGTCGAGTTTAGTGATAATGGTTCGGTTTTTTATGCCCTAATGGGAAGGCAAGAGCAAGCAAATTATAAAGAGCAAGAAATTCATGATTATATAGGAAATCCCCTCATTGAGTCGTTACCTCCTATATTTTCAGTACACGAGATAGCAAATATGTTATATAATACCCCCGTTTATAGGGATAAAGATCGTGAAAAGCCTCCGGAGGTAAGGCTCCATATGGTTGAGCAAATAAAAAATTATATGCATCCTCTTAAAGTGCATTTTGATTTACATTTCAAAGTATCAATTATGATTAGAAGAGGTTATGTAGCGAGAAATCCTTTATCCCCTTTCTATGCAAGACAATTCACAGTGGGTATTGAGAAGATACTGAAAGAGGATTTGGATGAGAATGGAAAGAACTTAATAGGTAATCAATCGACTGCTACTTCCCACTCTATAATTGGGATAAGCGGCATAGGTAAGACCACAGCTATCGAGAAAGTATTGTTAACATACCCGCAAGTAATAGTTCATTCAAATTATAAAAACCAAGAAAGGGAGTTAGGGTTTCTTAAACAAATAGTCTGGCTAAAATTAGAGTGTCCTTTTAATGGACGAAGGAAAGCACTGTGTCAAAATTTCTTTAGAGTTGTGGATCAAATTTTACAAACGCAGTACTATAATAAGTTTGTAAAACCAAGGAGTACTGAAGAAGAATTAATTGATACTATGGCCCATGTGTGTACATTACATGGATTAGGCGTATTAGTAATAGATGAAATACAGAGAATGAAACCTGGAGAAGTAGGACAAGAAATGCTTGACTTTTTTGTAGAACTTTCTAATAAGCTTGGGATTCCTTTAATATACGTTGGAACGTATAAAGCCACACAAATTTTCAATAAGTTATTAGCAAATGCAAGAAGGGCTGAAGGTATGGGTTCAGATTTTATCGACCCTATGGTTCAAGATAAAGAATGGGACTTATTTTTGGAAAGACTATGGAAGTTTCAATGGACAAGAAAAAAAGTACCATTAACTAAAGATTTAAACGATACCATGTATTACCTAACTATGGGTATAACAGACTTTATAATTAGACTTTTTACACAAGCACAGCAATACGCTATAGCTTATGATATTGAAGAATTAACCCCTAGCCTCATAAAAAAAGTTGCAAAAAAAAATATGAAATTTGCAGAACCCATATTAAATGGTCTAAGAAATGGCGATAGAGAAGTGATTTCGAAATTTGAAGATATTAAGCCAAATTGGGTTGAGGTTAATGATTATATAAAAATAATGGGAGAGCGAATTAACCTTGTGGGAGGAATTAAGAAAGAACACAAAAGGGTTATAAATCAAGGAAATAGTCCAAGAAATTTTGAAAAATTAATTGAGTCTGCAATTAATCTAGGAGTTAGTCCAAAAGATGCAACCAAAATTGCATCAAAAGTAATTGAATCCACTAAGGGAATGCAAGATATGGTTCAGATGCAACGAGCATTAGCGAAGTATGTTTTACAGGGGTCAATTACTGAAGTAAAAGAAGGAAAACGGATTGAAGATAAAGCTAAAAAGATTAAGCCTATTATTGAAAAAGGCGATATTCGTTACTATATGGAAAATGCCAAAAGGAAAAAGCTACCGATTGATCATGTATTAGAAGAAGCTAGTATAATAAAATCGTTTTCTGAATTTAGAAGCTAGGATGTGCATAGATAATTAACTTTTTCCCATCGATTTATAAAGATGAATTATTATATAGTGTGATTGCCAGGTACCACATCCGAAGTGGAAATAAAAGTTACAAAAGAACGTTAATGGATTTATTTGGTAAAGATTCGATTGTGGCGATTGTAGATTTACCTGGGAGTCTTAAAGAACTATGTTTAAATATAGGAGATCAATACTTACCAGGTCAGTTATTAAATGAAAACACGCTTTGGCCTTATTACCGCCCCTTTTTAACGAAAGTTCTCGCAACAAAACTAGAGTGCAAAATGTTAGACTCGACTGTTGACCCTGTGCAAGTGAGTGCAGGTTTAATGGCGGGGGGGATTTCTTTTCCAAAGTATTTAAGATACTGCTCATTCTGTTATGTGGAAGATGAAAATAAGTTTGGAGAGCCTTATTGGCACCGAAGTCATCAACTACCTGGAGTCTTTTTATGTCATATTCATGGTGTGAATTTGACTAATTCAAATATCTTATACAAGTCAGAATTCAGTAGACAAAGGTTTTTTGCGCTTAGCGAAGTAAGGGTACAGGTAGAGAATGACAAAACACCTAGTTTTAATAATGAAATAAAAATGTTCTTATCTGAACAAAGTTCTAAACTCTTAAATAGTGTTATACCCCCAGTTGGGTTAGAAACGATTAGAGAAATGTACATTGCTTTACTTTGTGAGAGAGGATTTACTAGTAAGTCATCTCGTATTCAATTCAAGGATTTGATACCGAACTTTTCTAACTGTTTCGGTGTAAGTCTGCTTGAAGAATTAGAAAGTGTTGTGGATAATACGTTAACGGATTCATGGTTCCATAAAATATTAAGAAAACCCCGATCTTCTTGTCATCCTTTACGGCATTTGCTAGTACTTTATTTTCTCAAACAAGATATTTCTTCTTATCATAGCCCAGAGATTAAAAAAGGTTCAGGTTTTGGTAATCCTCCGTTTCCTTGTTTAAACCCTGCAGCTGAACATTACGGTAAAGACATTGTTGAAGAATATAGTATTACTAAATGTAAAGAAACAAGGATTTTGAAAGGTGTATTTGCTTGTCATTGCGGTTTTGTTTATACGCGAAAAACTGGGGAAGGTAACATAGGAGACCGCCATAAGAGAAACCGGATAATTGAGTTTGGAGAAGTATGGAATCAAAAACTAATTGAATTGTATAAAAAAGGGTGTTCCTTTACTCAAATAGCTACAGAATTAGATGTAGATATAAAAACGGCAAGGAAACATTTAGAAAACATATTTAGTGACAAGGTCCTTCCCCAAAAAAATAGCATAGTTGGGGATGTGAAAATTAAAAAAACAAAAGAAAATTATAGAAGAGAATGGGATATACATAAAAAAAACCACCCACAATTTTCACGTACAGAATTAAGAAAAGAAAAGCCATCTACTTATATTTGGTTATACAGAAATGATAGAGAATGGCTCTTTGATAACTTACCTAAAAAAAAGCAAAGTAAACAAAGTGGTTTTAAAAGAGTTAATTGGGAAGAGAGAGATATTAAATTAACAACTATAATTAAAGTTGAAGCCAATAATATATTGAATGAAAAAAATCCGTTACAAAGGGTAACTCTTAGAAAAATTGGACAGGGCATTGGTAAATTATCAATGCTGGAGAATAATCTAGATAAATTGCCTAGGAGTAGGAAGGTATTAAATGAAATAACAGAGTCCGTTGATAAATTTAGAGAGAGAAGAGTTCGTGATGCTGCTATAAATATTAGAAAAGAAAAAGGGAATATAGTACCTTGGTTGTTAATTAGGGAGTCTGGTTTAGGGAAGGATATAAGTGAAAATATTCAAGAAATAATCAATTTCGAAACTCAGTTTCAAAATTTTAATACAGATATAAATTTATAAATGAAGGAGGGGAAAGAAATTGGTAAAAGAGGAGTTACCTTTTTTCCCAGATCCATATCCAGATGAAGATTTTCGTAGTATTTTAAAAAGGTATCATATAAGGAGCGGGAACAAATATGAGTATCTTACAAGACAAGAAATTTTAGGTTCTTCCACTAATAACATATTGCCAAGAAATTTACACTATTTATTAGAGAGGTTGCCAGATTATTATAAGAAAGAAAAATTAATATTTGAAAATACCCACTTACCTTTAATATGGCCTTTCTTGAGTAACAAAAGAAAAAACGAAGCTATGGAGGATATTTATTTTATACAGGATTCAAAGCACTCAGCGAGTGTACTCCTAAAAGATCTAGTTTCACAAGACTTAAGATATTGCACCAAATGTAAAGAAGAAGATTTAAATAAATACGGAGAAGTTTACGCTAGAAGAATACATCAACTAAAGAATTTTGACTATTGTAATAGGCATAATTTGTCTTTGGAGAATGCAGATGGAACACCTTATGCTCTGATAAAAACAAGAGAGAGAGAATTACTAACTCCTGTATTCAATGAAATAAAAAAAACACTTGACAATCGGCTGTATAGTATACACGTTAATTATTTGTGGTATAAATATATGGCTCACTTTTTTAACAGAGAGTACATAGCGAAAAATGGTAAATTAATTACACAAAGGTTTCTTAGTGACTTTTTGATTTATCATGATGGTCTTCTAGTACTATTAGGAATCAATGAAAGGTACTTACAAACAAAAAATAGATTTCTAAAGACTATAAACTTCAAAGCCAATAAACCAAATCCCATTCTTCATATTCTTATGATGCTTTTCTTTGAAAGTTCCGTGGAGAGGTTTCTCACTGAGAGACTACCAAATATAGCTTCAATCATTCCTTTCGGGACAGGACCGTGGTTTTGCTGCAATCATCTTTGTCCACATTACAACTCGCCAGTTATAACAACATGTAAAAGAAATATTAGAAAAAAGGGTGATCCTACAGGTACTTTTAAATGCTCTCATTGTGGCTATACTTATAGAAAAAACACTAAAAATAAAGTAAATGAGTACAGAGTAGTCACTTTTGGGGAATTATGGGAGAGGGAGCTGGTGTTAAAATACAAACAAACTTTTTCTCTAGAAAAGACAGCCGACTATTGTCATGTTAAGGTCCCGATTGCTAGAAGTTATTTACTTAGATTATCCCCAGATTATAAGATGAAAAAAAGCAAGAACTTTTTTGAACAAGAACAAATAGAAGAAATGATAAATGTATATAAAGAAACTAGGAGTATTCGAAAAACCGCAGAAATATTAGGGGTAGACAGAAAAACCTTAAATAAATATATACCACAAGAATTAGTTAATAATACAAGTTATTATTATAAAAGTGAAGAAGAAAAGAAAATAAAATACAAGCAGAAGGTTCTTGAATTCATGCAACGTTCAAGAAATCCTATGAGATCTGATATTAGGCATAGCGTGGGAGAAGAAGTATATAAATTTTTGATGAAGGAAGAAAGGGATTGGATGGAAAAAAATTTACCATCAAGATATAGTATTCAAAGAGACTGGAACGAACTAGATAAAAAAATATCAGTAGAAGTACTGGATTGTATACAAAAATTAAAAGAGGATTTACCAAACCGTAAAATAACAAAAAATAGAATAAAAGACTCTCTTCCTATATCGAGTAGTAATTTAATTAACAATAATCCGGATAAACTTGCGGCAACCTTAGAAATAATTAGGGATTCTGTTGAATAAAGGTTAAATGGTAAATTTATAGCAAACAATCTGTGCTTAGTTATATGAAGGTTTTAGTGACTACTAATATTACAGATTAATAAATAGAGGATTAGCGCCCTTGGGGTGATTAAATAATTAACTCTTAGAGAGCATTAGGTGTCTTATGTTTTAACTCTACCCTTAGGGCTATAGACTCAAATAATTAAGATGGACAAGCCATTTATTGTGGCAGGTAATTAAAGAGAAATATTGCTAGATTAATAAACTTTATATGAGAATCCGATTTTTGAGTAGTTTTAGGCTTGTAGCACTTCCGTATTAACGCTAAATCATCCGCTTTGATATACAGTATCAACCAATTCTGCTACTGAATTATGATCAAAGTATTTTAAAGGAACAAGGAAGACTCACTTGAATTATTCTTCTTTGTTCTTTCAACGAGACGATGTACCTTTTTCATTTCCAACTTGCTAGCCAAAAAAGAGCTTGTCGTAACTGAATTGCCAAAATGTTAGGGAATACTTTGTATGAACTTTATGAAATACCAGTTATATTATAATATATTCTGTATCTATCACTTCAAAAGAGAATAATTGCTCAATCAGTAAAGATATGGTTTTGATATACTATTCAGCGTAGATTTAAATAATAAGGAGGTAATTTATGAGTTATTCAGATTGGATTGCATTATTTGCATTTGTTGTATCAGGTATTGGAATATATTTAAGTTATAAGAATCATAGGTCAACTAGAGAATGGGAGTTCTATAAGGAAAATATAAGACAAAAAGAACAAGAAGTACAAGAATTTTATTCTAAAAATAATAGCAGAGTATCCTTAATTCCTTATTTTCATCTATTGTTGGATAAAGAAATACATATAAAAAACATCTCTGATGAAGAGAACCTTATACTTCCAATTTCTTTGGTAAACGTAGGACGAGAAACTGCAACAAACGTACAACTTGTGCAAATGTCAAATATTGATGAATTAGGAGGCTACTTCAAAACAGATGGCATACAAAATGATTCTCATTTCATACGCCACTATATAGAAAAAAAGTATGCATTTATTGGAGAGTCAATAAGTTTTACGGCAGGTTGTAAGAAACATGATAGAGCTTGCAATGTATCTTTTAAAATAAAATTTAATGATTTGGTAGGGCGTACATACGAGCAAAGTTTCCGTTTTTTATATTGTTTTCCTCATTCCAAGGAATTTACAATGAATCATACTTCGAACATTCCAATTTGCATTGAAGATAATGATAAAACAAGCAGCACTATAATTTGAGAGTAAAAAGAAAAGAAAGGAAATAAATTATCTCCTTCCCCTTTATTACTAATATTCATAGGATTTTGCATTAACCATCCTTAAGAGTGCTTTTAACGGTAGTTTTCTCCTATATAATAAGTAGGTTTTGCATATAATAAAGAAGAGAATAGAAAACTGGTAAAGTTTATGGTCTTACGATAAGGCCCCCCTTTGAAGGTGTATTTAAACACCATTGCACTAATGGAAATAACGTCCCTTATTATGGGAGAAGGATGGCACGAATTGGATTCAAAAGAGATTCTTAAGGAGCTATGTACCAGCAAAAGGCAAGTTCAGAAAGCAATTGAGAAATACAATACCTCTATCAACATACTTGAAAAATTTAAAGACTCAAAGCAAGTTAAAACAGCAATAAAAGAAGCAAGGAATAATCTAGAGAAGACTGAACAGGAATTAATTAGATTAAATAATGCTTTAGTCAAAATAACCAATCTTAAATGAAGAATAAATAGCAACTTTTACCGGGGCTTATTTCATACTACATTAAATAATATCCTCATTTGCTATATCTTTCACTCTCACAGTTAAATTAAACAGAAGGTAGTATATATACCGAAGCTTTTCAGGTTTGTTTATATCCTAAAAAGAAAAAGGGGATACTTTATAGAGGTATTGGAATATCTAATGGTGATTTATTTATCTGTTAAAATATAATGCATAAACCAGTAATTCCGCTGTCTGACACACTGGTCGGTATTTATATACTTTCTAGCCCATAAACTGTACTAATCCGCCAGGTATAAGCAAGGAATTACTCTTGAAACCCCATCGTAATTCCTTGCTTATACCAGTAATCGAATCGCCAAGACCTTTATTTAATACCAACGTGTGCTTTTGCAAATAAAGGTTAATAATGTTTAGTGGAGGGAAGCTCTTAACAATTATTGGATCAAATATTCTGGCATCGTAATCTCTTCCAAAACCTCTATAAAATTTTTAACTAGATTCCCGTCAAATTGTTTCCAAGAACCTCTTTCTAATTCTTCGTATGCTGCCTCGTAACTTAATCTTTGTTTATAGTTACGTTGATCAAACACCATAGTGTCGAAAGCATCACATAGAGAAATAATACGCCCCTGAATAGTTATTTCATCTCCTAATAAACGACGAGGATACCCTGTTCCGTCCCATCTTTCATGATGATCTCTAATATACCTTGCAGCGTTCGTTAATCCTAAGTGCTTTCTTACAATTACATTTCCTACGTGAGAGTGGCTTTGTATAATAGTATATTCTAGTTCAGTTAATTTACCTGGTTTCATTAAAATCTTTTTTGAAACCCCCATCTTACCTATGTCATGTAACAGAGCAGCTATGCGTAGATCTTCATTATAGCAGTTCACTTTCTTAGCTAAAGCGCTAGAAAGAAACATTACTCTTAGGGAATGATATTTGTATAATTGAATGATTTCATTATCTTGAGCAATTTCGTAAAAAAGTGCTTCAGGATCATTTTCCCCACTGTGCAATTCTTTTTTATCCAGAGTTGAAGAGTCTTTGTTAACACGATCCTCTTTTTGCCTAGGGGGGAATTTTTCATTTACTTGCTTCAGTATTTCACTAAACGGCATTTTTTCCTCTTTTTTTTCAGAAATAAAGGTAGCAACTTTTAAATCCTCTTCATTAAAAACCTTTTTGTCATCTTCAACGGGGACATAGTAATTGGATTTATTTTCCAACTCGTTAAACCATTTTTCTATAGAAAGCGCATTTTTTCCTAATTGAGAAGATAAGTCCTGTAAGTTGTATTTAACCATTTAAAACGGCTCCTTTATGAAAATGAGTTGATAATAATTTGCATTATAACATACTTGGTGTTGTTAAAAATAGAGAAGTTGGGGATCTCGCCATTATATAAAGAAGTGTAGAGAACCATAGAGAACCATAGAGTAGCATTCTCTATTTACAAACGAGCTATGTACAGTATCTAGTTAGATAGATGAGATTTTCAAGCTATTCAATTACATATTTATGATTAACTGATTTTAGCGGAGGAGGATATCTACCTATAAATAAATATATACTAGTTAAAAAGTCACTGTGAGTTGCCGATAATAGTATTAATAAGAATAAAAAGGGAGGATTATCTGTGTTTCCTTATTTGTAAGGACGGGTTGTATTATATATATAGTTTTAGACTATCAAATTAAGTTGACAAGAAGAAATCTAGTAATCGAGAGAACATTTTCAAAAACTTGGATGCCTATAGAAAATTACAAGTTTATAGTTGATTGATTCTTATTCTCCCTCAAATATACTACATATTTTCTTGAGGTTGTCCCTCAGATAACGAGTGAAAGTCAACTACTCGGATAGCAGATTGTACTGTTTCTAAGATTCACTCCTCACATATGATAATCTGGGTATCATTATATCAATTTAGAACGTTTGGCTTCTGTGTATCTTAGCGTAGCTTATATAAAACAGAACATTATTGTGAAGAGAGCCATTTATAAATTTATAATTAAATGTTCGTTCAATGACAAACATAAGCTTGTAGATACTCCTCACTTACAATTAAAGCCCATTTCTAATTCCCAAGTAGTCTGGATTAATGAAAGGAGTTCGAGGTATAGCTCTAAGGGTTTAATTCTGGTATACATCATGATTTCCTTATAGGTATATATGGTATTAATTTTTTATAATATCATTGGATGAATAGGTATTAATTTTAAGCTAAAAACAGAAAAATCATAGGAAGAACTTTTTTATAAAGGGAGGTTAAAAGGTGGAATTTAGTATTTTTATATTAATCATAGGAAGTCTACTACTTCTTCTCTTCGTATCATTACTCATAATTGGGAAATTCATAAGATCGCTTGAGAAAAAAATGTTACTTTTTGAAAAAAAGATGGTAGGAACGGATGTAGAAAAGGTAAGAAAGCACCAAGATAATATTGAAAATTTATACTCTAAAATCAATCAAAAATACTTTAAAATTGAAAAGAATCAAGATGACTTAGTGAAGGATATAAAAAAATTCAGCCAGAACAATTTTGATTACAATTCTCTACAAGGAGATATGAAGTCTACTTATAACCGTCTAGAGTCTTTGGAAATGAAAATAGACGATTTATTGAAGGAAAGGGATATTAGAAATAGTATTAGTGTAAACAATACCTATTTAACAGAAATAAAATCTGATGTAAAAGAATTAATTCGAAAAATAGACCTAAACAATGTAAACATAAAACCAAAAACTGCTGTATCTCTGAATGGCGATGAAGAGCAACAAACAGCAACAAGCGATGGCTTAACTTCGCATATTAAATCGTTATTTTTAGATACTAATAAATTAAAAAATCATTTATTATCTAAGGATTCAAAATGGAATGTAAAACAAGTAGAAGTGATGTTTAGTAGTCTATTAGAGAGCATCTCGGAAATGGAACAAAATATAGTTACAGACCTTTATAAGCAAAGCAATAATGCAGTTACTTTAAATGAAAATTATAAATACATGGAAGAAAAAATAGTAGATATTCATCAAATGATGAAATATACTCAAAGTTTCACTAATGAGTATTCTACAGAAATTAAGAAAGACTTAGAAAATATCGCGCGTTTTGTTTCTCCTCTGCAATCTAATGTAATGCATAGTTTAAATGAGTCTATAAGAGAACTAAACGCTATAAGAGAAGATATGAAGTATTCTGATAACCTTTCATCTTCAGGAAAAGTTAGCGGCAGTGAGTACATGATTATAAAAGAATCACTAGATGCCCTATCTGAATATATTAGCATTTCTCAACAACAATTATTTAATGTATTAAATTATAATAATGAGAATTTAAGTGCCGAAAATAAAAAGGTTTTAAAACTTATAGAAAACAATCAGAAAAACTTAAAAGGTTCTGAAGATAAATTAATTAACTATCTATCTTTTATTTATAAAGCGGTTGAATCGCAAACCAATAAAAATATGGATATGACTCTAATTAAAAAAATAGAAAATCTGCGAAGTAGTATAGATGATCAAAAGGCAGAATCGCAAAAATATTTCACGACGTTGTATAAAACACTGACTTAGTAAGAGAGAAGGATTAAAGTATGAGCAAAATAGTGATAACAGGGTATGGAGTGGCTGTACCGGGGAGCACTAACAGCAAGCAGTTTGAACAGCAATTGAGGAATGGAAGACACGGACTCGAAATGATGAAAGATGACTTAGTCACAAGGAATAAAACATTAATACTTGGATATTTAGACAATAAATCATTTGAAAGAGAAGAGAAACTCTATAAAAAATATCCTAGAGTAGCAAAGGTTCAGATTAACACAACAGAAGAAGCTTTAGAAATGTCAGGTTTAGAGGTCTCTAGTGAGAGAACTGGCGTATTTATCGGAACTTCTTTGGGAGGAACAGAAGGTTATGAAGCAAGTATTGCTTTATCAAGTCGAGGCGACTATAAAATTTTTCCCACCTTTGCTTGCGGACAAACAAATTACCAAAGTACAGCTTCAGCTATTAATGGCCATTTCTCTTTGAAAAGTATTGCCAAGACTGTTTCAACTGGTTGTACGGCAGGATTAGAGGCATTAGAAAGCGCGATTTTATATATAAGAAGTGGGATGATAGACAATGCAATAGTTGGGGGAGTTGATATAGCAAATACCGCAAGCCTCATATATGCTTTTAGTAAAATACGCGCTATTCCACTTGGCAGGGATTTTGAAGCATCCGGAATACCATTCAGTGAGAATAGTAAGGGATTTGTCGCTGCAGAGGGCTCAGCTAGTATTGTTATAGAAAAAGAAGAAGATGCGATTAGAAGAGGAGGCACTATTTTAGCAGAAATAGATGAAGTTAAAAGTAACAATGACGGGTTAGGTGTATTTGGGAGCGATCATACTGGTAACAGTATGTATGAGTTATGTAAAGAAGTAGTAGGCAATAAAAATCCTGATTATGTAAACAGCCAAGCACTGGGGTTACGTGCTAATGATGAAATTGAAAGGTATACTCATAATAAATTATTTGGTAACAAAATTCCAATAACATCTATTAAAGGTATGGTTGGACATTCCTTTGGAGCTTCTGGGTTAATTCAATTAATTGCAACTTTAATAGGAATGAAAGGAAACTTTATACCATACACAGCGAGAACTGATAAACATGGATTCGAAGAATTAAATATTGTTGATGGTTTTAAAACTAGTGATGTCTCTGAAGTTTTGATTACTTCCCACGGTTACGGGGGAAATAATTCTATCGCTTATATTAAAAAATATAAAGCGGGGGTTGAATAATTTTGATTTTTTCAATTCTTATTTTTATAATTGGTTTAATCCCAATACTGTTAGGATATTCTTTGTTTCATTTATATGAAAAAAGTAAATTAACTTTCTTAATCTTTTTGTACATGTTATGCATCACTTTCTGGCAAATTGATATCTCAATACTTTACATGGTATACCCAGCTCTAGATGAAGATATTGTTACTTTATTGTTTAGATTTTTTAGGCTAGGACCAATTGCAGCACTTCCTTTAATTTTATATATTACTTATGAAATATATAATAGTTCTGTCATTAGGAATAACAAGATCTTGGACAAAATAGCAAAACTAATTTTAAATAAAAAAGTAATTATCGTATCGTTTATAAGCACAGGAATTGTATATGGAATTAATTGGACACATTATGGTATAGATCATTTGCAGAAACTAGAAAATAGTCAGTTAAATTTGGATTATTACTATCCAGTCTATGGGAGATTAGCATTAAGCTTTAATTTACATTTACTCATATTGCTATTATTACTAATATTACTTGCTTTTGTAAGCCATAGTATTGAAAATAATAAAATGAGATCGTTTATGACTACATTAGTTATATCATCCTTGTTGCTCTTCATTTTAGGTCTGACAAATTTTATACCTAGTTATCAGGTGTTAATAAGCAGTATTGCTGTATTAATTTATTCTATTTTAATTCTTCTATCGTTTATAAAAATGTATAATGATTTTAACCACCAATATTTAAACGTTGTTCAACGGCAAAATAAGTTGGATTATATAGGAAACATGACTGCAAGTTTGATACACGAAGTGAAAAATTCTTTATCCATTATTAAGGGCTATTCAGAGATAATCCCTTCTATCCAAAAGTTAGAACCACAAACGGATAAGATGATGAAAGATGTCATTGCCTCAAGCAAGCAACTGTCTAATTTAGTAGATGCTTATAATGAATTTTTAAGGAACGATATGGATATGGAGATGAAAAGTGAAAATATAATAAAGTGTATTGAGGTTGCAAAAAAGATGATGGGAAAAAAATTGCAAGAGAATGAAGTAGTCGTGGAAATTAATTCAAATAAGAAGGTAGTAAATGCGTATGTAAATGAGACTTACTTCACTCAAGCTTTAATTAATCTAATAAAAAACGCTATAGAAGCAACTCCTCAAGATAGAGAGAATAAAGTGATAAAATTAGATGTGACAGAGTATGATAATAATAAGGTTATAATAGATATGTATGATTCCGGAGAGGGGATCCCCCCTGAAAATTGGGATAAAGTTTTTTTACCCTATAATAGCACTAAAACGGAGGGGACGGGGCTGGGGTTACCTTTTTGTAGTAAAGTAATATTCTCACATAGAGGATTTATAGATATCATAAACAGTACTTCAGAAGGCACGCATTTTAGAATACAGTTACCCCGGAATAAGTTTATTGAAATAAGTAAAGATAGTTAAATTATTTAGGAGTGAGTGAAATGAAAAAGAAAAAAGTACTGGTAATAGAAGACATAAGCCAAATGTTTATATTGTATAAATATTGTTTAGACAATTATTTTGAAGTGGTTCATGGAAAAAGCTTTACTGATATTCAAAATCTATCAGATAAAGACGAGGTATTAGTAACTATATTAGATTATCACATGCCTGGTGAAAGTTTCGACAATATATTAGATTATATTGATGAAAACTATATTAACACAAAAAAAGTATTAATATCAGGCCATGCAGACAGTTTAGGACTGGAGCAGAAATATGGTGATCGACTAGATGAAGTTTTTTCTAAGCCATTAGACGATTATACGAAGCTAGCTGATTATTTAGTGGAGTTAGTTGGCCTAGAAAAGGTAGCAGAAGATTCATCTTCAGTAAATAATGATGCGGAATTGGATAAGATACAAATTGATGACACTCGAAAAAAAGTGTTAACAGAGGAAGATATTAAAGATGATTTGTTAAATAGAGAGTTTAACTTAGATAAGTCATAAAGATAAAATGGAGGGTATAGCACTATCAAGTAATGGAATGGTCAGCCGATTGTACTTTAACAATCAGTAATCAAAAATAATATCTTTGAATTAAGTATGCTTCTTTTGATATCTTTATTAACGAGTTAAACAGCAAAAACAAGAAGAAATTGCACCCTTTACGAGTAAAATAAGTGTTGAAGAGGGTGTTTTTTTTATGTCTAAAAGAAGCCATCTATACCTTGTATTACGTAGTAGACACATACTACCTAACACATAATTCGATTTAATGAAGGATTATTATAATGTAGTGTCGAAGAATGTATTAAGGTGCTATTTTCTCTGTAAGTATTAATAAAATAAATGTCACCTGAATAATTTTTAAGGAGATGAAAATGAGTAAAAGATCTGCAACAGAAACAATTCTTGGATATGTTTATCAATTTGATTACTCCATACTAAAAATACTAAATTTAGACGATTTAGATGATTCTATTACAGTTGAAGGGGTAGAAGATGTAGATATTAAGACCATAGATGAAGAAATTGCTACACAATGTAAGTATTACGCAAAAACTGAATACAATCATTCAATCATAGCAAAGCCGCTAAGGTTGATGCTAGATCATTTTAAACAAGTGAAAGAAGGTAAAAAAAAGCAAGTCCAATATTATTTATATGGTCACTACAAGTCTGGTCAAGAAAAACTGGTATTGCCAATAACAATTGATTTTTAAAAAAAACATTTTCTTACATATACAAGTGATAAGGTTAGATATGAACACCATATAGAGCTTGAACTTGATAATAGAGATTTAGAAAGTTTTATTCAAAAACTTACTATCAATATCAATGCAGTTAGTTATGTTGATCAATATAAAAAGACTATTAATTCATTTGAAAATTTATTTGATTGTAGCAAGTTTCAGGCAGAACACTACTTTTATAACAATGCATTAAAAGTAATAAAAGATCTTGCAATCCAAAATATGGTGGAGAATAGACGAATATCTAAAAGAGAATTTCTAGAAAAAATAGATAACAAAAAGTTATTATTTAATGAATGGTTTGTTGCACTAAAAGGAAAAAAGCAATTTCTAGCTGAGCTTAGAAAAGAATACTTTACAACTTTAAACTCTTCTCCTTTTGAAAGGTTTTTTCTAATTGAAATTGATGAGAGTAATTATTTGCGTTCTAGTTTAAAGGAATTATTATTCTTGATTTCAAGGAAGTGGTCAAATTTATCTAGAAGGGCTCCTATACCATTCTGTCCTTATGTTTATATACATAATATTCCTGCTGAAGAATTAATAAAACTTAAATCAGAACTATATAAGGAGAGATTTAAAATATTAGACGGTTTTGATTTTGCAGGAGCATCTTTTTCCTCAGAGTCAATACGTGAAACCGCGAATTATAATAATCAAATTAAATTAAAAATAATTAACCAAATTGATTACATTGATTTGTTACTAAAAGAGACTAATAGGACAAAAGAAGTTTATCAGTTTTATATAAAGAACTCCTATTACACTAATAATCAACAAGAAATAAAACATATAAAAATTCAGGTTGATGAAATTAATGACATAAAGGAGATTATTTGAAATGACACTAACAGACGTAAATGCTGAAGTAATTGCGGTTTATCCAAACAAAGTCAAAATATCTGTGGATGACTTGGAGAATTTTAAAAAAGCGGATGAGACTTTGAGAGTCGGATCTTATTTAAGAGTAATGGATAACGAAAATTCAGTTTTAATCTCTATAATTGAAAATTTTTCGATAGAAGTATCAGAACAAGGTAAAAGAAACTATATAATTGAAGCTAATCCTTTAGGTTTGATTAAAGGTGAGGAATTTATTAGGGGGGGAGACTCACTTGCTATACCTCCTAAAAAGGTGGAACCTGCAACAGAAGAAGAAATAAGAAAAATTTATAGTCATTCTTCTAATGACGAAGATTTTACTTTTTCTTCTTTATCAACAAACAGCAATATTAAGATACCAGTGAACGGTAATAAATTCTTTAATAAACATATTGCAATAGTAGGTTCAACTGGTTCTGGGAAATCTCACACGTTAACAACAATTTTACAGAGGGCAGTTTCCGAAAAAAATGAAGAATTTTTGGCATTAAACAATTCGCATATTATTCTATTTGATATTCATTCAGAATACAAGTCTGCATTTCCAAATGCAAACCATTATGATATTAACAGTCTTTCATTGCCCTATTGGTTATTGAATAGCGAAGAGTTGGAAGAACTTTTTCTTGATACAGAGGCAAATGATCATAATCAGAGAAACGTATTTAAAGAGGCTATCGTACAAAACCGCAAACTTCATTTAGGTGGAAATGAAGAGGAAAGGGAGAAAATCCATTTTGATTCACCTGTGTTTTTTGATTTAGAAGAAGTATTACAGTATTTAAAGTACAAAAATATGGAGAGGAAAAACAAGGAAAATCAAATTAAGTGGGAAGATGAAAACGGAGGAGAATTCATATTCTGTGATGAAAGTCAACATAGACTATTTATTGAAAAATTAGTTCCTGTTGGAACATCAGCAGCTGGTGTTAATGGAAAATTAATAAACTTTTTAAATCGCTTAGAAAATAAGGTAAATGATAAAAGGTATGATTTTCTTTTAGGTGAAAGGTCTAAAGTAATTACATTTGAGGAAACTTTAAAAAATTTATTAGGGTACAATGAAAATTCAGAATCAAATATAACAGTAATTGATTTAAGCGGAGTTCCATTTGAAGTTCTCAGTATTACTGTATCACTTATTTCTCGTATAATTTTTGAATATGGATATTTTTATAAAAGATTGAGATTTGAGGAAAATCCAAATGAAACAATTAATAATGATGCTCCCATACTTTTAGTTTATGAGGAAGCGCATAAGTATGTCCCAAATAGTGATTTATCCAAATACCGCTCTTCAAAAAGCTCAATTGAAAGAATAGCTAAAGAGGGAAGAAAGTATGGTGTTTCATTACTTCTTGCAAGTCAAAGACCATCAGAATTATCGGAGACAATTTTCTCTCAATGTAATAACTTTATTGCTATGAGGTTAACAAATCCACATGATCAAAACTATGTTAAGAAGCTTTTACCAGATACATTAGGCAATCTAATAGAGAAAATGCCGTCACTGAAAGCAGGAGAAGCACTATTAATTGGAGATTCAGTTGTTCTCCCATCTGTTGTTCAGATAGATCCTTGTGAATTGCCGCCATCGTCAAACGATATTCCATACTGGGACTTATGGAGAGAAGAATGGAAGAATCTAGAGATAAATCGAATTAAAGGTGAGTGGTATAAATAAATGTGGATATTTACAATGTTGAAGTAACACGGAAAACAAAAGGTCAAATTAATGTTACAGTACAAAGATACTATACATAAGGACTTTATATTAAAAAATAACTCGCAATTCTGATAGGGTAATTCCTCGAGTTGTGGAGAATATTAGTTTTTTTATTATACTCCCTATCTACTCTAGACGGGCAAAATGAGATTTTATACATGCTTTTTTGATAATAGTTTTAGAGAGATAATTTTCTAAGGGAGTCAGTTTCCAACTTTATTTGTTAGTTGGCTTTATGAAATTAAAAGCAAGTTTCCAACTTTATTTCATAATATAAATTTAACTGAATCATTTAAACCCAGCAAAATAAGAAGTATTGGTTTCCAACTTTATTGTCACTGAACAAACGAGTTATATCCCTGCTAAATTCTCCTTCCCCACGCTAAAAAGTCGGTATCCATTGCTATATAATTGGTACATTAGAGGGAAGAGTGTGGAGGAAAAAAGAGCAGGCGAACAATATGTATTCAATCTTGATTCAATCATAAAATCAATAAAAACTCAGGCTGGATCCAATAGTGGTCCAGTCTTTTTCTATGTATTCAATAACCCACCAATCCTTTGTCCAATAGCGTGTTCAGTTGTTTTTCATATAGTTTTCTTATTTCTGTTCTCGTTTAGGGAACATCTATTTAACATTGTCAAACTATTCGATACAAACCCAGAATGGAAAAAAGAGAGGAAAAATGACGGTTTGGGGAAGAACTTAATAACATAATGGAGGGAAGAAAAAGTCGAGATAAGAGGGTGGAAGCGGGGGGGGGGGAGGGATGAAGGTGGATTAGGAAAAATTCCAACTAAGTAACAGGGAGATATAGTAGGAGAAAGAAGTGATGAGAAATAAGACGTATTTCCCTTGTTCCCATCGTTTTTTTCAATATCAAGTCAATAACAATCTAGGATGGATCCAGTTGTGGGTCCAGTCTATTCCTCTTACCCAATATACTCTCAATCCCTTGTCCAAGAATGCCTAAATTGTTACTTCTTCATATATCTGTTATCCAATTTATAATCGTAATCGTTTGTACACCTTTTATAAGTAACCGGAAATAGTTAGCTGTTCATGGGCCAGTAAAAAATGCCACTTCTGTACCGAACATCTTTAACGGGATTTAATGCTTACTCACTTTGCTATTGGGAATACTAAGTTAATAACATGAAAAAGATATTCTACAATCTAACAGTTAAGGGAATAAGGCATGGTGAGGGCAAATGAAATGTTATTATGGAGCATTGCATTACCAGGCTTTAGCCAATTACTAAGTGGAAAATATATTAAAGGTATTTTACTGGTTTTCTTAGAATTCTTGGTTAATGTCCAAGAGAATTTTAACGTATCATTTTTAGTTTTAAAGGAGATATTCAAACTGCAATCGACCAAGCCAACTATCAATGGCTAATGTTTTATCCTTGTTTGTACTTTTTTGCGATGTGGGAGGCTTATAAAGATGCAGGTGGCTGAAAGAGGCCATATTCTTCTTTACCTTTTGTATTTACAGCCTATTTCGTGAACGTTGGAACTATCTATTCTTCTAAACTAACTTTGTTTGGGGTCCTATTGGGGCCTATCAGGCTACCAGTATTAAGTGTAATACCAGGTTTGCTCTTAGGTTTATTGATACAATTGATAATAAGAAAAAGGCTGGTCATAATGATATGCTCCCCTTTAGGTAGACAGATTAAAAAATAAAAATCTGACTACTAAAGGGGAGTATTTTTTATGTCCAAAAGATCTTCTTCTCCTGAACTAAAAATTGAGGTATTAAAAGTGTGGGACGGAGATTTTTATTCATTAGCTGATATTGCGAAAAAGTATAAGGTGGCTATGTCTACAATTAGAGAATGGAAATACAAGTATGAGCAATATGGATCAGAGGGACTGAAAGAGTCCTCTACTTGGAAACCTTATACGCATGAGCTTAAGCTGAATGCCGTAAAAGATTATTTGTCAGGGGAGTACTCTAGAGGGGAGATTGTTCGGAAATATGAGATTTCAAGTAGATCAGTCCTCAAGAAATGGATTAGGAAGTATAATAGTCATAGTGAATTAAAAGATACGTCATTAGGAAGGACGAGCACTATGACTAACGGTAGGAAAACGACTTGGGAAGAACGAATTCAGATTGCTTTGGATTGTCTCGGGAATACAAAGGATTACCAAACAACAGCTGAGACCTACCAGGTCTCTTATCAACAAGTTTACCAGTGGGTGAAAAAGTATGAAGCTGGTGGAGAAGAAGCACTTAGAGATAAACGTGGTAGAAAGAAAGATGAAGTAGAGCTAACTCCAGAAGAAAAAACCAAATTCGAAATGAAAAAGCTAGAAAGAGAAAATGAACGATTACGTGCAGAGAATTTGTTTTTAAAAAAGTTAGAGGAAATCGAAAGGAGGCGAAAGTAAGCCGATTACGTTTTGAAGATAAATATATTGCTATCCAGGAACTTAAAGAAAAAGAAAAACTAAGTATTCTATTACTTTGTGATATCGCAGGAGTCACTCGAGGGGCTTACTATAAGTGGCTGAAACGCAAGCCTTCGGCCCAAGAACTTCAGAATGAAGAGATAATTAAAGAAATGCTGGATATTCATGAAAAGGTTGATGGAATATACGGCTATCGTCGAATGACGTTAAATATTAATCGGAAATTTGATCAGAACTTCAATCACAAACGTATTTATAGACTGATGAAAGTGGCCAGTATACAGTCTGTTATTCGTAAAAAGAAGAAATCTTATAAGCACTCCCCCCCTCAACATGTCACAGAAAACGTATTGAACCGCGAATTCAAGGCAGAAAAACCAAATGAAAAATGGGTAACGGATGTAACGGAATTTAAATACGGTAACTCAAAGAAAGCTTATCTGAGTGCTATTCTCGATTTATATGATGGATCGATTATTAGTTATGTTTTCGGGAATTCGAATAATAACTCACTTGTATTTAAAACTATTGACCAAGCCGTAGTGCATCTGAATGGGGATCAACCACTAATACATAGTGACCGAGGATTTCAGTACACTTCTAAAGGATTTAAACGTAAGATAGATTCAGCAATGATGAAACAAAGTATGTCACGAGTAGGACGATGCATTGATAACGGACCAATGGAATCTTTTTGGGGGACGTTGAAATGTGAGAAGTATTATTTGAATAAATATGAGACTTTTAAAGATTTGTCTCAAGCTATAGAAGACTATATACATTTTTATAATTACGATAGATATCAAAAAAGGCTAAACGGCCTTAGCCCTTTGGAATATAGAGCTAAAGCCGCTTAGATTACTTTTTATTATTTTCATTGTCTACTTGACAGGGGTCAGTTCATAAAGTAATCAGCTTTTTTCTTTATTTTTTGCTAACTTTTCTCTATCTTTTATCCCTGGTGGTTGCTCTAACCAGTTGTTTTTAATCATAATGTCAGCTCCACTCTTAGCGAGTCGGGCTACTTCTAACGATAGTCTTTGGTAATTGATTGCTAAGTCATTTCGTTGGCTAGCAGCTGAAGCAGTAGCATAATTACCTATTCCAGCAGCACTTATAAGCGACATATGAAACATCATCAGTTTGTCAGAAAATGTTTTGGTTGTAGAGTCACTTACAGAAGTGTCAGGAACATGAGGAGCCTCTATATCATCCTTCAACAGTATATCAACGAAAATTTTAATGTGCTTTTGCGAGATGTTTTTCCCTCGTAACATAAAATCTTGTACCTCTTTGGAAGGAGAAGTTTGCGCAAAGGCAAGGCACAACTTAACACCCATTACATTTGTCATTATATTCATATACAAATAAGAAATCTCAACGGCGTTCAGTGGACGTTTTTCGCTAAATGGATTTAAGCCACTCATATACTTTTTATTGTTTACAAAGTCTGTTTCTTTAGGAACCTCAATATAAGGGGCTCTAGCATTTAAACCTTTTGATGAAGCTATTCTAAGCGATTGACTATAAAGCTGATTGGTTTCATTTAAACACTGTGAAAAATAGTTACATATATCTTCTCTAAAACTCATTGCTACAAACCCAGCATACGAAATCATCCCGACTCTTGCCATATGATTCACATAGGTTAAACAAAACGTATCAGTAAGCAGCCATGGAGCATTCATGTTTACGTCTTGTTCGGTGAATCCCTTTGGAATTGCGTAGTTTTCTCTTTGAAAAATAGTAGTTAACTGTTCCAAATGACTGGCTGAAATATCATATGCGGACTGAATTGCAATCTTCATTTCTTCGTCCTTAATATCTTTTAGCATAAAGCCTAAAACACACTTTGACATGCTATCATTCATATAAGCTGTCCAAAGTGAAGATATTTCTGAAGATGTTAAATATATTTTTCTTTCATTCATCATGTATCCTCCTCAAAATGTAGGGATGTATTTATTGTTTACAATAAAGGTATATTTTATGAAGTAATTGTTCTTTACTAATGTAGAATGTAAGGGCAGGAGCAAAAATTTGATGGGAAGTTAACTCACAGGTAACAAAGTTGATTCGTTTTTTATGTGTTTTCCACGATTTTCCAAAGACTTTGGCAAATATATTACTCAGTCTGAATCAATAGTGGATCCTGCTCTCTTTCTTTTACCCAATACCCCTTCAAATCCTTACCAATATTGACTTCAAATTGTGTTCAACTCCGTGTTCTAAACAATGGTATCCAACCAAAAATGGTAATACACGCCCTGATGATTGTAATATAGATAAAAAAGATATCTTCCTACCAATTTCTGCTTTTAAGCAAATGGAGGAATAGTTTAATAGCACTACCAGCATTTTATTTCTCGTATAATTAGCCCAATATTGGCGCTAATCCTTATTAGATAATAGCGCCCGATTGCCGCATAATCAAATAAAGGTTCTTAAGATGGCGCAACTATTAATTGAATATACAATAACATACCAAGAAAGAAACAGTTGAGTTGAATAACTTTCATGGTATCATATGAAGGTTTTGGAACTTCAACTTGTGTATTTTTATCATCGCGAACAATGCATATTGAAACTTAAATTTGAAATAAGTTCTACTTCTTTTTAATGATCGTTATGTAGGAAATTATAATTGTTAACCGTTTAGTGATGGTGGTTGACAATTAAGTCCCCCTTCTATTAAAATTATTATTAATAGAAGGGGGACGTTTACATTGAATCGACAAAGAAATAAACTGAGAATTATGCTTAAGATCGCTATATTTGCCGCTTTAACTGCAATACTCGCACAGGTGGAAATTCCACTTCCGCTTATTCCGATCAGTGGCCAGACATTGGCAGTAGGGATTGCAGCAACCATTCTTGGGAGCCGTCAGGGAGCATTGGCAATGGTACTCTATATGGCGATAGGAGCGGTCGGACTTCCGGTATTCGCAGGATTTAGTGGGGGACCACAGGTGCTTGTAGGCCCTTCAGGTGGATATATTTTTGGGTTTATAGCCGCAGCGTACTTTACTGGTCTCATTTTGGAAAAAACAAGGTTTACAATCCCAATGGCTGTCATCGCAAATATTATGGGAATGTTTGTAACGCTGATTTTTGGTACTATTCAATTGAAACTTGTACTGGATCTTGGATGGAGTGCTTCCTTGGCTGCCGGAGTATACCCGTTTCTTGTTGTAGGTTTCATTAAGGCATTTCTAGCCAGCTGGATTGGTATTATCGTCAGAAGACGCCTGATACAAGCAAAACTGCTTGGAGATATGCAAAAAGAAGTTGCATAAGTTATTACACTAATTGAATAAATAGAAGCCCAAAAAAGTGTCACTCTGACCGATAATTTGCCTATTTAAAGCGTTATTTGCATATTTCGACTATAAAGCTCAGCTATCTTTACATAAAAATTTTAGCTGAAATTCTTCATTTTTACTATAATGTTTGCCCAAAGCAACAATGATGTGAAGAAGGATTAGGGAACGCTACATCACTTAATTTTACGTAGCCAAATGTAGGCTAGCCTCCACAAGGCAGTTTTTAAATATTGGGTGATCTGTAAATAGGCATGGTCACTTTTGACTTCCAGTTGAATGATTACATTTAAACAATAAACGATTATAGCGATGTAAACTTGAATATATACAGCTTGTTCACTTTGTCCGTAAAATTTCTTAATGATTAATTGCTGCTTCATCCACTTGAAAAACAGTTCGATCGCCCAGCGCGATTTATACAGTTCCGCAATTTCATCAGCATCTAAATCAAACCGGTTGGTCAGGTTGGTCAATACTTGTAGCTCATTTCCTTTGGTATCGATCACTTTCAATCGGCGAAATACATGTTCAGAACGATTTTGCGTTGTTCCGATTACCATCTTTTTGAGCCACTCAGTAACACTAGATATTAAGACCTATCCTGGCAAGGTATGCCTTATTTAGGGGTCTTGACAAAGAGCCTCTGTGGTAATGCATTTAGGCAATAAACGGCAGCTAGAAGCTTACCCTGGCATGGAAGCCTACTATTACCACCACTCTTTGTAAAGACCGTTTCAGCATCTTTAAATTAGGAATATAGTAGTGGGTTTGGCGATGGCATAGGTGGATCAAATTCGTGGGGTTGTGCATACAACAGTAATTTCAAGAAGGGTTCCGTAAAAAGGAAGAAAAAAGACTAGACAGTCCGTTATGTATTCAAACCCTTCTCATAAATAAGCACAAAATTTTCGGCCTGTATTAATGATTCAGTGCTATTTCTTATTACAAGAAGATTAAATCCTTTCGATGCCATTCTAAATTGATTTAAATCGAATGCATAATAAATCTATTACAAAAATTGCCAACTTCCTACAGTCAATTCCGATGAGTGTAGGATTTTTTCAATTCGGGTATCGTAATTATGGACATCATGGAAATATCGATTTTCCATTCTCAACTTACATTACGAAAATTTTTTAAGGAGATGAGATTTTGACTCTAAATAATAACGTTTTTACTCTAAATGATGGTTCAGTGCTCCCTTATGTGGGGTTAGGTACGATCGGTATTAACGGAGATCAAGGCACATTTGAAATTCTAAACGCCTTAAATACAGGGTATCGCTTAGTCGATACGTCAACAAACTATGACAATGAAGGAATTGTCGGTGAAGCTGTGCGTCGGTCCGCATTGCCTCGAGAAGAAATTTTAGTCAGCACGAAATTGCCCGGCGCTTACCATGAATATGACAGGGCATTTATCTTTATTCAAGAATCGCTGCGTCGTACTGGATTAAAGTATTTTGACAAGTATTTAATTCATTGGCCAAATCCTAAGGACGGCAAGTATGTAGAAGCTTGGAAGGCTTTAGTGGATGCCCAAAAACAAGGGTTAATCAGAACGATTGGCGTTTCAAACTTTGAACCTAAACATCTGGACGACATTATTGAAGCAACAGGTGTGACGCCTGCTACAAACCAAGTGGAGCGTCATCCGTATTTTAATAATAACCGTATGGTGGAAGAAAATAAAAAACGTGGCATTCTTACTGAAGCCTGGAGCCCTTTTGGTCGAGGTTATCTGAATGACGTGCTGGAAAATGCTACAATTAAAGAAATTGCAGAGAAGTACGATAAAACCCCGGCCCAGATTATCTTAAACTGGAATTATCAAGCTGGCGTATTTACTATACCAAAATCAAGTAATCCAGCGCATCAAAAAGATAATTTCAATAGCACCAACTTTGATTTAGCATCTGAAGATATTGAAAAAATTGATTCATTGGATAAAGGAGAAGATGGCCGTGTAGAAGGTCAGGATCCAAATGAATATCATGAATATGTATAGGCAAGACACTATATAAAGTGAAACTTCAATCAAACATCTTATAGTATTCGTTTCATGTAGCCAATATCGTTTTTGATACGATATTCAGTGGGAAACTCTGAAAGGAGGGTCTGTTTTAAGCAGGTCCTCTTTTTATTTTTAAAACTTTATCTGTTAACAAGATTATGTGTAAATGGTTAACTTAAATGTTTTAATGATGGACTTTAATCTTTGCATTTGAGGTATTAGATACCACCTAATATACAGGGAAATGCCAACTCTTATCGAAATTAACTATAAGGACTTAACAAAGGAGGTATATTAAATGACGGTATATGATGGAAAGCAGATTTATGAATTATGGGTAAAAGCTTGGAATGAGGATGTTTCTGTACTTGATGAAATAACAGCTTCAGATTGCACTGTTCATCAGGCAAGGACTGACGGGAAAACATCCGATAAAATAAAAGGCTCAGAAGCATTGAAGGGGATTATTAAGGACGGACATGCATATTTTGATAATGTAAAAATGTTGGTTGAAGTAGGACCGATTGTAGACAAATCATACGTATCAGCTCGTTGGAAGTTCATAGGGTCTTATAAAGGAGGAATGCAGGGCGCCAAGGCAGAAATTGGAGAAGAAGTGAGTTTCAATGGTATGGATATGTTTTATGTGAATGACGGATTGATTAAGGAATATTGGGTCTCCTCTGATGGGATTAGCCTTATGGAACAACTAGGGATATTTTAAGAAGCTAATAGAATTACGTGTCATTTCGCAAAACACCTACACATTAATCAGATAAGATATATGTTAGAATAATTAGTAATATATACTCAGCAAACAAGGAGGGGCTCTCTAGTGCAACCTATTACAAAAAAACGTACGAAAGCTTTTTTGATTGATTTGGCAATCTCAACCGCTGTAACAGCTGGTGTAGAGTATTTTCTACGGAAAAAAGTGAAAAGCGAAGCGGTGCATGTTTTACTAACACCAACCATCGTAATGTGGACACTGGAATATGGCCAGTTGCGCCGCACCGGCCAAACAATTGGGTACAAAAAAATGGGGTTAGAACTCGAAAGTACGGAAGGTCCTGAGTTAACAGCAGGCCAAATTATGAAGCGGATAGGTTACCGGGACACTGTCAGCTTTTTTGACTACTTGAAGAACCGTGAGAAGTTCGAAGGTCAGGGCGGGGCAGCTCTTTCCCACGATCGTTTTTCAAATACTGTAGTGAAAGAATTATAGGTTAATCAATAAATAAAAAGACACTTTCTAGATATAAAGCTAGAAAGTGTCTTTTTCATGGAATTCCTTACAAAGTCTTTGGAAGATAAATATTAAACTCAATTTTATCATCAGAACTCGAAACAGAAATAGTCCCTTGATGGAGTTCCACAATCTCTTTTGCAATCGCAAGTCCTAAGCCAGCCCCACCTGTATTGGTGCCTCTTGAGGAATCTAAGCGGTAAAATTGCTCAAAGATACGGTTCAGCTTTTCCTCAGGGATCGTAAATCCCTGATTTTCAAACCGAATGTGAATGCCTTCATTCTCCTCTTTCATTTCAATCGTGATCGTACTATCAGGGAAACTATAGCTGACAGCATTTCGGATAATATTATCAAACACACGCTCCATTTTGCCCACGTCACATTTTATATTGAGTTTGTCAGGTGAGATGAGCTGAAAGGCTAGGTTCGAAGCAGGTGGTGAAGTGTATAATATACAAACGTACATTCCGAATTATAAGAAGGCAACCCACATTGACTTCTATAATTTGGGCAAGGTAATTTCTCTTTTTCATTCTGAAACACAAAGAATACAAGGAATAATAGAGCAGGTTGACCGTTTTTCATTGGGAAGTATGTGGGAAAGTTTAAAATACGATAGTGACTTTGCACAAGTGAATTTCCGCAGACAATTAGAAGTTATGGTTGAGAAAAGTATAGGTTGTCAGCATGAAAATAATTGCTTCATACATGGTGATTTGGCAACGTGGAATATTATAACTAACGATAAAAATATATACATCATTGATTTTGGCGAAGTAAGAAGAGAAAATAACCATTTTGATATTAGTGCATTAATTTCATCGTTCATTAATATAGAAGAGTCAGAAGAAAAGATAACCACATCTCTAACAAATTTTAGGGAAGGTTATATAGAAAACTTTGCGCAATTTGATTGGATTTTGCTATCGGAGAATTTAAACATATGGTCAACAAGAGGTGTGATTGCTTTACTGGTCCATAATGGAATTGATAGCCGTACTTGTAAAATGGTTAATAAAATAATTGAAGATCAAGCTAGATTAAACAATATAATAAGGCGTTTGGCGGCTAAATACCAAGGGGGTAAATGAGTACATTCCAAACAAATTTATAACTGTCTGTCTTAGAACCGAGAACGTACAACAAGGTACGCTTTCTCGGTTCTTTTTCTTTTCCTTAACCTTATTCCAGTAAATGAAACCTAAATAACTAACAAACGTATAACTATAAAAAGCTTAAAAAGGAGTGACGTGCACCAAAATGATTCGTTTTATTCGTCAAAGAAGACGTCGTTTGAAAATGAAAAAAGTCAAAGCGGGAGATGGCCATACATTAAAGGAATATCGACTTTGGCATATCTTTACGCGCTCCTTATTCCATATAGAAATAACAAATAATCAAAAGGAGAAAACCAATTATGCTGTAAACTGCAAATATTTTGCAGAGGAGCCTATGGCTGATTTATACCGAGAGGGAAAACATGTTGCCTATTCCAAGCTTCCAGCAGCTTTTCCAATAGAAAATGGAGTAATTGAAATAGATAGTGGAGGTTACGGGATAAACCGTATTCATTATGAAACAAATGAATACGAAACGAGTAATGAAGAGGCTTTTTCCATATACCCAGAAAAACGTTCCATAAGAGGTTTACGCATGTGGTTACACAAGAAATTTCCTCCAATTAGCAGGCTAATCGGAATCATTGCGGTCATAATCTTATTAACTTCATTAGCTTTAAGTTTACCTCAACTGATAGAGATGATTACGGAAATTCCCTGGGTTGCTGAGAATATAGGAATATTCGAATCACCAATTGATTTTTCCTGGCAAACGAATATTTGGATATTTGTTGCAGGCGCGATAGCCGGCGTAGAACGAACACTTATGCTTCGTAATCATTGGTTAATTGACATGGAAACTAGCTATTGGGATAGCTAATAATAGATGTTGGTAAGTGCTGCATTGAATAAGGGTTAGCAAATGGAACATATATCATATATAAAGAAAACCCTTTAAAATTCAATATTTTAAGGGGCATTTTTATATTGTGAAAAACGCATAGGATAAACAACCGGTAGTCACCAATTTTAGTTACTTAAAAAAATTCCAAAAAAAGCTTGTAAGTGACGCTACGTAACTATATATAATATACATAGCGACAATAAACGGAGGGTGATTACTTGATTACAATTCAAGAAGTGACAAAGCGAACTGGGATTACGGTTAGGACCATGCGATATTATGATCAAATAGACCTTCTTCCCCCTGCAGGTAAAACCGAGGGTGGTCACAGGTTATATGGAGAGAAGGAAATTAAGACTCTACAGGAAATACAATTTTTAAAAACGTTGGGGTTCAGTCTGCAAGAAATAAAGGAAATGCTGTCTGAGGAGGGCCATGATTGGTTCGTTGGTTTGAAGAAACAATTAGGTTATATTTCAAAAGAGAAAAAGAGGCTAGAGGAAATTGAGCATTCATTAAACGGGTTATTAAATGAGATGGTGCTTAAAGGGAGTATTGATATAGCTAATGTCCAGAAACTCATCCAGCTAAATCAAAATAATATGGACAAAAGAGAAGTTTTTCTAAGCCAGACGTTTGATGAAAAAGAAATGACGTTACTAGATCAATTGCCAAATTTAAACAGCGCTGATCCTGACACACTTGAATGGATTGCTCTAATGGCACAATTAAAAAAGCATATGCCAAAGGGAGCAGCATCACCCGAAATACAACGAATCGTAAAACGTATGCACGAAAAAGAGAAAGACATGTTTGGGGGTAACGAGGGGTTTGCAGAAAAAGTTTGGGAGATTAGAAAATCACCTCAAAAATCGGAGAGTGCTGGGTTTTACCCTATCGACTCGGAGACACTGGAGTTCATAGAAGAAGCATATGAAATGTATATAAGTAGAAAACAGCAACATTTGAACGGATAATAAACAATTGGACAAATAGGAGGTGTTTGTTTGAATTTTATTGCTTGGATGATCGTTGCTTGTGAAATAGGGTTTTGGGTCGTTATTGTCTTAGGTTTATTCACAAGATATGTCTTAAAAAAGGATAAGCTAGGATTATTTTTCTTAGCCTTAACCCCTGTCATTGATTTAATTCTATTGATAATAACTGGTTTGGACTTATATCGGGGAGCTACAGCAACTGTACCACATGCCATTGCTGCAGTTTATATAGGTATTTCAATAGTATTTGGTAAAAGTATGATAAATTGGGCTGACGAGAGATTTCGCTACTACGTAACCAAAGAAGGTGAAAAGCCACTCAAACTAACTGGCTTGGATTATTCTATGCATTATTTAAAAGGGTGGGGGAAACATGTCCTTTCTTATCTGATTGGTGCTGGTATTCTAGTAGGAATCACTTTTCTAATAGATGATCCTTCACGAACAGAAGCATTAACGAACGTGTTGAAATTATGGACACTTGTATTAGGTATTGATCTAATTATTACGGTTTCCTATTTTATCTGGCCTAGGAAGAAGACGGCTTGAGGGATAATCTATAATAGAGTGCCGCAGAAAATAGCCTTTTACAGCAATATCTGTAAGAGGTTATTATTCATTGTAAAAAGTATGCGAAATCTTATACTCTCCAGTCACGAAAGAGCCCACAGTTATTGACAGACAAGGGATATCAAATTATCATAGTAAACGGAATGAATATTCATTCCGCGATTGGAGGCGATACAATGTCCAAGAATAAACAAAAAGACATCCTTGATGCAGCAGTAACTTTGTTTGCAGAAAGAGGTTATGATGGAACAACAGTGCCAATGATTGCTGAAAAAGCGATGGTAGGCGCTGGTACAATATACCGCTATTTTGCCAATAAGGAATTCCTGGTTAACGAACTATATACGAATAGCGTACAACAACTATCAGAAGTAATAATATCTGACTTCCCCAAGACGGCAACTACTCACGTACAGTTTACACATATTTATACAAGACTATTTGATTTTGCAAGAAACAATGTTGAGGTTTTTGTTTTCATAAATTCCCATGAAGACGGTCATTACCTTAATGAAAAAAGTAAAAAGACGTTTAGTGAATTCCTGGATTTTATTACAGGGGTAATCGAGGCAGGAAAAGAAAAGCATGAAATTCGCTCTTTACCATCAGAGGCACTTATTTCGATTGTCTATTCACCAATTGTGATGTTGGTTAACTTACTGGAGACAGGGCAGTTAACCTATTCATCTGAGTTGGTAAAAGAGCTTGAAGATAGTTCCTGGAATGCTATTAGAATCATTTGATCGCATCATAACAATTTCACGGAATGAATATTCATTCCTTTTTACGAAATTCCAAGGAGGGAAAAGTATGCGAAGTATTAGAAGCTGGGCAGTAGAACAAATCCTTAGAAGAGCTGGTGGAAAAAAGACACTTACAGACGAAGTGCGATATCTTGAATATATGAAGGAAAGACAGGTTGAGAATGGCAAGCCATACGTCCTGCCTGAGAAATGGAAGAACAAGTTTAAAATAGAACGGCTAGAAATGGCAGGGATGGATTATTATGTGTTTAATCAAGAAAACGAGAAACCCGATAAAACAATCCTGTATCTACATGGTGGCGGATATGTAGATCAGCCGCTAGTATACCATTGGAAATTCTTAAATATCATCGCTAGGCAAACACACGCTACCATTTATGTACCAGTCTATCCAAAAGCACCTAACCACCAATATCAGGAATCGTTTGATAAGGTGCTTCCTTTATATGAAGAAATCTTGGCTAAATCAGATAGTAGCAAGCTCATTTTAATGGGCGACTCGGCAGGGGGAGGATTTGCATTAGCTCTCGCGCAGTTGCTTCTGGAAAAGGGAATTCCGCAGCCAAAACATATTATCTTGCTTTCCCCGTGGCTTGATATTAGCCTGGAAAACCCGGATATTCAGCCGTTAGATGCTGTTGATCCCACGTTAGGAATTTATGGTCTGAAGTCAATGGGAAAAGCCTATGCAGGTGATACAAATCCAAACCATTATCTAGTTAGCCCTTTAAATGGAGAGGTTAGAGGGTTGGGGAAAATTACTTTATTCGTCGGAACTCACGAGATATTCCTGCCAGATGCAAGGAAATTTAAACAAAAAGCAGAAGACCAGGGCGTGAGGATTAATTATTTTGAGTACCCCAAAATGAATCATGTCTTTCCGCTATATCCAATACCAGAGGCGAAGAAAGCAACTGGTGAAATGGTTTATATTATAAATAGTCGGTAAAAAGCTAAGGTATTATTGGTTAAATTGAGAGAAAAGAAATAGGCTGTAGAAGTGTTATTTCATTTAACAGGGTAGCCGATTCAAAGAAAGGAATATAGAAAAATACTTAATTAAGTATCTACCTGAATTCTTAGGGAGGTGCAATACCCGTCATTACTAGAACCAATTGATAGTCTGGCGTGATGATAATATATTGTCTTTCATCCAGATGCTAAAAAACCCTTCCCATTTTATTAAAAGTTTTTAATAAGCAAGTGTTTTATACGCAGCTTACAACCTTGTAAATTTCACTCTACGCAAAAGAAAACGGCCACTCGTTTAGCCTTAACCTACATGTTAAACTAAAGAAAATTAGATAACGAGGACGTGTAATTATGCCAAAACATAAAATATATACCATGAGTTTTGCAAGTGTCTATCCTCATTATGTTACAAAGGCCGAGAAAAAAGGGCGTACAAAAGCCGAAGTTGATGAAATCATCCGGTGGTTAACCGGATATAGCCAGGAACAATTGGAAGCTCAAATCGAAAAACTAACAGATTTTGAGATCTTCTTTGCGGAATCCCCGCAGCTTAACCCTTCAAGGGATTTGATTAAAGGAGTCATCTGTGGTGTCAGAGTGGAAGACATTGAAGAGCCAACAATGCAGGAAATTCGCTATCTAGATAAACTAATCGATGAATTAGCAAAGGGAAAAGCCATGGAGAAAATTTTGCGTAAATGATCGTTGAAACACTGGTTCCATAATTTTGGAGTCGGTGTTTTTTAATAAGAATATACCAAAAGTTAAAGGGGTTCTTCCTCAAATATAGAATATTAAAACATAAAGTATCACTTGATTGGCTTCAGAAGGGAAGTATGAAAGTTAATGTAATCTAGATTAATGTTTCTCGAAACTAGTAAACATATAAAGTAGTAAAGGAGAGGGCTTATGAACTTTGTTCTCATTACTGGCCCGCAAGCAGTTGGTAAAATGACAGTTGGCCAGGAGTTAGCAAGAATAACAGAATTAAAATTGTTTCATAATCATATGACGATTGAATTGGTCAATCATTTCTTTGACTATGGCACAAAAGAAGGGAAAAGATTAGTAAACTTATTCCGGCAAGAGATATTTGAAGAAGTAGCAAACAGTAATTTATACGGAATGATTTTCACTTACTTATGGGCGTTTAATTTACAAGCTGATTGGGATTATGTAAAGAAAGTAACGCAGCTATTTGAGTCTAAGGGAGCAACTGTGTACTATGTAGAACTAGAAGTTGATTTGGACGAGAGACTTCAACGAAATAAAAGCTCTAATAGACTGGAACATAAACCGTCAAAAAGGGATATCGAATGGTCTGAAAATAGGTTGAAGCAATCACTAGAGAGTCATAGATTGAATTCTTTAGAAGGCGAAATCAATTTCCCGAACTATATGAAGATCAACAACACCAATTTGAGTGCAGAGAAAGTTGCAAACCTAATTAAGGAGAAATTTAATTTATAGAAGTTGACTTGAGAGCTAGCGTTTTTCAGGAACAGATAGAGAAAAGGAAGGAATATAAATGAGTGAGAAAAGAGAAGTTATTTTTAGAGAAGTCCAAAGACCAAATCAATTTTGGTTACGAGTAGTGATTCTATTGAGTGCTATTTATATATGGTATTGGTTTATTCAGCAAATTATCTTAGACCGACCTTTCGGTGATAACCCTGCTCCTGATACGATAACAATCCTCTTCTGGACTATCTTTGGAGTATTGCTTCCAACTTTAACTTTTGGGATCATAAAACTGGTGACCGAAGTTCGCAAAGATGGTCTTTATATACGTTTCTTCCCATTCCACATAAAGTATAAGCAATTCTCTTTCACGAATATCCAAGATTATGAAAGCATAAATTATAGCTCGTTAAAACGGTTTGGTGGTTGGGGAATTCGCGTTAATTTTAAAGGAGAAAGAGTTTATAATATAAGTGGAAATGAAGGTATAGTCTTAAAGTTAAAGCATGAAGAAATTGTAATTATTGGCACCAAAAACCCACAAGAATTAAAAGAAGCGTTAGACCTTGAAATAAATATTAAATAAAGGAGTTAAGGTTACAATGCAATTAGGAAATGTATTAGTTTTTGGTGGGACAGGCATGCTAGCTGAAGCCACTGGATGGGTTGCTAACCATGCAACTCATACAATAGCCTTTGGAAGAGATCCTCATAAACTAGCGCGATTAGCAAAGAATTATAGAATTGAAACAAAAAATCTAGACTACACGGATATGGATGCATTAAGAGAAAATGTGATAAATGCATACAAAGAACATAAAGCTATTCATATGGTGGTTGCCTGGATACATCGTACTTCTCCTCAAGCGGTGTTTGTAATAAAGGATACATTAAATCAGCTACAGCCTCACCAACAATGGACTTTACTTTTAATAAAGGGCAGTAGTAGTCGTTTATCAGATATTAAGGAAACGCAAGAAGAGAGCTTGCCAAACTGTACGATTAAAGAAGTTAGGTTGGGGTTTAAAATAGAAGCACAGGGATCTAGATGGTTAACACATGGTGAAATTTCAGACGGAGTTATTCAAGCAATTAGAGGTAATGACAAAGAAACAATTGTTGGGACATTAGAGCCATGGCATAAACGGCCATAAATACCACCTTTGGAAAAAACTTCGGGACATACAAAGCTAGTTCTAACTTAGGAAGGCAATTCCCAAAACTAAAAAGACTATTGACGTGAAAAAAATTATAGAATAAACTAAAAACACATCTAATATTGACTGATTAGTCAATCAAAAAAGAGGTGCCGAGATTGCCTAGACAAGAACAGCAAAATAAACAAATTCGAGATGAACGAAAAGAGCAGATATTGCGAGCTGCCTTGCAAGTATTTGCTCGTAGGGGGATGGTCGCAGCAAAGATTAGTGATATCGCGAAAGAAGCAGCATTAAGCCATGGTCTTGTTTATCACTATTTTAAATCGAAAGAAGAAATATTTACGACATTGGTAAAAAAGGCCTCCGATCGTTCGATGGGGGTAATTTATGATGCAAAACAACAGAGGGGGACGCCATTAGAGAAATTAGAATGGATGACAGAAAAGATACTGGAAGGAATGGAAAGTAGTGAGAATACACTTCTCTTTTTAATTATGATGCAGGCTAGTACTTCAGATGCTGTTCCAGAAGAAGTGAAAGACTTTTTAACAGGAGAAGAAGCGATCTCCCCTGTTAAGGCAACCCTGCCTCTAATAATGGAAGGACAAGAAGAAGGAGATATTGTTCAAACCAATCCAGTTACATTAGCTATTACTTTTTATGCTTTTATTCAAGGATTAGCCATTAATAAAATTCAATGGAGTGATTGTCCAATCCCAGATGCCAAGTTGGTTATGAAGGTATTTAGATCGTATTAAGTTTTAGATATAGATAGAATAAGGGAGACGAGAAGATGAACGTGGATATAAGTAAACGAAATAGAATGCTAATTCTTGCATCACCTATAGTCGTTATATTAATTGGTTTTATAACTGCTACGGTTTTTTCAAAGTTTATTGGTGGATGGGCTTGGGTGCCGTTAGCACTCGTTTATTGGAGTACAACTGGATTTATGGTTATGTATTTTAAAGGGGATAAGCGCATTAAGGACTGGTTAAGGAAACCCCAATCAGCTAAGGCATCCGTGATTCTATCTTTACTCCTTGGTATGTTTCCGCTCACTATATTAGTCATGAACTATAACTTGTTTGATTCCGTCATGTTGGTGGTTCTTTGGTTATTATTTGCTCTAATAAATCCATGGTTTGAAGAGTTGTATTGGAGGGGCATCTTGCTAGATGCTGCAGGGGACTGGTTCCCTAAATGGGCTAGTGTAATCTATTCTACTATCTTCTTTGTGATCAGCCATCCATTTATGTGGGGAGTCTTCTCCATTGCTAACACATCGTATCATCTTTATATTTATTTAACGATTATGGGAGTTGTGTGGTCAATTACCTATTTTACGACGAAGAGTTTGAGATGGGCGATTGTTTCTCATTTTATTGTAGACGTAGGAAACTTAGCAGTATTAACATTTCTAAATATATATTTGCCGCCTACAATGTAAGGAGGAGTAGAACTTAACCAAAAAAATAACCCACCCTTGAGTTAGCAGCTCTGATGGATTACTTCTACCCTATGCTGACCCCCTTGTAGGGAGCCTTAGCTATGGCAAACCGTTTGGTGTACCAGCACCAAGCGGTTTTTTAATTATACGCTATATTACCTGTATTCTACACTAATCTAATAAAAAGAAAACAATCACTCAATAGCAAGAGTTTTTTCTTTACTATCTATATCCACAAATTTACAGAAATTAATCCAATCGTGCAAACTCCATAAATAGACCAAGCTAAAATCTTGTTGCTTCTTGGGATGCCTTTTACTCGGAATATCTTAATCATTTTATAAGTCAAGAAAGCAAAGAATAAAATGGATAACATTAAAAGTTCATTCATTATTAACTCTCCTTTTTATGAGCTCTAATTTAGGCATATATATTATATTATCAGAAAAGACAAGCAATGGACTAATAAATGTAAAATTAAAGTGGAAGGTAATGAGATAGGACTCTTCATTGAGTCAAAGTAAACATTAAATAGGATAAAGGCACCTTACTTAACTGAAGTTTAAGTAAGGTGTCTTTTTCTTTACATATGTTAGAAGGATCAAACAAAAAGGATAATGTTTGGAAAATTCTCAGTAGAATTGTAAAATAGGTATAAATATCTAGATACTTCTAAATAATAGTATAATTTTACTGATACTATATAAAGAAGAAAATACATAGGAAAGAGTTGTTATAGGGGATGACAAAGAAAAAGTGGATGACTGGAATTTCTACACTTCTTTTAATGGTTGTAATAGTAATTGGGGTAATATGGATTAGCGGTTCAAGTTCCGGTAAAGCAACTACTACTGAAGATTTTGAAGAAGAGACATCTAAGCGTGATGTTAAAAAAGAGGGAAAGATTCAAGTTGGCATCTCAAATGAAAGCCTAGAAGAGTCTGAAGACGAAGAAAGTAAAAATAAAGAAGAAAAGTCTAGGAATAAAAAAGCAGAGGAAGAAAAGAAAGAGTCTGCTGTAGAGAACAAAAAACCCTCCAAGGAAGTAAAAGATGAAGAAAAGGAAAAAGAAACGGCGGAAACAAAAACGCCAGAATCCAAAAAGGAAGACAAGCCTACTGCTCCCACCACTAAAGTTATTGATCCTGTAACAAAATATGTAGACGTAAGTTCGTTAAATGTTCGTAGTGGTCCAGGTACGGACTACAAGGTTATAACAAGTGTTACAGATGGGCAGTCGGTTACAATTACAGAAATATCTAGTACGTGGGGGAAAGTAAAGGTAAATGGTAAGACAGGTTGGCTTTCCAGAAACTATTTATCCGATAAAAAGCCTGTTGTAGCGAAAAAGGAAGAAAAGCAAGAAGTACCTAAACAAACACCTGTCGAAGAAACACCAACTCCTAAAAATGATGCTGATAAGTTAACAACAGTTAGTGGGAACAACCAACTTATTTTAGTCACAACGGATAGTTATGGTTCCACAAGTGCCACTATCCAAACCTTTGAGAAAGACGGAAGTGGGAAATGGAACCGGGTCATGAACACGTCAGGGTTTCTCGGTAAAAATGGGTTTGGTAAACAAAAAGAAGGCGATGGGAAAACACCTATTGGTAAATATTCAATTGGTACGGCCTTCGGACAAAACGGAAACCCTGGTACAAAATTACCTTGGAGAGATATCACAAGTGATGATGTGTGGGTGGATGACTCAGATTCTGCTCTTTACAATACATGGCAATCAAAAAGCAAAACACAAGGCCAGTGGAAAAGTGCTGAGAATATGACACATCGTCTATACACATATGGATTTGTCATAAATTATAATACCCAACGAACTCCTGGAAAAGGAAGTGCGATCTTCTTTCACACTGGAAGCAGTTATACACTTGGGTGCGTAGCCACAT
Source organism: Oceanobacillus kapialis (assembly GCF_044790185.1). GTDB lineage: Bacteria > Bacillota > Bacilli > Bacillales > Amphibacillaceae > Oceanobacillus_B > Oceanobacillus_B kapialis. Next base: position 295,953 of record NZ_CP085256.1, read on the forward strand.
CTCAGTCTAATGTAATTTCTATATTGAAATGGTTAGACCCAGCTAAAAATCCAGTAATCATTATGACACCTAGTCAAAATTTGAGTAACTACTAACAAATAAAAGACCTACAGTGGAGAGTCCTCCAGTGTAGGTCTTTGAATACTAACTTAGATTGATAATTGGGTTTATGGAGCCTCTCTGTTAGAGAGCGGCTCTAATTTAAGTTATTTTTTTACTGCATGAACGTAATGAATGGATTCAAACGCGGTTAAGTAATCGCTTCGATTGCTAAAATAGCGCTCCTCAACTTTTTCAGGAGTTACCTGTTCATAAATTAGCAGTCCTGATTTCTCTAACATCTTCTCCAGTTCCGATAAAGCGTAACATGATTTCATAGGCTCTCCACTAGCGGCAGCCATTTTCACCATGTTCTCTACTCTGTTTGATAACCCTTTTTCTTCAAAAAGACCTTCATCAGCATAATCAAATACAATAGAACTTCCAGTTGGAACGTTGGCAAATAATTGATCTAGTAAGCTTGAAAGTTCATCTTTAGTTAAGTAATACGAAACTCCTAGTAAACTGAAAAATGTCTTTTCATACTTAAAGTTTTTTTCAAATAGCTGCTCATACGAAAACATTTCCGTAAAATCCATTGAAATAAAATGAAGATTACGCGGTTTATTAATATCAACTTCATTAAGTCTTTGCATTTTAAATTGTTGGGTTGAGGGATGATCAATTTCAAAAATCTCAAGTGTGCTCTCCAATTCAGGGTGCCGCATGGAAAACGTATCGAAGCCTGCGCCGAGTATGACATATTGCTTTACCCCTAAACTAATTTCATTTTGTAAGACACTTTCGCAATAGGCAGCACGCGCCAAAGGTGTAGGAGATAACTGCACTTGTGTGATCCATTTTAGTATTTCATCAGGATTATCCTTAAACTTTTCCGCAATATCTTTGTTGAAGAATTGAATGCCGTTCACCATATTCGTTTTAATGTTGCGATAATCTCGTTGAGTAAGTAACTTCATCGCAAAAAAGTCATCAAAGATTTTCGGCGAGTCATATTTGCTATGATATGCCCGACCGAATGCCGATACTAAAGAAGTTAAACTGGATTCATTTTTTTTCATACCAATTTCCTCCTAAAAAATAAGATTCCCCTGGCCAGGAGAATCTTATTATATAAAACAAAATGATAACTGTAAATTATAGCATAAATAAATTATTTTGTCAATTATTTAGTATTAGTGAATCCTTTTCAAAAAGTTTTTATGAATTAAAAGTCCAGTTAGGCTTTTTAGTAGAAAATGCCCGTTTGAATATTGTGTTAATATTAGAGGGTATTGTAGTAACTAACCTATAAGATTAATTACATGAATATCTTGTGATAGAAAAAACGTAAATCTAACTAAGGCGGGAAGAATCTATGACCCAATACATCTATATTGCTTCACCTATGAGGCTGCCTACAGGTTCATTTGGTGAGAACCCCATCTCACCTGAACAACCAAATGTTTTCAGAACGGAACTTGATTTTGTCCATTTATATTTTGAAAATAATTACGATAGCGAGATTAAAAAGCGGTTTTCCTATAGTTCCCATTTTACATTCAAACATCAAGTAGCAGGATATGCTAACCAAATCCCTTTTCCAAATGGCATAAATGGAAGACCAAATGAAGAAAAGTGCTTAAAGATCCTCTATGACTATTTAGAAGAGGCGATTGAAAAAAGCAATATTGTCGAGTATTTTACTTCTTTAAATGGTGAAGAAGACTTAGCGCTTTCAAACAAAAGAAGCATTAACTGGAAAGATATAAAAGATCCCTATGACTTGGTTATTAAAGACCGTGAGTTATTGGAAATTACTTTATGGAAATGAAGAAAAAGATGTATCTAGATCAAGGTAACTCTATTACATTTGAGGAGGGAATAAGTGCTTATGCAGTTTAAGAGGCAAGATTCACTAGGAAAAGTGTGGGTGACGGAGCAAGATGTTTCAGGGGGGATTTTGTGAACAGAGTAGAATACATACGTAAAGAAGAAAAGAAATATCACGATTCTTGTTATGAGAACTATACATTATTTGAAAAAGGTTCCTGGCTGTATAAGCCTGTTAAAACAGTAATGGAACAATTGCCACTTCTAAAAGGGAAACGGGACATTCGCGTCCTTGATTTGGGTTGGGGGAGAACGAAACAGCATTCCCATTGCAAATGAAATAAAATGCACTAATGGAAATGATACATAAATTAGAAGTAATTATAATGGTTGGAAAGTTGTAAAGCAGGTAGTAAAACCATTGGAATATAGAATAGTACGAGGAGAGAAAGAGGTAAATTTAAGAACTAATGCTATTACGTATGTTGTGAGAAAAGGAAAAGATCCTTTTTCTACTTATGCAAACTCTATTTAGAAAATTACTCTGAAATGGCCCCGTGCTGGTTTTTCAACCTAAATAATTATAAGAGACTTCACTCACCTAAAAAGGAGATACCCACAATGTCTAGTGAGATCAACTACACTGAAATCCCGAGTAAAGAAAAGGTATGGGCATGGCAAGAGCAGCTTAATAGTTTTGGGCCTCGTTATACGGGAAATGAAGCACACAAGCGCACGATTGATTTTTTTGAAAAAGAATTAACGCAGATGGGCTTGGAAGTTTACAGAGACAAGCACTTATTTACGAAATGGGAAACGAAGAAGTGGAGCCTCGCACTGCAAACTAAGCAGGACGAATTGGAAAAAGTACCAGTTAGCTTTTATTATCCCTATTCTGGTGAAACCCCATCAGATGGCGTTAATGGTGAATTGATTTATTGCGGCACAGGGCCTGGCAATTTTAAAAAGGCTGCTGGGAAAATTGCGATTGTAGACGTGAAAAGTACTACGCTTCCGTCACCTCTATTTTTTAAAAGGCGAAGTTCCTATCCGAAGAACGAAAGAATGCCGCTCTGGATTACTAACCCTGTGGTAAGTTCTGTGTTAAGGGGACCAGATCTCGAAAAGGCGAAACAGGCAGGTGTGCTTGGGGTTATTTGTGTCTGGAAAAACATCTCAGCAGAAAATGCGAAGGGGCAATACCTTCCTTTTACTACTGCACATAAAGATTGTCCTGCTCTCTGGGTAGATGAAGAGACGGGAAACAAAATAAAAGCAGCGGCAAGGCAACAAACCAAAGCACGTTTGGTATTAGAGGCAGAAGCTGAAGAAAGTGCGGAAAGTGATTCACTTTATGCTATTCTTCCCGGAAAAGATGACAAAGAGAATATTCTAGTAAACACGCATACTGATGGTCCAAACGCCTGTGAGGAAAATGGTGGAATAGGATTGTTGGCAATGGCAGAGTATTTTTCTAAGTTGCCATTAGACCAAAGACAAAGGAACCTTCTGTTTGTGTTCGTTACCGGACATTTTCAAATTCCCCAGTTCGGTGTACACGGTCAGGCAACCACCCGTTGGCTTCATGATCATCCTGAGCTTTGGGATGGCGAAGGAGAGAATCAAAGGGCAGTAGCGGGGCTTACGCTAGAGCATTTAGGCTGCTTAGAATGGAAAGATAATCAGACTAAAACAGAGTACCAAAATACCGGGAACCTGGAAGCAGAATTGGTATACACCGGAAATGATGTTATGAATAACATTTATTTAAAATCACTTGAGGGAAGAACAAGAGTCAGGAGTATTACGTTAAGACCTAAAAACAAGCTTCATTTTGGTGAAGGGCATATTCAATGCAGGTATTCCTAACATCTCACTTGTTCCAGTACCGGACTATTTAACTGCAGAAGGGGAGAACGGCTATTTGGAAAGAGTAGATTCTGGTTTTATGTATGAACAGATTGGGTCTTTTATTAAAATGGTAGCTATGATTGATCAGACCTTAGATTTAGGGAAGGTAGACACTTATGCCGGGATACTCGGCTTTTTAGGAAAAGCACATGATAAACAATAGGTTTGGAGTAGTCTACTGAAATAGTGCGTTTTCTTTTTACATATAATCGGGTATACTAAACGTAGATACTCATATAATTAAACTACCGCTAGTGCTGGAACACTAACGGTATCAGTGCAGTAGCCCTTCAAGGGGGCGACTCGCTAATTGGTTGAAAAATAACCACCTACTTACAGGCATAGGGTGGTTATTTTTTATGGAACTTTCCCTCTTGATCTTTTTTAATTTCTCTATATAATGATAGTTGTAATGTAAGTGTTCACTTGCATAAGAGGAGGCCATGCAAAATGAGTAAATCAACACAGGAACGGATTATTTCAGCGACGATAGAGCTTGTGAAGGAAAATGGGTATAAAGGGGCTACAACTAAGGCTATTGCCGAGAAGGCTGGTGTAAATGAAGTGACGCTTTTTCGCCATTTTGGAAGCAAAAAGAAAATCGTGGAGGCTGCTATCCAAACATATTCTTCGATCGATGTGATTTCAGATGCCATCAAATATAAAGTAGTTTGGGATCTTCAGAAGGATTTGTGTATGCTGGCAGGAGAGTATCAGCGACTATTGGATTCTAAGAAAGATGTCATTTTAATCAGCTTAAAAGAGGCTAAGTCGTTTCCAGAATTGGATAAGCTTATTTCTCGTTTGCCGATAGCTTATAAAGAGGAATTGATGAACTACTTTTCAGCTATGGTGGAAAAAGGAAAGTTACGTAATATTGATATGGATGTTTCTGCAACAAACTTTCTGTTTCTGAACTTCGGATATTTTATGTTAAAGGCCAGGTTAAGCCCAGAGGAAGGGGATATGCCAACTGATGAATTTATTGAAAAGCATATTACTGCTTTTGTATCGACTTTAAGGTAACTTTAGTAGCTCTATGATAAATCCCGTGATTGCCTGTAAACCCTACTTGCAGTTTTTACTCTAGATGCATGTAAGTACCTGCACTCAACGAAGGTGTTGAGTGGTTTTTCTCCTCTAGATGCAAGTAAGTGCTTGCTAACTTTAACTAGTTGGGTGAAGTGCATAACGACCCTATTAAAAATCGAAAGGATGAATAACATGTTTAAACAAGAAATGCGTGAGCTTTTTAAAAGAAAATCTATTTTAACAGCCTTAATTGTATTGGCTTTTGTTCCTTTACTTTATTGTGCAATCTTTCTCTGGGCTTATTGGGATCCTTATGGTGCTACGGATGAAATTGCGATTGCAGTAGTGAACGAGGATGAAGAAATTACGTTTAATGGCCAGACCTTAACGCTGGGAAATTCAATTATGGAGAAACTCAAGGAAAACAACAGTTTTGATTGGAAATTTGTTTCTGCACAAGAAGCTTCAAATGGGCTGGAAAATCAGGAATATTATGCAACGATTGAAATACCAAATGATTTCTCAAAAAATTCAGCAACAGCGTTTACCGCTGAACCGGTAAAGCCAGTCATAAACTACACCCCTAATGAAAGCAAAAATTTTGTCGTAAGTATGATAGGAAATAGTGCTGTCACTAGTCTAGAGCAGGAAATCTCTAGTAATCTCACGTATACTTATATGCAAGTACTTGGCGAAAACTTGAATAAAATGACTCAGGGCATCTCAGAAATGAGCAATGGCGTCACATTGCTTTCCGAAAGTATGCAAGAGCTGGAACAACCGCTTAAGCAGGCAATTACAACCAATACAAATTTAAACGAAACACAAAAGGAGCAGCTTATTACATCCTTGGGAAAATTGAACACAGGATCTCAAGGGATGGTTCAGGCAATAAATAACAGTAGTCAAACCCAGGGAAGCACCTTCCAAGAGGGTAATCTAGAAATGATAGCAAATCCTGTAGAGCTAAATACGCAGCCTTACACCGATGTTCCTAATTATGGCCATGGATTTGCACCATTTACTATATCATTAGCTTTATTTTTAGGGGCCATGTTAATCACCATTACTTTTCCATCTGTCACTCCCTTTACGAAACCGACATCTTTACTTGGCTGGTTTAACAGTAAATACTGTGTATTAGTAGTAATGGCTATCCTTCAGGCTTTGTTAATAGATGTCTTTCTCTTAACCATATTAGATTTACAGGTAGGAAACGCTGGTTACTTTATCCTTTTCACCATATTAGCTAGCATAGCTTTTATGACGTTTATTCATTTACTTGTATCCATCTTCAAAGAAGGGGGGAGGCTCGTTACAATGATTCTCTTCATCTTTCAAATTACAAGTAGTGGCGGGATTTTCCCATCCGAGATGACTCCAGGTTTCTTGCAGAAAATAAGCGACTTTTTACCAATGACCTACTCCATTTCTGGTTTCAGAGCACTGTCAGCAAATGATGACTTTCAATTAATGTGGCAAAATGTTGGTGTCTTATCAATCTTTCTCGCCTTATCTTTGATCGGAACTATTTTACTTTTCCTAATTAAATTTAGAAAAATAACTAAAGATCACACCGATGTTATGGAGGCCTTTGTTTAATAAGAGGAGGGCTATATTCTAGAGAAGCTTCTGTTGTACTTGGAGTTAAAGAAGACTCACTGATGTTCATGTCGCCCTTCATTTATCGTATGGATGAGTGAAGGGTTATTTGTACATAGAAGGATGAGGGTGCTGATTAGCAGTGGAGAAACATCCTTGCGCATTATAGAGTTTACATGATTCCAACAATTAATTTCGTGTTAAAATATTCCATGAATATAAAAACGTATTAATCACGGAAAACGGGCTGCAATTAGCCGAATACATAAATGGTGGGGACCCAAATGATTAAAGCAGTTATCTTCGACCTTGATGGTACATTGTTAAATAGAGATGCTTCCTTACAAAAATTTATAGAAAACCAGTATGACAGATTAAATAAAGAGTTTCATCATGTGTTAAAAGAAAAATATGTTTCCCGTTTTATAGAGTTAGATTGCCGAGGTTATGTGTGGAAGGATAAGGTTTACCAACAGATAGTGGACGAATTCAATATTACTTCAATCTCAAGGGAGAGGTTACTTGATGATTACATAAGTGAGTTTCAGAAAAGTTGTATACCTTTTCCCAACCTAATCGATATATTAGAAGCTTTGAAAAGAGATTCAATTCATTTAGGTTTAATTACAAATGGAAAGGGCCAGTTCCAAATGAATAATATAAGGGCTTTAGAAATAGAAGGCTATTTTGAAACAATTCTTATTTCGGAATATGAAGGGATGAAAAAGCCCGACCGGAAGATTTTTGTGAGGGCTCTTAATCAACTCGGAGTCTCGGCAAACGAAAGCATTTATATAGGAGATCATCCTGAGAATGATGTGAAAGGGGCAGAAAAAGCAGGCATGGTTGGCGTTTGGAAGCGGGATTTAGCTTTTAGTAACGTCAAAGCAAAATATATAATTGATGATCTTTCAGAAATACCACCAATTATTCAAGAATTAAATCAGCAATAGAAGAAAAAAGACATCTCTTACCGAAAAATTTGTATTTTTAAAACAATTTTTACTGACCCTGGTGTAAGATAAAATAAAAAGGGTTTGTTGATTAATTCACTAAAGAAGGTGGGAGAGTTTAGATGATAAAAAGTAAAAAACTGTTCTATAGTGCCGTTATTCTCTATGTTATTTCTATAGTTCTAAATTTTCCTTTTCCACATGAGAGCCCTTATGGAGAAACTATCTCGTCGATAGTCAACATACCGATTGAAACGGTTAATGGTCTCCAGGTGGTGGGCATTATAACGCTCGTTATACTTATTTCAAGCTTAGTTCTTTTAGCCATGTCATTAAATAAATATCATGCTAGGTCAGTCATAATTGCTATTGTCATTTCAATGTCTTTACCGATGATGCTTGTTACTCTTTATCAAAACACATTAGCCACGGGGGTTTATGCTATTTCATATGATCAAGAGGCGAGTAACTGCCAATTTGAAATGGTTGATGAATCGACCTTGCATGGAAAGTGTGAACTTCCGTTTGAAAACCACAGAGGAAGTGTGAATGAATTTACTGTTGAATTCCAAGAGAGTTATGCTACAGATCGTGATGTGCCAATGGAAACCTTGATGAATCAGAACGCCCCGTATGAAGTAAAGTTGTATGAACATGATCAAGAAACAATCACTATAGAAGCCGATATCGATGTATTAAATATGGAAAATTACATAGAGGACGGGTTTACACGTTACGTAAGTATTGTTATTAGATCAGGAGATCAAATACGGAAGCTATAAAAACTATAAGAATATCGTACTCGAGGTGATAACATGTCCCAAGTTGCTCTTCTCACAGTAACGCATGATCCTAGAGGAAAGAACATAGAGCTTTTTAAACAACTGCAAGCAGATATTGAACAGTTATACTCGGAACTTTATATTACTGTAAGTGATGAAACATCTACCGAATTAATAGAGATGATGGAAAGAAGCTCTTTTAACGTGAAGATTATTCCTAAAAAGGGTGCAGCTCAGGCAAGGAGAGAGGTTCTGAGGTTTGGCCTTGAATCAAAAAGCCATTACTATCACTACTGTGATTTCGACCGGCTTTTAACATGGGGAAAGAACCATTTAACCGAGCTGAAAAATACTGTGTCCATTATCCCGAATCATGATTATATCATTATAGGAAGAACGGAACGCGCCATGAACACGCATCCTGTAGAGTGGATTAAAACGGAAAGGATAACGAATACTATTTGTTCTTTAGAGCTGTGTAAAGAGGTTGATATTACAGCGGGTTCTTGCGCCTTTTCGAAAAGAAGTGCGGACTATATCCATACTCATTCAAAAGAAAAGATGACAGATGCTGAGTGGGCCATGATTGTGCAAAGGATAGGTCAACTAGATGTACAGTACAAGGCTGTTGAAGGGTTAGAATATCACGAGAAAACGAATGGGGTTTTGGGGACAAAGAGTGATACAGAAAAATGGTTAGCAAGACTTCGGTTGAGTTTAATTATTAGTGAGACAGCGTATAAAACTGGGAAGTGATTCTTTCGGTGTAAGGCTTGTGGTAGTGATACCATGCTGTATTTAATTGAGGGGGAAAGTAATGATCAAAGACCTGAAACGCCTTATAGGTGAAATGACAGAAGAGGAAGCGAAAAGTTTTCTATTGCTAACAATGATGCAATTAAAAACGGTACAAGAATCGAATCAATCACCAAAGCAAATGATAGAGGATTTACATAACTGGCAGGAAAAAATTATAAGCTTTGCTCAAAATAAAGAAAGAGAATCTGATAGAGCATACAATACTGTACATATGGTATGTGGTCCATCTTCTGCGGGCTCTCTAAAAGTAGGTTTAGGGGATGAAAATAAGGTGATTGGCTTTCCAGACTATTTTTCGTTCGGGCCAATTTATGAGCTTCATAAGGGCGTAGGACGTGAACGTAGATATGAATGGCTAAGAAATCATCTGAATTATGGGGACGATTATATCGAAGAAGATTATGAAAGGAAGTTTTCTGAGACGCTTAAAGAAATTGATGCCATCCCAGATTCAATACCAATTGTCTTGTGGACTGCTGAAAATGCGGACGAACAAACGGGGGCACGTTATCTTTTATATTTGTTAAAAGCAAAGAAGAACGATGTCTACATGATAAATACAACACTAGCTTTCCAAGAGTTATATAACACAAGAGAATATCAGTACTTTTTTCCTCGCACGGCATGGGTTGATCCAGAGAAATTAAACACCATTTATCAAAAGAAAGTATCAAATCCTCTAACTGAAGAGGAAAGAGTGCAGTTTGAACAAGAATGGCTAACTTTATTGGAGACGAAAGAAGTATTGAGAGTATGGGAAAACAACACTATCAAAGGGAAAACCGTAGATTATTACGATAAATTGATACTAACGGCTGCTAGAAAGTTGCATGCTGAACAGCGAGAAAAGGACTTTATAAAGTCAGCAAGGCTAATTGGGCAAGTATACGGTCAATTGGATGAGGGAATTATGGACACTTTTTTAGAATATAGGGTGCGAACCCTAATATATAATGGCTTTTTTGAAATCAAGGGAATACCGAAAGCTATGCGTTATTATAGCGTGAAATTAAAGTAGTATGCTGCAGAAAAGGAGGGAGAGTTTTTAAATGACAATAGGGGATAGAGTATACTTAAGGCCCATTCATGGGAAAGACATAGATGGAATTTTTGATAGTCTTCAAGAAGAGGAAGGACTTTATATGACTGGAACGCGCAAGGTGTTTACGAAGGAAGAGGTTCAAAACGCTTATGAGAGGTTTAATAAAGATTCAACTCGGCATGACTTCGCGATATGTTTAGTAGAGAACGATCAAATGATAGGTGACTTAGCTATTAATGACATCGATTGGGATAATAGGAAAGCGATGTTCCGGATTGCATTACATAATAAAGATAACTACGGAAAAGGGTATGGAACAGAAGCTGTGAAACTTGCACAGAAATTCACTTTTGAAGAGTTAAAACTCAACCGATTAGAGTTACAGGTCTATTCACATAACCCTCGGGGGATAAGGTCGTACGAGAAAGCTGGCTTTAAGAGAGAAGGCGTATTAAGGCAGTCCTTATTTATGAATGGTAGATATTCGGATGAAATTATTATGAGCATTCTTTCTGGAGAATATGTTAAAGGTAAAATGTAATAGAAAACATTACTACAAAATTAAAGAACAAGACATAATAGGCAGCTTTTCGTTTTAATTGATAGAAAAGTTTGCCTTTTTTATTACTGGTTTTAAAACCACAGGCTCTGCCTGTGTGAGAATTCAACTTGTAGAGTTGTAACAGAAAAAACTCCTTTCGGTATAATAGAGTTGGCCGTCAAACCGACTCTATATACAGAAAGGAGATCTACTCATGTCGAGTGACAATAGTTTATCACACACCCGATGGAATTGTAAGTATCACATAGTCTTTATACCCAAGTATAGAAGGAAAGTAATTTATGGCAAATTAAGAAGAGACATCGGGGTGATCTTAAGGCGTTTATGTGAGATGAAAGATGTAGAAATTATCGAGGCTCATGCCATGCCCGACCACATCCATATGCTGGTGAAAATACCACCAAAGATGTCAGTATCTTACTTTATGGGTTACTTAAAAGGTAAAAGCTCTTTAATGATTCACGACAGACATGCAAACCTAAAGTACAACCATGGGAACCGCACATTTTGGGCAAAAGGTTACTATGTCAGTACAGTGGGGCTCAATCAAAAAACGGTGGCAAAGTACATTCGTGAACAGGAATCTGAGGATAGACTACGAGACAACATGAGTAAACGTGAATACGTCGATCCATTTAAAAAATAGATAGGAATATAAACGGTTGACGGTCAATTTCGAAGCCCCTTTAGGGGCCTCGTTGGTAAAGTGCCCTTATAGGGCGAAACTAAAACCGCCCGTTTTACGGGCGGATAGTTACTTTATTTTGGTTGAAGCTATTGTAAGATAGAGAAAGAGGATGTGAAGATTTGGAGGGATAAGAATGGGCATTCGAAATTCAGCAAAGGCGGTCATCGTACAGGATGGGCAGTTGTTGGCTATAAAAAAACAAGATCAAGAGGGATACTACTATATTTTACCTGGTGGTGGACAGGAACATGGAGAAAACCTTCACCAAACATTGAAAAGAGAATGCATCGAAGAGATCAATGCTGATGTTGAAGTAGGTGATCTTATCTTTATGCGTGAGTACATTGGGAAAAATCATGAACATGCTACATTTGATGCGGACGTTCACCAGATGGAATATATGTTTGTATGTAAGATTGCAGAAGGAAGTCCAGAGATAGGAAATGGAACAGTCCCTGATGATGGGCAAATTGGTGTGGAGTGGTTGCCGTTAACAGAGTTATTGAATGATAGACTATACCCACAGACACTTCGGGAATATGTTGTTGAGTATGTAGCAGGGAAGGTAGCGCCTGTTTATTTAGGTGATGTGAATTAGGCATTTTTACATAAAAAAAGTAACCATTATATAATTTAATAACCTTAGATAGGAGGTTGAGTCATTATGAATAAAACAATCTACATTATCAGACATTGCAAAGCAGAAGGGCAAGCACCTGAAGCCCCTTTAACCCAAGAAGGGTTCTTACAAGCTAATGAGTTGGCTGAATATTTCTCTGATGTAAAAGTGGATAGGATAATTTCCAGCCCTTTTCTGCGAGCAATTAAAACGATTAAGCCTTTTGCAGATAACAGAGATATAGAAGTTGAATTAGAGCCTCGATTAGCCGAACGCGTACTCAGCTCCGCCAAACTTCCTGATTGGATGGAAAAACTGGAAGCGACATTTTATGATATGGATCTAAAATATGAAGGCGGAGAATCGAGTGACGAAGCGAGAAAACGGATCGTGGAGGTCGTAGAGGAGATTATCGCAGAGGACTTTGGGACGAGCATTGTCGTGGCACATGGAGGAATTATCTCTTTATTATTAAACTACTATAATGAAAGCTTTGGTTTTGACCAATGGAAAGCCCTAAGTAATCCAGATATTTATCAACTAAGCTTTTCCGGTGGCGCGGTAAAATTCAAGCGAATGTGGATAGATTAATTTAAACAACAATTAGGAATTGGGTCATTTACCAAGAACTAAGATGCCAGACATCTATAAGCTTTCCTTTAAGGGATAAAAGTTTCAAAGGGTGGAGAAAATCTGGGGAAAACCGTATAGGATTTGTTCCTCGAATGAAGGCTTATAAGCATAGTGCCCTTCATCCACTTCCATAGGTCAAAGAGAACAAAGAATAGGGGAAACAAATATGCAAAGAATTGATTTAGAAAAGTGGTTGCTAGAGGTAGATGCAGCCAGAACGAATGAATACTATGGAGAGGCAACGGATTTGTGTGAATGTCTGGACTGTAAAAACTATAGAGAGGCTTGTGAACAGTTGGATCCCCAGGTTAAGCAGCTATTTCATAAGTTAGGTATTGACCCAACAAAACCGGATTTATTATCCGAATTTGGCTCTATAGAAGACGGATTGCATCTCTATATGGGGCATTATTATCTGGTTGGGAAATTAATAGCTGGAGCGTATTGCTCCGATGTAGAATGGGACCCTGAACATACTGCTACTGTCGGCAATTTTACATTTGGGTTTGTTGCAGTGGAACCAAGTGAAAATGAGAACTTGTCGCAACCAGGTCTTTGGTTAGAGTTTGAGGCGAAATACCCTTGGTTAGTGAAAGAGGACCAGTAAAATTCTTCTGCTATGTAGATCCCTAAGTAAATTACATAGTAGAAGAGGTCGTAATGCTGAATGGATTAGCTTTCAAATAGAATACCCTAACCTTTTCACTTCTTCCACTATCGATTGCATAAGCGTTTGGATAGTTTGCTTTTTTGCCATAGATGCGTTCTGGCCTGCCCAAAGGGACATAAATTCGGGTTTCCCCTGACTTGCAGCAGCCTTTCTAATCTCTTTTGTGAGGCTGTTCTGGACAGGGAAATCGGGTAAGAGATGCTCCTTTTCTTGCATAGTCGAGATAAACTCGTTCTGTATTCCTCTTGCCCATTTCCCGGAAAAAGCACGGGTCACCACTGTTCGGTCTTCCTCTGCATGCAGGATAGCAGCTTTATGTAACTCATTTGCTCCACTTTCCTCACACGTCAAAAAAGCTGTCCCCATCTGTACCCCTTGCGCTCCAAGGGAAAGAGATGCAACCAAGCCTCTTCCATCCATAATTCCCCCAGCAGCTATAACAGGAACATTTACCATATCAACTACCTGAGGAATGAGGGCCATTAAACCGATCATACTGTTATCGTAAGAGTCCAGGAAATTCCCACGATGCCCGCCAGCCTCACTGCCTTGGACGACAATAATATCCATTCCGGCTTTCTCTATGGCAATGGCTTCTTTGACAGTAGTCGCTGTACCAATAAGAAGAATGCCATGTTGTTTCAAACGATTAATCACTTGTTCAGAAGGGATGCCAAAGGTGAAGGAACAAATGGGTACTTGATCTTCAATCACAACATCAATTTGCTCCAAAAAGGTATTATGTAAGACATTAAATTCTGGGTTTTTATTACTTGGCTTCTGGGATAGCTGTAGCTGATTGCGTAGTGGAGCCAATTGGTCGTTGGCAAGCATAATTTCATCTTCTGTTACATGGAATTCATTTGGTACAAATAGGTTTACTCCAAATGGGCTGGAGGTCACTTCTTGTACGTCATTTACTTGCTGACGCAGCTGGTCAGGTGACAAGTAACCAGCTCCAATCATTCCAAGGCCCCCTGCATTTGAAACTTCCGTAATCAGATGTGTGGTAGTTACACCTCCAGCCATCGGTGCTTGGATAATCGGATACTTCACCTTTAATAGACTTGCTACAGTATGCAACATTTTATCCTCTCTCCAATCGTTTAGCATTTTGGTCTCCTCAGAAGTGATAATCATGCTGTTTTTATATATTGTTCTTTTTCTAAGGTACTTCCTCCCCAGATAAGTTTCAAGAGCCATCATTCATTATTTTATATTTTTTTTCAATTGAAAATTCAACATCAGACCGTCAACTCATTCTCAGATTTGATTTCTAAGGCTTTATTAAGAAGTTTCTGCAACAAAGCAGCAAATACAGCAATAACACCTGAACAAAAGATAATTACTAATCCCATAAGCAATATCCCTGGGTTGGCTGCATTTAGGTAAAGAAGGGTGATAAAACCTACCATGTACATGACGCTAATGGTGAGAGCACTGTATTTAATTTGTTTTAACGATTGTATGGTCATGGTGGAGAATGCTTTCTCGTAATCAATATTACGTAATAGCTTTAAGGCTTGGTAAAGTGCGAAAAAGAAAGGAATCGTTGTCACAAGCAAGCCAAGTAATAAGGGGTACTGTAAATAGGAAAATTCAGGATACATGTTGGCGAGAAGGTTCGCCTGGTATGGTAGCCAAAAGATACTAAGAGCGAGCACAATTACCCCAATCAATACAACGGCAATCTTTAGAAAAAACGTTGTTCCTCGTTTCATAGCTTACACCTCAACCTCTGTATTTTACTACATCTTACAATATAATTTATCGTTTTTCAATAAATATTTATTAATTTTCAGGTCGGTTCTAGGAATAAAACAAGGCCCTCTATAATATGAGTGGCCTTTAATTTTTTTAGTTGTTATGTTATAAGCCAATTTCTCTGTGCTTTTGTCCTCATCTGGACAAGCCCTGCATATATATTAGAAAGCTATCATACAGGAGGAGAAAAATGTTTGCGATAATAGAGAAAGCTGTATTAGGTATGGCATTGTTGAGAGTTCTTTCTGGGAGTTTGGAAATTTTTGCTGCATATTTAATGTTTCGTTTTAACGAAATAGATAAGGCGTTAATTATTAATAGCACCTTGGCTTTTGTAGGACCATTGGTTTTGTTGGCGACAACAGCTATTGGATTATTTGGGGTGGCTGAGCAGCTTTCTCTTAAGAAATTTTTCTTTATAATCTTAGGAGTAGGTTTTATTCTGTATGGGATAAGAAGTAATTAATTTAAACCTTGGTTTTATTAGGATAGGAATGAAGTAAAGTTATTTTTTTATTCGGCTTGCGTCCCATGATTTTATCTAAAATCTGATCCAGATACATAGAAA